>CAYRXQ010000001.1:0-29287 GCA_964428115.1 uncultured Ilumatobacteraceae bacterium
GCGGGGGCAGGATTTGAACCTGCGACCTTCGGGTTATGAGCCCGACGAGCTACCGGACTGCTCCACCCCGCGCCGTTGGATGTCCATGATAGGCCCGTCCTCAGCGAGCCACAACCGGCCACTCACGCCAGAGCGGTGACCACCCCGTCCTCCATCGACAGCAGGTGGGTGCTGACTGCGGCGACCCGCTCGTCGTGGGTCGCCACGAGTACCGCCGAACCACCCGAGACGGCGGCCAGCAGCTCGTCGATGATGCGATGCACCGACAGGTCGTCCTGATGGCTGGTGGGCTCGTCCGCGATCAGCAGCCGGGGCCGTGACACCAGCGCCCGGGCGCACGCGGCGCGCTGCTGCTCGCCGAGCGACGTCTCGGCCGGGAAGCGATCGGCGAGATGGGCGATGCCGAGCGAGATCATCACCTCGACCGGGTCCAGCGCCAGACCGGCGGCCCGACCGGGCAGCGACACGTTCTCGCCGAGCGTCAGGTACTCGACCAGGCCGAGGCTCTGCGGCAGCACCGCCAGGTCCACCCAGGTGGGTCGACCGGGGAGTCCGGTCACCACCCCCTCGTCGGGCGTCTCCCACCCCATCACCAGGTTCAGCAGCGTCGTCTTGCCCGAACCCGACGGCCCCGAGAGCACGGTGAGCGAGCCCGGCCGCAAGGTGAACGATGCGGCCCGCACTGCGGTGACCACCTCGGGGCCGCGCCGGAACCGCTTGGTCACACCCCGCACCTCCACGACCACGTCGTCGTCCGCGATCTCACCCTCGGCGGACGTCACGGCGGGCTTCCCGTCAGTCGATCGGTGTCGTCATCCCAGGCGAGACGGGCGCGACCCTCGGGGAAGCGGCCGCGGAGGTCGGGCGGAAGCTGCAGGCGTCCCGAGTCGTCGATGACGAACAGCTCGTCGTCCCCGATCCGCACCGACGCGACCGCACCGTCGCGCAGCGTCACCACGTGCGAGATCCGCTCCTGCACCTGCCGATCGTGGGTGGCGACGAGCACCGTGATCCCCTCCGCGGCCAGCGCGTCGATGGTGTCGAGCACCTGTCGGCCGCTGGCACGGTCGAGCTCGGCGGTCGGCTCGTCCGCGATGATCAGCGCCGGCGACCCGACCGCCGCCCGAGCGAAGGCCAGGCGCTGCTGCTCCCCACCCGACAGCTCCCCCGGCCGGTGGTCACGGCGCCCGGCCAGCCCCACCCGATCGAGCATCTCCAGTGCCGCCTCGGGTTCGGCACCGCGCCGGACCGCCACCCGCTGCACCTGCTCGACCGCGGTCTCGTGGGAGACCAGGTTGTCGAGCGGTCGCTGGTAGACGTGCGACAGGAGACGGCTGCGGACGAGCCGGCGACGACGACGCGGCACCCGGGCCAGATCGACACCGTCGACCTCCACCACCCCGGCGGTCGGTTCGTCGAGACCGGCGATGATCCGCAGCAGCGAGGACTTGCCGCTGCCCGAGGGCCCCGCGACCACGACCGCGTCGCCGCGAGCGATCGTCAGATCGACGCCCCGGAGCGCCTGGACCCGACCGGACCCGGCCGGGTAGATCTTCACGACACCCACACAGCGGATCAGCACGTCACCCACGGAACACCCTCGATCGGGCAGCCGACGTCGCGGCGTGCTGGGCCGTGGCGGCGGTCAGGGCAACTGCGACCACCGCCAGGCCGACGATCACGGCCACGTCCAGCGGTGTCACCACCAGGCCGGCCGACGGTGGCGTGCGGGAATCGGGCTCGAAGGAGGGGAAGGCCCGCCAGGCGACGAGCAACGCGCTCGCCGTCCCTGCGGCCAGCGCCACACCGACCAGCCCGACCATCTCGACGACGGCGGCGGCGAGGTTGGTCCGCCTCGGGATCCCCATCTGGTCGACCATCACCGCGGCGACGGCGCGCTCGCGACGACGCTCGGCGAGGTAGAGCGCCATCGCCACGAGGGCCGTCATCGCGCCGATCGCCGCCAGGATCCGCAGGAAGTCGAAGGCCCATCGGGTCGACAGGTTGCCGACCCGGTTCGACTCCTCGGCGAGGGTCACGACGTCACGGACCACCAGCCCTGCTGCCTCGGCGCCACTCGCGAGCTCGTCCGCGCCGAGTCGCGACACGATCGTGTGCTCGAACGCATCGAGCGGTGAGACGAAGCCGCTGTCCTCGCCGAGCGCCTCGGCGGCGAGCTGGTCGGTCGGCGTCACCTCGTCGAGCCCGTCGGCGAACCGCACGCGAGCGAACTCCTCGAACTGGTCGGTGCGGACCACCAGCGTGGGCCCGGCGGTCGACGCGAGCGGGAACGAGCCCAGCTCAGCGACGACCTCGAACGGGAACACCCGCTGCACGCCGAACTCGCCCCGATCGGGCAGCCGGTCGCCGCCCACGACGACGGCCGCGACCGCGCCGTCCACCGGGTCGCCGAGCACGTCGAGCACGTCGGTGGGCGACATACCGAACGAGTCGGGCCACACCACGGCCGAGGCGAACGTGTCGGGGTCGACCGCGATGACCCGAGTCGTGGTGCCCGAGGCCCGCGTCGACTGGGTTCGCAGGATGGTGGTGTCGGCCGGGAGCACTGCCGGGTCGGCTCGACCGGCGATGTCGAGCTGGGTCTCGGACCCGACGACGGTGACCGCCTTGTCGACGATCGCGGTGTCGACCGAGGACACGAACACCGTCGAGAGCACGGCGAGCCCGGCGGCCAGTCCGAGCGCGGAGGTCACCAGGAGCGCGCCGGTCTCGGATCCGGTCAGCGCCCGCCACGCCAGGAACAGCGAGGTCGGGAGCCGGGAACCGCTCCGCCGGGCTGTGCGCAGCACCCGCCGGAACACCAGCACGATCAGCACGACGCCGGTGACGATGCCGACGAACGGGAACGTCACGACGAGCGGACCAGCGTCGTCGCCCGGAACCCGCTCACCCAGCTGCCACCACATCGCCACCGCAGCCCCCCCGAGCACGAACAACCAGCTGGTGCTGACCCCGCCGGTGTCCACGTTCATCCCGTCCGCCGTGCGGACTGCGAGCGACGCCGTCACCGCCCCGGCGAGCAGGCAGGCGACCAGCGAGAACACCACGACCGAGCGCGTCGGCACCTCGCCCAGATCGGCCGACCCCGACGGACCGAGCACGGTGATCGTGAACCAGGCGATGGCGACCCCGGCAACCACGCCGGCCACCGCCGGAGCGGTGTACTGCATGCCGGCTCGCCCGAAGAACCGCCACCAGCCGTCGCCGTCGGCTGCGAGGAGCCGGTACTCCGAGCGGCGACGTCGGATCATGAACACGGCCCCCAGCGTCGACAGCGCCAGACCAGCAGCCGCGCCGGCCAGGGTCGCGGTGGCGATCGGCTGCGCCAGGTCGGCGATGACGGCGCCGGCCTCCGACCTGGCGTCGTACAACGCGGTGAACAGGCTGGGCGGTGCATCGGGCTCGATGGCGATCGCGCGATGGAGGTCGCCGAGCGCCGTCTCCCCGGCCAGATCGCGCTCGAGCTGTCGGTACGAGTTGGTCAGCTCCACCAACGCGTCCCACGACTGGGGAGTACGAGCGAGCGGCGCCTCCCAGACGGCGCGCACCTCCGGGCCCAGCTCGCTCATCAGGTCGTCGGCAACGACGATCATCTCGAAGTCGGGGCTGTTGAACACCCGCAGGAAGCGCGGCAGGTACTGCGACGGGACGTCGCTCCAGAACTCGTCGAGCTCGGCGGCCCACAGATCGCGGTAGACGCCGGCGACGGCGACGGGCTGGCCACCGATGGCGATCGTGCTCCCCGGGCCGAGGTCCAGATCCTCGGCGAGGGTCTCGGTGACCCATGCCCCCGGCGAGGATGTCGAACCCGCGACCACGTCGAGCGCGTCGACTGCGCCGGCACGAGCGAACAGTCGACCCGTGGTCCGGGCCGGCTCGACATCTTCCCCGCCGACCGGCTCGACGGGCAGCGGATCCGTGATGAGCAGGCGCGTCGGGGCTGCCAGCGGATCGATGGTCGCAAGTCGATCCTCGAGTGCGGTCGAGAACGGTTCGAGCAGCTCGGCCGCGGCGCGCCCGCGCGTCGCCACCGTCACCCCCGCTGGTCCGGGGGCCAGATCCTCGACGAACCCATGTGCCACCTCGTCGGACGCGGCGGCCTCGAACATCGGACCGGCCGACAACAGCAGCGCCGGCAGTGACAGCGCGCCCACGAGCGCGACCGACACACCGACCGATCGCCACGGCTCGAGCGCCCACGACCACCACGAGCGCAGGCTCACGCCCCACGGCCGAAGCGATCGACTGGTCAGGTCGGTGAGAGTACCCCGTCACGCGATCGTCCGACAGGGTGGTGGGGACGAGTCGCAGCAGCTCCCGTGCGGCGAACAGGCGACCCATCGTGCGCTGCTCGCGCACCGCAGCGAGCGTGGGTGCCAGGCGCCGCTCGGCGCGTGGCACCGCCGTCTGGCAGCATCTCGGCATGGCCTTCCGTGACGGCGACGGATTCCTCATGTGCACCTGTGGGGCACCGCACTGGGGGCTCTTCGGCGCCGCCGGGCTGCTGCTCGTCCGCCTCGACCTCGACGACCCGCACGTCCTGCTGCAACTCCGCGCCGGGTGGACCCACGGGGGCGGCACCTGGGCACTGCCGGGCGGGGCGCTCGACTCCCACGAGGACCCGATCGCGGCCGCGGTGCGCGAGGCCAACGAAGAAGCCGGGATCGACCCCACCGCCATCGAGGTGCGGTCCGTCTACGCCGACGATCACGGCAACTGGTGCTACCGAACGGTGATCGCCCACTGCCAGACCGACGCCGGCGCCCATGCCGCGAATGCCGAGTCGGAGGCGCTGCGCTGGGTGCCGATCGACGAGGTGGCCGGCTTCGACCTCCATGCGGGGTTGCGCGCCACCTGGCCGGCGATCGAGCCGCACGTCCGCGCCACGCTGCTCTGAGGTCGTGGGCCGCCACGCCGCCGTCGTCCTCGTGCTCCGGCTCGACCGCGCACTCCTCGTGTTCCTCGGGCTCGCCGGACGTTGACTCGGTGCTCAGGTCGCGTCGTCGGCGCGCAGGCCGCGGGTGACCTCCCCGACGGCGCGCACCGGGAGACCCGACAGCGGCAGCCCGGTGGTGCGGTCGACCAGCACCGGTTCGATCCGGCGACCGGTCCGGGCATCCTCGAGCGTCGTGGGCGGATCGTCGTCGCGCAACCACTGGTCGCCCCACTGCATCAACGTCACGATCACGGGCTGCAACGCCCGACCCCGCTCGGTGAGCACGTACTCGTCGCGCGGTGGCCGCTCCTGGTAGCGCCGACGCTCGACGATCCCGTGCTCGGTCAGGCCCTGCAACCGTGCGGCCAGGGTGGCCCGGGGGATGCCGAGCCGGCGGGTGAAGTCGTCGAAGCGGGTGACGCCCACGATCAGGTCGCGCACGATCAGCAACGTCCACGGATCGCCGAGCACGTCGGTGGCGCGGGCGATCGAGCAGCGCATGTCGCCGAGCGCGGTGCGTCGCATGCCGACCTCAGCTCCCCGCCGCCGGTGCCACGGCGACCGCCGGGTCGATCGGTGAGGCGGGCGCGACGGCGGCACCACGCCGCAGCGGGAGCGCCAGCAACGTGACCGAGAGACCGCCGATGACGATGATCCACCAGATCCGGTCGAACGCGGCGAGCGCGTCGTCGAGCCCGGTGATCCCGGCCGTGAACCCCACGGTCAGTGCGACGCCGACCGTGCCGGCGAACTGGCGCAGTGCCTGGTTGACCGCACCGCCGGTGCCGAGTTGCCCCGGCGGGAGCGCCTGGCCGACGAGGCTCGAGAGCTGCGGCAGGCACAGCGCCACACCGAACCCGGTGAGCACCATCGACGGCAGGTAGTCGCCCACGTAGTCGGCCTCGCCGCCGAGCGCGAACAGCCGCCACCACCCGCCGGCCGCGTAGAGCAACCCACCCAGGATCAGCAGGGGCCGTTGCCCGATCCGCGCCGCGAGCCGACCGAGGAACGGCGCCAGCACGGCGACCATCGCCGGGCCGGGGGCCACGCCCAGCCCGGCCTCGAGGATCGACCAGCCCCACACGGCGGTCAGGAACAGGATGCTCGACAGGAACATCGCCGTGAACGCGGCGCCGAAGGTCATCGACGCAGCGTTCCCCCACGCGAAGTTGCGGATCCGGAACAGCCCGAGGTCGATCACCGGCCGGGTGCTGCGCGCCTGGTGTGCCACGAACACCCCGAGTAGCACCAGGCCGCCGATCACCGAGGCGAGCGTGCCGGCCGCCAGCCAGCCCCACTCCTGGCCCTTGACCAGGCCGAAGGTGAGCAGCACCGAGGCCACGATCACGAGCACCACGCCGACCGCGGAGGGCAGCACGGTCTCGGGCTGCCTCGACTCGGTGAGGTGCCGACGCCCCTGCCACACCGCGAGCGCGCCGAGGGGGAGGTTGACCACGAACACCCACCGCCAGCCAGCGGTCTCGACGAGGGCGGCACCGAGCGTCGGCCCGACCGCGCCGGCGACTGCTCCGGTCGCGCCCCAGATGGCGAGCGCGACCGGGATCCGGGCGTGTGGGGTGGAGCGCAACAACAATGCGAGCGAGGAGGGCACGAGCGCCGCGCCGGCGGCCGCCTGCAGCACCCGTGCCGCGACCAGCAGCCCGGCGGTCGGGGCCACGGCACACAGCAGCGACGCCGAGGTGAACCCGACGAGCCCCCACAGGAACATCAGCTTGTGCCCCTGCCGATCGGCCAACCGCCCGAAGGGCACGAGCAGCGCGGCGAACACGATCGTGTAGGCGTTGAGCACCCACGAGAGCTGGGTCGGGGCGACCTCGGGGAACGAGGCCGTGATGTCGGGGAACGCGACGAACAGCACCGTCGTGTCGAGGAAGACCACGAACGACGCGAGGCTCGTGATCCACAGGGTGCGACCGGCCGGCGACATGCGTTCAATCATCGAACGTACATCGCCGGCCGTCAACCCCCCGATCGGGTACGGCACGCAGCCCCGGGTCCTGGCTGCGAAACCCGGCTCAGGACAGGACGGGGACCTCGGCCATCGCGGCCGCGATCACCGAGTCGGGCAGGTCGTAGTCGACCATCTCGCCCGACAGGTACTTCTCGTAGGCAGCCAGGTCGAGGTGACCGTGACCGCACAGCGCCGTCAGGATCACCTTCTCCTCGCCCGTCTCCTTGCAGGCCAGGGCCTCGCGGATCGCCGCGGCGATGGCGTGCGTCGGCTCGGGCGCCGGCACGATCCCCTCGGTCCGCGCGAACTGCAGCGCGCTCGCGAAGCACTCGCGCTGCGGGATCGCGATCGCCTCGGTCAGGCCCAGCTCGTAGACGTGGGACACGAGCGGGCTCATGCCGTGATAGCGCAGCCCACCGGCGTGGATGGCCTCGGGGATGAACCCGTGCCCGAGCGTGTGCATCTTCATGAGCGGCGTCATGCCGGCGGTGTCGCCGAAGTCGTAGCGGTACTCGCCCTTGGTGAGGCTCGGACACGCCGCGGGCTCCACGCACCGGATCGTCGGGTTCATCCGACCGGCCAGCTTCTCGCGCAGGAACGGGAACGACAGCCCCCCGAAGTTCGACCCGCCGCCGGTGCACCCCACCAGCAGGTCGGGGGTCTCGCCGATCTTCGCGAGCTGCAGCAGCGCCTCTTCACCGATGATCGTCTGGTGCAACAGCACGTGGTTGAGCACCGAACCGAGCGCGTAGCGCACCGACGGATCGGCGACCGCCATCGCGACGGCCTCGGAGATCGCGATGCCGAGCGAACCCGGGTGGTCGGGGTCCTGGGCGAGCAGCGACCGGCCGTACTCGGTGACCTCGGACGGGCTCGAGTGCACGGTCGCACCCCAGACCTCCATCATCGTGCGGCGATACGGCTTGGTCTTGTAGGAGGCGGCGACCTGCCACACCTCGCACTCCATGCCGTACTGGGCCGTTGCGTACGCCAACGACGACCCCCACTGCCCGGCGCCGGTCTCGGTGGTGAGCTTCCGGACGCCCTCCTGGTGGTTGTAGTACGCCTGGGGCACGGCCGTGTTCGGCTTGTGCGAGCCGGCCGGGCTCACGCCCTCGTACTTGTAGTAGATCCGTGCCGGCGTGCCGAGCTCACGCTCGAGGCGGTGCGCACGGAACAGCGGGCTCGGGCGCCACACCCGGTAGACGTCGAGGACCTCACCGGGGATGTCGATGTAGGACTGCGTCGACACCTCCTGCTCGATGAGCGCCATCGGGAACAGCGGAGCCAGGTCGTCGGGCCCGACCGGCTCGTGCGTGCCGGGGTGCAACGGCGGCGGCGGCGGTGCCGGGAGGTCGGGGATGACGTTGTACCAAGTGGTGGGCATCTCCGACTCGTGGAGATCGATGCGGTGGGGCATATCGGCCATGTGCGCACCGTACTCGGGTACCTTCGGGTCGTCCTATGGCCTGGTTCCGACGTCGCCCCGCATCCACGAACGCCACCACCGACGGTTCCGACGACACCGCTGCGAGCGGCCCGGGTGATGCGGCGGTCACCGCCCCGCACCCGATCGAGGAGCTGCGCGACGAGCTCGCGGCGATCAAGGAACGGCTCGACACGATCGGCGCATCGACGGTCGAACTGGAGCGTCGCGTCACCACCGTGGATGCCACCAGCTCCGACCTCGACCAGCGGATCGGCGCCGTCGACGCCGCCCGGGTCGGGCTCGACGAGCAGCTCCGCGCGCTACACCAGCGGATCAGCCAGCCGATGGCCCCGCCCGCCGAACCGCCGCCTGCCCCGGTACTCCCGCCTGCGGGCGCCGACGCCGCCCCTGCCGTCGACGATGCGGCGGTCGACGAACTGCGCGCCAGGCTCGACCAGGTGCTGGCACGGATCGAGGCCGTCGACGGCCGCGTCACCGCGGTGAGCACCGAGCTCGCCCGGCAGCTCGACGAACTGGGCGGCGAGATCGAAGCCCTCGGGGAGCGCACCGACCAGGACGGCGACAGCGCCGAACAACCCGCCTCCACGGTCACCCTCGAGCAGATCGAGGCGCTGCGCGATGCGCAGACCCGGCTCGCCAGCGAACAGGCCCGCTACCAGATCGCGTTCCGCGCCGACCTCGCCGAGCTCGCCGAGCGGATCCGTCGCCCGAGCCCCTGAGGCGCAGTTCGACCGGGTCCGACCCTGACGGGCGCGACCCGGGTCAGGGGCCTTCGATGAGGGCCAGCGCCCGACTGACGAGCTCCTGGGCCTCTTCGACCTTGGCCTGGTAGGCGCCGAGATCGCCGGTGGCCCGCAGCTCGGCCTCGGCCTCGATGAAGAGCGTCTCGGCCTCGGCGAGCAGCGCCGCTGCGGTCGCGTCGTCGCCCAGCGGCGGGCGCGTGGTGTCGGGCGCGTCGACGTCGTCGGGGTCGACCGGTTCCGCTGGCTCCTCGGTCTCGGGTTCGGGCTCGAAACCGGAGTCGGGATCACCGTCGACCACGACCCGGTCACCGACGTCGAGCGAAAACCCGGGGAAGAGATCGGCGAGCGCCTCGGACATGGTGGGCGCGAAGGCCGCCTGCTCGTCGTGGGACACGATCACGAACCGGTACTCGGTCACGACCGGGATCGGACCGGGCTGCTGGACCTCGACGTAGAAGGGCCGCACGTGGATCAGCCCGTTGCCCACCGGGATCAGCTGGAGGTCGCCGAAGCGCACCGCAGTGCCACCCTCGGAGTTGTCCTGGAGCGTGATCTCGCGGCGGATCGCCGGCTCCGACTCGGCCTGGCTCGTGACCCGTACCGGGCCGTCCGGCAGGACGCCCTGCACGACGTACGCGGTGAGCTGTCCGTAGGTGTCGGGGTCGCTCGAGGCCGTCATGTAGGCCTGGAGCTCGGTTCGCGAGTCGTCGCGCGAGAACGGCACGAAGGGTCGCAACAGGGCGAACTCGAACTCGTCGTCGAGCCCGCGGAACAGGGTGTAGTACGGCACGAACCGGGCCGCCGCCGACTCCGACGCGAAGTCGGAGGTGGCGTCGAGGTCGGGGGTGCCGGTGTTGGTGTTGGTGTTGGTGATGCGCGGGCCGAGCGAGGGGGCCTGCGCCACCGACCATGCGCCGGCCCGCTGGAAGAAGTTCTCCGGCGCGAGTCGGTACTTGGAGTACACATCGGTCTGGACCCGGAACAGATCCTCGGGGTACCGCAGGTGCACCCGGAGGCCCTCGGGCATCTCCTCGATCGGCGCGAACAGGTCGGGGAAGGCCCCACGCCACGCCTGGACGATCGGATCGTCGGGATCGATCACGTAGAGGGTGACCGACCCGTCGTACGCGTCGACCACGGCCTTGATGCTGTTGCGCACGTAGTTGGCGTCACGCGGCAACCCGGCCCCGGCGGTGAGTTGCACGTTGCCGATCCGCTGTGCGTACGGGTAGCGGCTCGTGGTGCTGTAGGCGTCGATGATCCACTGGACGTGCCCGTCGACAATCACCGGATACGGGTCGCCGTCGTAGGAGAGGAACGGCGCCAACTTGATGACCCGGTCGCGCACGTCGCGTACCCACAGCATCTGGCTGTCGGGCTGGATCGCTCCCGACCCGACGATGTTGTACTCGAGGAACGACAGCGCGAACGCGGCCCGCCGGAAGAACGACGACATCGGTACGCCGGCCTCACCCGAGTAGGGCGAGTCGTCGCCGCACTCGCGCTCGACCTCGGTGGTCCCGGCGATCGCGTAGGTGGTGAGCGACGGGCTGAAGTAGAGCTCGGGCCGTTCGAGCTCGACCCGCAGGTAGGCGGGGCGGTCGGAGCTGGTGACCTGGTTGACCGGTGCCAGCACCACATCGCAGCCGCGGGTGTTGACGAGGTGACGACCCTGCCAGGTCTGGTTGGCGACGCCGTCGATGTCGAGCTCGCGGGCGGCGACGAGTGCCTGACGGATCTCGCCGTCGACCTCGTACCGATCGACGTCGAGGTCGTCGATGCTGAGGCCGGCCACCTCGCCGCGGTCGACCCGGAACCGCGACAGCATCTCGACGGGGTTCAGGAGACGGACGTTGGTGAGCGGCTCGATGTCGGCCTCGACCTCGGCCGTGGTCAGCGAGTCGAACTCGACCGGCTCCTCGCGCACGTCGACGATGCCCATCGCGACGCGCGTCGCGGTGACGTTGCGCTCGATGAACGGGGCCTCGCGTGCTCCCTGGTTGGGGTTCACCACCAACGACTGCACGAGCGCCGGGTAGATCACGCCGCCGACGATCATCACGACGAACCACAGACCCGACGCGATCAACGGCAGCCGCCACGAGTTCGACTTGACCGACCACAGGTACAGCCCGGCAGTCAGCAGCGCGATCATCACGAGCAGCATCAGGGCCGGGATCTGCGCGTTGACCACCGCATAGGTCGCACCTTGGACGAACCCTCGACGGCTGTTGGTCAGCTCGTAGCGGGTGAGCCAGTAGTCGCCCGCCTTGAGCACGGCCAGCACGGCGAGCAGCACCGCCAGGTGAGCCTTGGTGCTCGGGCGGATCGTCGGCGTGGCCGACATGAACAGGACCCCGCCGTTCAGCAGGTGGGCGGCCAGGGTCAGCAGCAGCACCACGATGACGGCGGCGAACAGCCAGTCGAGCGCGAACGCCAGGAACGGCAGCTCGAAGACGTAGAAGCCCACATCCGCGCCGAACTGCGGCTCGTCGACACCGAAGGATCGCGAGTTACGGAACAGCAGCCAGTCCTGCCACTGGGCCACCGCCGGCAACGCCAGGATCAGGCCGAGCAGCAGCGCCGTGCCGTAGCGCACGAGGCGGAGCCGCTGACCGAAGACCTCGTGGAACCGCTCGACGTACGGGTGGACGTTGGCGGGGAACGAGGTGGGCGCAGCCCGGTCGGCGAGGAACAGGTTGATCCCCGCGATCACCACGAACGCCACGAAGAACATGGCGAACAGGGTGAGCTTGGCGCCGATGACGCCCCAGAAGACGTCGGTCCGCCCGAGCGCCTCGTGCCACAGGTAGTCGATGTAGAACCGGGCGATCGCCCGACCGAAGACGATGACGCCGAACAGCAGCACCGCCAGGGTGATGAGGATCCCCCGGCCCGTTGGGCGCAACGAACGTCGTCGAGGTGGCAGGTCGTTGGCTCGACGCATCGTCGCCGAGGCTAGTTGCCGACCACGGAGAGCACGCAGCGGCACCCGGCATGTGCCGGAGCGCACACGTGACCCGTGGGATACGGCTCACCGGCGGGCACGGCGCCGCCCAACCAGTTGTCCTCGGCGTCGGGGCAGGCGGGACCGTTCGGATCGACCAGCCAGCACATCGGTGTCCCCGGCGCCACCGCCCGCAGGATCGCAGTGCCGTGGGCCATCCGGACCACGTCGTCGAGATGGTCGTCGATCTGCTGGGTCTTCCACTCGCGGTAGACCGACCGGACCCGGCGCGTCAGGTCGTCGTGGTCGCCCCCGCTCTCGTCGACGGCGCGCGTCAGGCGCGCCCGGAACGGTTCGACGAGATCGGCACGCAGGACCGCGATGGCCGACTCGAGGACCTCGGGACCGGTCACGTTGCGCACTCGGTCGGCGTCGACGGCGTCGCCCACGCTCGCCACCCCGGCGGCGGCTGCCGCGGTGAGCTCCTGGGTGATCGCCTCGGCGTAACGCGCCACGTGTTCGGCGGCGGATGGCAGGAGCTGGTCGAGCGAGGTGATCGGCTCGGCGCGGCGGAGCAGGTCGAGCACGTCGTTCTGCTCGTCGGCGAGGGTCCGCTTGAGCTTGCGGGCGCTGGCGACGATCAACGGGACGAGCTCGGCGTCGCGCTGCTCGAAGGCGGAGGGGCCGGCCTCCTGGTCCGCCTCGACGTGTCCGTCGGTGACGTCGTCGGCGTCGGTGGCCTGGTCGGCCGCGTCGCCGACCTCCTCGGCGGCTGCCTCACCGGCGTTGGTGGCGGGCTCCTCGGCCTCGTCCGCCGGGTGGCCGGTCTCGCTGCCCGCGGCGGTCTCGGCGCGTAGGCGCTCGAAGAGCCCGTGGACGTCGCGCCGCCCGTCGGTGTCGGGGAACAGCGACACCACGTTGGTCCGGTCGGCGGCGGGGGACACGACCGGCTCCGTGGCGGCGGGCTCGAGCGCGTCGATGTCGGTGTCGATCTCGATGTCGACGTCGGTGGCGCTCGGCGCCTCGGTCTGCGGTTCAGCATCGGGGTCGGCGTCCGCGACCTCGTCGGCGGCCTCGGTGACCTCGACGACCTCGTCGGCAGTCACCAGGTGCTGGGCGACCTCGTCAGCACTCGGTGCCGACTCGACGACCGCGTCCTCGATGGTCGCGTGCTCGCCCGCCGCGTCGTCCTCCACGGGCTCGCTGACCGTCAGGTCGGCACCGATGCGAGCCGGTGCCTCGACCTCATCGCGCATGGCCGCTGCGGGCCGCTCCACGCGAGGGGCGCGCTCGGGCGGGCGCGGCGTCCCCGCCACCATGATCGGGATCGGGCCCGTGGTGGGCGACAGATCCACGTACTCGTCAGGCTCGCCGAGCGGGGCCAGGTCGGCGACGATGTCGACCGCCACCAGGCGGGCGCGCTCGAACACTTGGAGCAGGCGGTCCCGGCCCTCGACCAGTTCGTCGATCTGCTGGCGTGCCAGCTCCCGACGGCGGGCCAGCTCCGAGAGCACCCGCTCGCGATACGCCCGTGCCTCGGTCACCATCTCGCGGCCCTGCTGCTTGGCCAGCGCGATCTCGGCCTCGGCCTCGGCCGTCGCCTCGTTGCGCCGCCGTGCCGCCTCGATCTCGGCGTCGCTGCGGAGGCGCTGCGCCTCGTCGGCGGCCTCGCGCACGAGCTGCGATGCGGCCTCCTCGGCCTTGTGACGGATCTGCGCAGCGCTCTCGCGTGCCGTGGTCAGGACCCGCGCGGTCTCCTCGCCCAGCAGACGGGTCAGCGCGGCCTCGTCGACGGGGAGCTCGTCGACCGGGCCCGACGAGCGCGCCGTGCGCAGCTCGCGCTCGAGGAACCGCTCGCGCTCTTGCAGGCGACCCAGCTCCGCCGCGACGGCCCGCAACAGGTCACGGACCTCGGCCTGGTCGAACCCGCGACGCGAGGTGGGGAACGATGCCTCGGCCACCGACGCCGGCGACGAGGGGTCGGGGCGTGAAACCGAGAGAGCCATGCGGCGAATGGTACGGAGTCAGGGCTCCGTGGTGGTGGCAATCGGCGTGAGCTCGATCGGATCGCCGCCCAGCTCCTCGAGCGCGGCGATGGCCTCCTCGAGCGTGGCGACCGGGATGATCCGCAGGCCGTCACCCCCGGCCAGGCGCGCCGCCTCGATGTCGGCCTCGCCCTGTGCGGTCGGCACGAGGAACACCTCGACCCCGGCCTGGGCGACGGCGGACGCCTTCTGGCGCAGTCCGCCGATCGGCCCGACCGACCCGTCGAGCTCGATCGTGCCGGTGACGGCGATGTCGCCACCCCCGGTCAGCTCACCTGGGGTGAGCTCGTCGATCAGGGTCAGCGTGAAGGCCAACCCGGCCGAGGGACCACCGATCCGGCCGGTGTCGATGTCGAGCTCGAAGGGCAGCACCACCCGGCGCGTGTCGAAGGGGATGAAGCCGACGATCGTGCGATCCGGATCGGTCGGTGACGCGGTCAGCTCGACCGTCACCTCGAGCTCGCCCACCTCGGGGCGGTCGATGCGCAGGTCGACGGTGTCGCCGGGCTGCTTGGCCGAGACCACCCGCGTCAGGTCCTCGACCCCCTCGAGCGCGACCCCGTCGGCCTCGATCAGGCGGTCGCCCGGGTCGAGGAACTCGTCGGAGGGCGCGGTGACACAGTCGGCCGGGTCGGCACCCTCGGGTGCGGGCTCGAGGCACACGATCTGCTGGATCAACACGTCGCCCGGGACGAGCTCCACGTCGAAGCCCACGGCCTTGAGCGCCACGAACTGCGCCACCTGCTCCGAGGTCCGCATCGACTCGAGGGCGAAGACCCGGCGCTGACCGGGGGTCTGCAGACCGAAGCGCTCCTCGGTGGTCAGGAACTCGACCGCCGGATCGCTGCCGCCGAGCAACCACGAGAGCACCGACTGCGCCGTCTCGGTGACGGTCACGAAGTAGACGTCCCCCTCGGCCGGGAACCGATCGGCGGCCTCACCCAGGTCACCGATCGTGAGCCGATCCCCCACCGGCTGCGCCGATGACGGGGTGCGCGCGTACGGCGTGGGGGTGAGCTCGTCGGTCCGCGGGTTGATCTCCTCGGCGACCCACTCGGCCGGGAGGACCGACGCGATCCCGATCGCGAACGGCACCAGGATCGCCACAGCGGCGATCGGCACCGCCCACCAACGCTGCCGGTGCGACGGGAGGCGAACCTCGGGGACCACTATCGTCGGGGGGTGCGTGTCAGCCACTCTTGCGCTCTCGGTGGGTGAGCTCACGATCGCTGCCGCCTGGATCAGCGGGCTGGCAGTGCTCGCGCTCGTCGTTCTCGGATGGCGTCAGCCTGCCAGAACGCAGCTTCGGCGACCACGCGGGCCACGCCCCGATCCGGCGTACGAGCTCTCCGACGGGATGCACGGGATCCCCGTGGAGCACCGCCCCGCCGAGGAGTACCGGCGCCCGGGACCCATCCGGCGCCTGCTCGCCCTCGGCACCACCGGTGTGGTGGCCGTCGTCACCGGTGCCGTGTTCGCCATCGCGCTCTCGTTCCTGGCCGTCTACGCGGTGACCACCCTCACCTCGCTCCTCCGCCAGTGACCGCCATCGGGGCCGCCGAGGGTTCGAACGGCGACACGCCGCGGGCGGAGCCCGACGGAGCCGGGAGCGTCGCGGTTCGACGGCGGGCCGTGGTGCTGGCCGGACATCAGGGTCACCTCGCCGTCGCCAGGGCCGCGCTCGACGATGACGCGCCCTCGGTCCGCGAGGCGGCGCTCGGGGCCCTCGAGCGCCTCGGCGAGCTCATCGACGACGAGGTGCGCCAGGCGCTCGTCGACCCCGACCCGTCGGTGCGCCGACGCGCCGCCGAGCTGTCCGGCATGCGTCCCGAGGTCGACCTGCTCGCGGTCCTCGACGACCACGAGCCCACCGTGGCCGAGGTGGCGGCCTGGGCCACCGGGGAGCAGCAGTCGGTGTCAGACACCGTGCTGGCGCGGGTGATCGCGCTCGCCACCGATCACCCCGAACCCTTGGTGCGCGAGTCGGCCGCTGCGGCGCTCGGCGCGATCGGCGACGAGCGCGGCCTGCCCGCGATCCTCGCGGCGTGTCGGGACAAGCCGGCGGTCCGCCGGAGGGCGGTGCTCGCCCTGGCCCCGTTCGAGGGCGACGAGGTCGAGGCGGCGATCGACGCCGCGCTCGCCGACCGCGACTGGCAGGTCCGCCAAGCCGCCGAAGACCTGCGCCGAGCCGCCGGCTGATCGCGGTCGGCAGGACACTTCAGTACGACGCGACGGGGACGTCGGTGTCGTCCCGGAGCCGCAGCCGGGCGGCGGCCGACTGCCTGCCGGGCGCGACCGGGACGACGCCGAAGGCCTCGCCGAGCCCGAACGGCGGCATGTTCGCGTAGATCGCCTCGACGTGGTTCGCGGCCACCCGGTACGTCTCGTGGAAGATCCCGACCGACCCGTTGTCGCGGACCCGACGGTTGAACTCCCGCCATGCCGGGAGGTGCGCCTGCTCCGACGACCGGGCGTACCGCTCCAGTTGCTCGAACGAGCGCCAGTACTGCACCAACAGGATGGTCCGACCCGACCGGTAGGTCATCGGTCGCCCGACGAGCCCCAGCTCGGGATGGCGGGCCAGCTCCGCGAGCATCCGCGGCATGGCTCGCACCACCGGCAGCCACTGGCGGACGTTCCACCATTGGTTGAAACGCATCCCGATGAGGAACACGACCAGCTCTCCGTCGGCGGGCAGGTCGGCCGTTCGGCGGCCGGTCTCGATCGATGACATGCGGACTCCCGGTGGTCGGCAGCGGCGGACCGCTGAGATGTGGACAGTGTTCACATTCTGCCGGCAGATGTGAACGCTGTCAACACGATCCGCCAGACTTGGCCCATGGCCGAGCGCCCGTACCACCACGGCACGCTGCGCGCCGAGCTCCTCCGGCTCGGGCTCGAGGCGGCGCGTGCCGGCGGGCCGGCGGCGGTGTCACTGCGCGACCTGGCCGGCCGGGCCGGCGTGTCGCCGGCCGCGGTGTACCGCCACTACCCGGACCTCGATCACCTGATGGCCGAGATCGCACAGCAGGCCCGACACGAGCTCGCCGAGCGCATGCGGCGCGCTGCCCGCGAAACGCCGGCGCCGCGTCGCATGGCCGATCGCCCCTGGCACGAGCTGCGCGCCATCGGTCGCGAGTACGTGAGGTGGGCAGTAGCCGAACCGCACCTGTTCGACACCGCATTCGCGCCGAACCCCGTCTCCCCGACCACGCCCGACGACCCCTCCGCATGGGACGTGCTGGTCGGCGCCATCGACCGACTCCGCGACGAGGGCGTCATCACGGCCCGGCGGCATCGCGAGGCACCGGTGATCGCGTGGTCGGCCGTGCACGGGCTCGCCTCGATCCTGGTACGCACCCAGGCCCCCGAGCCGTCGATCGACACCACGACCATCGACTGGGTCGTCGACGGAGTGCGCCGCGCACTCGCGAGCTGATCGATCTCGCTGCGGCTGGCACACTCGAAGGGTGCATCGTGCCTTCGCCACCGTCGACGTGTTCACCGAGGTCGCCTACCGGGGCAACCCCCTCGCCGTCGTCGTCGACGGAAGCGGACTCACCACCCAGGAGATGCAGCGGTTCGCGAACTGGACGAACCTCTCCGAGACCGTGTTCCTGCTACCGCCCACGAACCCCGACGCCGACTACCGCGTCCGGATCTTCACCACCGCACAGGAGCTCCCCTTCGCCGGTCACCCGACGCTCGGCGCATGCCACGCCTGGCTCGTGCACGGTGGCACGCCGAGCCGGTCCGACCGGGTGGTGCAGGAATGCGGGGTGGGGCTGGTCGAGATCCGCCGCGACCACGAGCGACTGGCCTTCGCCGCCCCGCCCCTGCTGCGCGACGGCCCGGTCGACGACCAGCTCCTGGCACAGCTCCTGGCCGGCCTGGGCCTCGAGCGATCGGCGGTCGTCGACGCGGCGTGGATCGACAACGGCCCCGGGTGGGTCGGCATCCTGCTCGGGTCGGCCGAGGAGGTCCTCGCCGTCGAACCCGGTGCACTCCCCCAGGGCGTCGGCCTGATCGGGCCCTACCCGCCGGACGCGCCCGCCGCCTTCGAGGTGCGGGCGGTGTTCCCCGGCAGCAACGGCACCTTCGAGGATCCGGTCACCGGCAGCCTCAACGCCTCGGCCGCACAGTGGCTCATCGACACCGGCCGCGCCGTGCCGCCCTACACGGTGACGCAGGGCGCCCGGGTCGGTCGGGCCGGCGTCGTGCACGTGCACACCGACCTCGACGGCCAGGTCTGGATCGGCGGCCACACCGTCACCTGCATCACCGGCACCGCCACCCTCTGACAGTTCGTCTGACGGTGTCAGACACGCTGCAGGTCGCCGCGCTGCAGGTCGCCGCGCTGCAGGTCGCCGCGCTGCAGGGTGTCTGACACCGGGGCGCTGCAGGTCAGTCGAGGGTGAAGCGGTAGAGGTTGGTGTCGTAGGGGACGAAGCCGAGTCGCTGGTACAACCGGTTCGCGGCCTCACGGGAGGAGCGGCTCGTGAGGCTCACGTTCTTGGCGCCACGTCGCCGGGCCTCGTCGATCGCCGCCAGGTTCAACGCCTCGCCGGCGCCCATGCCGCGCGCCGCGTCGTCGACCACCACGTCCTCGATCCACGCCTTCAGTCCCGTAGGGATGCGGTAGAACGCGAGCGTCAGGCTGCCGACCACGGTGCCGTCGAGCAGGGCCAGGAAGAGCACCGAGTCGGGCGACCCGACGATCGCTCCCAACTCCTCGGCAGTGGGCGGCGCTGACGACGACGACAGCTGCGGGATCAGACGGGCGAACGCGTCGACCAGCTCCGGGGTGACCTCGGTCGCGGGCACGATCTCGATGCTCATCGCCGCCCGACGCTAGCGGCCGGTCCCCCGGCGGCGACCCGATGCTACGGGGCGGTCCGCCGCCGGAGTTCCGCACCGATCGGGACGCCGGCGGAACCGAGCACCTCGACGGCGCGGTCGAGCACTGCCCGCGCCTGCTGGCGACGGCCCTGGCGGTCGAGAGCGTCAGCGGCCACGAGGTACCGCCGCTCGTCGAGCGGCTCGGCGGCGATCGCCGTGTCGAGCAACGCGAGCGCATCGTCGAGATCGCCGAGCCCGAGCGCGTGATCGACCACCACGTCGACGAGTGAGAGGTGCAGCCGCCGCAGCCGCTCGCGGTGGCCCACGGTCCAGTCCGCGTACACGTCGCCCACGAGCAGGTCACCGCGGTGGAGCCCGAGCGCTCGCCGAGCGGTTCCCACCCGTTCGGCGCCGCCCGCGGCAAGGGCCGCACGTGCGAGCTCCTCGAACCTCGTCACGTCGACCGTGGCGCCGTCGGCGAGACACAGGCTGCCGCCACGCCGGATCACCAGGTCGCCCGACCGGTCGCGGATCCGGTTGAGGAGGTTGCGGAGTCGCGCTCGGCCAGCCGACGCACCGACCTCGGGCCACAGGAACTCGATGGCCTCGTCGACGGGGACCGGCCCGCGCAGCGCCAGGAGCTTCACCAGGTTCGACGGATGTCCGGGCGCGGGAGTCCGGTCGACACCGTCGACCTCCACCCCAAAGACCCCGAACAACGAGACCGTCCAGCCGGCATCGGCGCGACCCTCGCGACTCGGGAGGAACTCGGCGAGCGTGGCGGCGAGTCGGGGCTCGGTCCGCCACAGGAGCCCGAGGTCCCCGAGCCGATCGAGCTCCCGCACGGCCTCCTCCGCGTACCGCCGCGTGGCCTCGACATCGCCGCGTCGCAGCGCCGCCTGCGCCCGCAGGAGCCGACGCACCCACCGGTTGCGCTGCACCGCGAAGTTGGAGTCGTCCACCGCGGCCAGCAGTTCGTCGGCGCGAACCGGGTCGCCGAACGTCGACTCGATGCGGACCGTCAGCTGGTCGAGCGCATCGGGGATGCCCAGCACCTCGATGCGCTCCGCGGCCAGCCGGTAGTAGTGGCGGGCACCGGCCTCGTCGCCGTTCGCGGCGAGCAGGTCGGAGGCCTCCATCAGGAACTCGACGCCGTTGCCGACCTCGAGCCACGGGCCCGGGCTGCGTTCCACCTGATCGATCCACCACCGCGTGGCCTCGAGATCGCCGCGGTGGGCCGCGACGATCATCGCCGACCAGGCGCAGGCGCCGATCACCCAGGAATCACCGAGGCGACGCCCGATCGCGAGCCCTTCACGGGCCGCTGCGTCGGCCTCGTCGGAGCGGCCCGCGACGCCGAGAACCTCGGCGAAGTGGCTGAGGGCGTTGCCGCGGCTGCGGTCGGGCGCGGGGAGCAGCGCGAGGCAGTGACCGATCTGGTCGAGCGCACGTTCCAGGCGCCCGCCCTGGAACGACACGGCGTAGCCCAGCCGGAGCAGTGCGTCCGCCTCCCACTCGGGCTCGTCCACCCGGCGGAACAGTGCGATCGCCTCCTCGAGTCGGGCCTCGGCATCGCGGAGATGGGCAGGCGTCGCCCGGACCGTGTCGACGTGCGCCAGCGCCACGAGCGCGCGGGCGCGGGTGGCGCTCTCGTCCAGGCCGGCGCCGTCGAGAGCATCCGTCGCCAGGCGCTCCGCGACGTCGAGATCAGCCCGGCGAACCGCTTCACGGGCCAACTCGGCGAGCGCCGCCCGCTCCACCGCATCATCCGACAGATCCCGGGCGATCGAGACCGCCCGTTCGAGCCACCGGACCCGCCGCTCGGGATCGCTCAGCTCGGCTGCGTGCGCGGCTCGCAGGAGCAGCGTCGGATCATGGCGGAGGATGGCGTCGTCGAGCCGTTGCAGCACCACGTCGAGCGTGACGAGGCCGAACTCGCGCAGCTCGGTCCACGGCCGCGCGGCGAGCAACGCGAGGACGCCCGCATGGTCGTCGGCGCGGTCGAGCAGCGTCACCCCCACGGCGAGATGACCACGGCGTGCGTAGTGCTCGGCCACGGCCCGTCGCGACTCGACCGGGATCGTCGCCTCGCCGCGCAGGACGTCGCGCACCGGATCGGGCAGGTACCGCCAACCGTCGGCTCGGGTGGCGACCGGCAGCCCGGCGTCGAGCAGCAGGTCGAAGCCGCCGGGGCCGACGGCCAGGGCCGCAGTGGTCGCGTCCAGGATCGGCAGGGTCGCGAGCGCTGCGAGTCGCTCGCGGCTGGCCGGATCGATCGGCTCGAGTAGCCGGTGCACCAGTTCCGTCATCAGGCGGGAGCCGTCACCGAGTTCGACCAGCCGCTCGGTGCTCAGCCCGATCGCGGCGATCGCAACCGCGACCGCAGCCGGCCAGCCACCGGTCACGGCCTGGACGGCGTCGACCGCGGCCGCTCCGGGTGCGGCCACCGAGGCCTCGAGGACGGCGCGGATCTCGTCGACCGAGAACCGCAGGTCGTCCCGGTCGAGGTCGATGCCGCCCGAACGACGCAACTCCCGGACGAGCTCGGCGGGCACACGGCGGCCGGCGACGAGCAGAGCGGAACCGGTCGGCAGCACTCGCACCAGTTCGACCAACCAGCGCACGGCCTCCGGCGCGGCGGCCTGGATCTCGTCCACCACGAAGCGGACCGGCCGACCCAGCCGATCGACGAACTCGGCGACCTCGGCAGCCGGCGTCGCGGGGCGAACCAGCAGGTCGCCGAGTGCTCGGAGCCCGGCACGACGACTCGATGCGGCCAGACCAGCCAGCATCCCCCCGACATCGGTGGGACCGTCGAGCGTCGACGAGACCACCGTCCCGTTCGGATCGTCGGCGACCGCGCGCAGGAGTGTCGTCTTGCCGTAGCCGCCGGGCGCCTCGATCACGCCGAATCGCGCTGCGGACAGCGTTCGCAACAGGGTCGGGCGTGGGATCTGGTGCCCGCCGTCCACACGGCGATGGTAGGCGGCATCGGCGCAGCCCGCAGCCGAGGAGCCGGAGGCGTCCAGGTGCCCCTCAGCCGAAGGAGCACCCTCGGACGAGACCCAGCCCGAAGCCGATGTCGGTGTCGCCGTCGGGGAGCGACAACCCACCGCTGGAGGAGACGTTGTTCAGACCGGCTCGATCGGGGTAGAGGCTCGTCGAGTCCCAGGCCAGCACGAGGTGGTCGTCACCTGTCGGTACCGGCACCACGAACGTGCCCACGCCGGTGAGCGGATCGGGGACCACGAGCGCCCGGAATCGCTCCTCGACTGCGCCGTCCGGTCCGTCCGACCCCGAGCTCGCCACGACCTCGGTCAGGAAGGCCTGGACGGGGACGTCTGCTGCGCAGCTCGTCGAACCATTCGGATCGCCCAGTCGCGTCGTCACCGACACATCGACGCGGCGCGCGTCCTCGACCACGACCAGCTCGAGGATGGTCAGGTCGGCGTCCGGGTCGAGGAGGTGACCGCCGCGGTACGACGCCGCGGTGGCGCCGACGGGGAGCACCGCGAGGTCGACCAGGTTGGTCCCCGGCGGCAGCAGCAGCTCGGCCTCGAACCTCGACCCCTCGACCGTCGCGTCCACCACCACGACCTCCCCGGGATCACCCAGCCGGGTGTACGGCGGAACCTCGTCGACGTCCCCGGGTGCGAAGGCGTAGGGGGTCGCCTCGATGCGCACGGCCTCGAGATCGAACCCCCCGCCGAGGTCCGGGCGCTGCACCTCGCCTCGGACGACGACAGCGACCCCGGTCGGGATCACGTAGTCGCCGAGTGCAGCGGCGAGCAGGAACGACGGTTCGGTCACCCCGACCACCTCGATCCGGCGACTCTCACCCGAGCCGATCCGAACGTCGACGAAGCTGGCCGTGGTCGAGAACGGGATCACGGCGTCGAAGTTCGCCTCACTGTCGATCCAGACCGAGGACTCCGACGAACCGATCGGATCGAGGGTCTCGTTCAGCTCCACGATCAGCACCGGGAACCAGCGATCTCCGACGAGCGGGGTGTCGGTCTCGTCGACGAGGCGGCCGCTCAGCGCCAGACCGATCGTGTCGAGGACGATCTCGTGTTCGGTGACGAAGCCCGTGTCGACCGGCCACGTGATGCCGAGCACCCGTGGGTCGCCGTCGACGACGTACGTCACCTGGACGTCGACCTGCGTGGCACGTCGGCCGATCGAACCGAGGTCGAGGGAGAAGTCGCCCTCGGGATCGTCGACGGCCACCGATGCCGTCGACGTGCCGACCACCGACCCCAACGCCGAGCGGCCCGTCGCGACGATCGTCACCGAGGTGGTCGGGCGCTGCAGCGGGTTCAGTCGGCCCGACACGACGAGATCGGTCGGTCGGTGATCCACGTCGAAGAACACCTCCGTCGTGGTGTCGTTCTCCGCGAGGAGCTGGTACTCCTCCAGGTGCCAGTCGAACGACGGCCCGGTCCGCAGTTCGAGCCGGACGTCGGTGGCCGCCGGGGGGACGGCGGCGCGCAGTTCGTAGCCGGTGGATCCGGCCTCGGCAACCGTCGAATCGATGCCGACCTCGGTGCCGCTGGCATCGAGGAAGGTCGCCACCACGGGTACGTCGACCGGGAGGTCGCCGAGTCGCCAGGTGAGCGTTCCCGAGGCGTCGAAGGTCCGCCGCGCCACGACCACGTCGAACACCGCGCTGACGGTGTCTCCGGCGACGAGGTCGATCGGCGCCGAGCGATACGTCACCCCGTCGATCTCGGCGACCGCGACCACCGAGGTCGCTCCCGACGGAAGTTGCGCACCGACGGCGTACCGCCCGTCGAGGTCGAGCTCGGCGTCGACGGGGATCGACCCCTCGACGACGCCGTCACGTTCGAACTCGAGGTCGAGCCGCACCGGGTGTTCGGGCAGCGGGTCGGCCACCACCTCGCCGGTCAGGAGCACCGTCGGCGGCTGGAAGTCGATGTCGACGGTGAGCTGGTTCTCGCCCGGCGTCAGGTCGAGGGTGCGCACGATCCGGTCGTAGCCCGACCCGCTCACCTCGAACACGACCGCCACCGAGGTCGCACGTCGCGGCGCGGTCCACGTGATCTCGTACGAGCTGGCACCCGAGGTGTCGACGTAGAACCACGAGGGCACGAGGAACGTCCCGGTGTCGGTCGGGCCCTCGAAGGCGAAGAGCTGGACCTCCATTGGGTCGGCGATCTCGCCACCGGTGGCCGACAGCGTCCCGCTGATGGTGAGCGCCCGGGTGGTGATCGACGCATCGACCTCGACGGTCGTCACGCCGGGCGCCGTGGGGCCGGCGTCGACCACGAACCAGTCGTAGGTCGCGCCGGTCTCGACCCGCACGGTCGCCGCGACGGCGCGACGGGCGATCGGAATGGACACGTCGAACGAGCCGTCCGGCCCCAACTCGACCACCCGGCGGATCGGCGCGAGCGCACCGCCGGGGGTGTCGGAGGTGCGGCCGAGCACCGAGATCGGGACCGTCGCACCCCAGGCCGCGCCGTCTCGGGTCGCCTGGCCGACGACCCGGATCACCGGCGGGGTGTGGTCGAAGGACCAGTCGACCGTCCGCGGCTCCGGTTCGATGTCCGGGACGTCGAGCACCATGTGGTCGAGCGCGTCGACCCCGACCTCGGCCCGCAGCGAGAGCGTCGTGGCCTCACGTGGCAGCATCCAGGTCCTCGTGTAGGCCCCGGTGACCGGGTCGGGCTGGATCAGCGTTCGGAAGGTCGCGACCTGCCGCAAGCCATCGGTGGCGATGACCGTGACGGGGACCGGTCCGACCAGAGCGGCCGTTCCCGACGCCGAGGTCATCGCGCCGGCGACGGTGATCACCGGCAACGAGGCTGGGTCGACCTCCAGTTCGGTCGTCGCTGCCGGCGCCGAGGACGCCAGCGGGGCCGGCGCCACGAAGGTGACCACCTCCCTCGCGACGATCTCCGCGTCGTCGGGCCAGCGACCGGTGAGCGTCACCTGCAACGGGAACACGACCGGCGACGCGCCAGGGCCGAGATCGGGCCGCAGCATGCAGGTGAACGTGCCGTCGACGAGGGTGGCCGCCTCGCAGGGCAGCATGCCCGGCGCCGCGGCGGTGACCTCGAGCCCGCGCAGGGCGAGGTCACCGGAGACCGCTCGGCCGATCACCGGATAGCCGCAGGTGAGCTCGCCGAGGTCGCGGAGCTCGCGCCCGATCGCGATCTCGATCGCGATCGCGTCCACCATCCACGCGGTCGGCGCGCCGCTCCCGGCGTCGCACACGGTGCGGAGCACACCCAGCGCGGCCAGTGCCTGATTGCGGAACGGCTCGAGCGCCGCCTGGGAGTACGGCGGGTTGCTCGCGAAGAACTCGTTGCCGGGAGAGGGAATGGTGAACAGCGACTCGGAGCGGTCGGTGATCCGCCAGGAATCGGTGAGTGCGTAGAGGTCCTCGCCGTGGGGGAGGACCTCAGCAAAGGTGAACGTCCTCGACCCGTCGCGGGTGACCAGATCGTTCGCCATCGCACCGTCCGGGGTCCCGATCAAGCCCCGAAGCGGTGAGCCCGGCGCAGCGAGCACCACGACGTCGATCCATCGCACCCCGCGCTGCTCGTTGACGGTGATCTCGACGCGGATGTCGGGGCCACTCACCAGGACGCGACCGTCGAAGGCGAGCGACGCACCGTCGCCGAGCTCGATGGTCTCGCCGAAGACCGGGGTGATCGGCTCACCGTCGAGCAGCACGACCCGGTCGGGCCGGGCGTAGACCTCCACGAGGTGATCGCCGAGTGCGACCGCGATCGCCGTGATGGCAGTCGGCACCACGGGACGGCCGGTGAGGAACATTTCGTGCCGCGCCTGGACGATCGGTCCACCGTCGGCACCCTCGGCTGGTTCCACGTAGCGGTACTCCCCGAGCACCTGGGCGTCGTAGTAAACCCCGTCGAAGGTGTGCATGTGCGGGTCGCCGTTGCCGCCCCCACGCCGGAACTGGCTGAGGTCGACCTGCGGGCAGTTGACGGGGACGTAGGCCGGGTCGGTCACGGTCAGGGTCGCCGTACCGCGGTCGGTGGAGGTCAACGTGATCGTCGTCGTGCGCTCGGGCCAGGCGGTGCACTCCTTCGGTCGCTCGTCGATCTCGATGGTCACCGGCACCTCGGTCACGACGTCCTTGGGCAGGGTGAGCGTGGTGAGCGGGGTGCCGTTGGCCAGCAGTCGCACCCATCCCGCGCCGAGCGACACCGTCGCCGAGTCGTTGGTGGTGCCGTCGCTACGGATCGTGGAGGATGCCGTGGCCCCCGACAGCGTGACCTCCCGCGGCTCGAACCGCAGGTCGCCGGCCGTGCAGCTGAGCTGGAACCCGCCGCCGTAGCCGGCCGCCGGAACGACCCCGAACATCGTGGTGTCGACCAACACGTGGTAGCGGCGTGGCTCGCTGCCGATGTCGCTGCAGAGGGACTCGCCGATGGTCACGGTGTTGGAGCCCACCCTCGTCTCGCTCGTCGCCGTGAAGGTCGACCACGGCACCAGCTCGAGCGTCCCGATCGACCCGACCCGCCAGAGTCGGGCGCCGGGAAACGCCTGGGCCCCGGGCGGGATGGCGATACCGGTGAGGTTGTAGGCCAGCTCGGCGTCGATGTCGAAGGTGTCACCCGGTGCCAGCTCCACGTGCGTCTCACCGGTCACTGCGATCGTGCGGTTCCCGGCCTGCACGGTGGTCGTCGTGGCGTTGAGCCCGCGGTACATCGCGAGGATCGGGTAGTTGAAGCTGCCCAGCACGATCTCGACGGGGATCGCGGTGCCGACGCCCTGGCCGAGCTTGTCGAGGAGGAACTTCATGCCCGGGATGATGAGCTTGAGCTCACCGACCGCCTCGAACACCGCGACCGCCTCGGTCTTGGCGGACTGGACGACGCGCAGGGCGTTGTCCCAGCGCCAGCGGACCTGCAGCCCGGCCTTGCCCTCGATCACCTGGATCTTGCCGAGGTCCTCGTCGCCGAAGATCTTCCCGAGCCCGGCTGCGATCCGACCGAAGGCACGGACCCCGGCCTCGACCTT
Source organism: uncultured Ilumatobacteraceae bacterium (assembly GCA_964428115.1). Classification (GTDB taxonomy): domain Bacteria; phylum Actinomycetota; class Acidimicrobiia; order Acidimicrobiales; family Ilumatobacteraceae; genus CAYRXQ01. Next base: position 26,970 of record CAYRXQ010000001.1, read on the forward strand.
CACGTACAGCCCAGCGGTCATCTCGACCGACGCGACGGAGCCGATGGGCGAGCCGGCCCCGGCACCGCTCATGGTCACCTCGCACGGCGGTTCGATGCGCTCGTCGAGACGGACATCCTCCATCGTGTAGGCACCACCGGCGCTTCGCACGAGCCGTTTGCCGACCAGGAGGTGGTGGCCACGGGTGCAGGTGCCGATCACGTCGAGCGGCGTGCCGACCTGGAACTTGAAGCTCGCGCCGAACACGATCGACGGGTCGGCGTAGATGCTGGCAACGCCCGCGTAGTAACCGGGCGGGAACACCTCGAGAGTCGGGAAGGCCTTGAGGGTGCACTCCCCTTCCACCTCGAACTGGCCGCGCAGCGTCGCACCCATCGAGAACGTCGCCGAGGCGTCGTAGCCGTTGGAGACCTCGAGCGACTGGAGGACACCGGCGTTCACGACGGCAGCGAGGCGTCCCTCGGGTCGGAACGTCCGCTCGTTGCGGAGCACCTTGAACTCCACGACCGTGAACTTCGGGGATGTGGTGCAGGGCCCGTCGCTCTCGGGCCCGGTGCCACCGCCGTCCTGCCGCGGCGCCGGTGTGGGCGCCCCGGGCCGGAGCAGACCAGCGGGTGCCGACCGGAACCCCATGACCCCCGAGCGCACGAGCGGCTCCGTCGCACGGGCGACGGCGAGCCGCAGGATCCGCTCGGGATCATCGGTGGTGGCCTCGGCGGTGAGCCCCTCGTCGAACCCGTCGACGAAGTCGAGGCAGTCCGGGTCCTCGAAGCCGGGGTCGGTGCAGCCGTCGGCGGTCGGCTCCTGCGTCACGCCGGTGAGGTCGGCGAGGTCGCCGAGGTCGATGTCGGCGGCGAACTCGTCGAAGGCCACCTCGAACGAGATCAGCTCGATCGTCACCAGGGCCAGGCCGTCGGAGCGGACGATGGCGATGATCCGTCCGAACGCTGCCGGATCCCCGGTCGTCACGATGACGTCGCCGACGTCCAGACCATCGACGGGATCGACGTCGCGGAGGACGAGCGGGATCGTTGCCCGTCCGAACGGGTTCTCGGGGGTCGCGTCCTCCAGCTCCTCGGCGGTCGGCACCACGACCTGTGCCTGGATCAGGTCCCAGGGGAACGGCCCGACGCCGGCCTCGGTGATCAGCGGATCCCCGGCGGCCGTCGGATCGGCGCCCGCCGGGAGCCCGGGCACGGGGAACACGATGTCGTCGTCGTCGAGCAGGACGGCGTCGTCGTCCGGGTCGGCCACGGTGACGCTCAGGAGTGCCGGTTCCGCGTCACCGATGCGCGCCACGTAGACGTCGGTCCCCCACTCGCCCGAGGCGGTCACGTCGATGACGCCGATGTCGTCGATCGCCCCCGTCGTGACGTCGCCGAGTCGCTCGAGCTCGATCTCGTCGTCCGGCCCGAGGTCGGCCCCGACCCGCTGACCGGCGGCGTCGCGCGCCACCAGGCGCGCGCTGGCGATGCCGTCGGTGCTGGTGATCAAGACCGAAGCCGGTTCGAAGACCCAACGACCGCCCTCGGGCAGCGGGACCGGATCCGGGTCCTGACCGGGGCCGGTCGTGGTGGTCGTGCTGGTCGTGCTCGTCGATGGAGCGGTGCTGGTCGTCGTCGTGCTCGTCGTCGATGTCGTGCTCGTCGATGTCGAGGACGTCGGGACCGTCGATGACGTGGTCGTCGTGCTGGTCGTGCTCGTCGTGCTGGTCGACGTCGGCACGGTCGAGGTCGAACTCGTCGTGGTCGACGACGGCACCGTCGTCGTGGTCGTGGTCGTGGTCGGCGGGGACGCCCCGCCCCCACCGCCACCGCCCGGCGCGCCGTCATCGTCCCCACCACCGGGGATCGGAGGCTCGGCGTCGACGGTGTCGGTCACATAGGCGACGACATCCACCACCAGATGCACCGACCCCGCCTCGTTCCACACCCACACCCCACCATCAGCCCCGACCCGCGACACCACCAGATTCGCCGTCGTCACCCCCGCCGCCACATTCACACTCGACGTCCCCGGACGCCCACCACGCACCGGCACCACCGACACATGACCCACCCGCGACGGATCCACCACCGTCACATTCGCCACCACCACCGACACCCCCACCGACGGCACCCCACCCACACCCGACACCGGCACCCGCACCCACGAACCCGACGACACCCGACCCGCCACCACCCCCACACCCGAACGCGAATCCACCACCCGCACCGGATCCACCGACACCAACCCACCCGGTGCCGACGTGCCGGAGCTGGCAGTCACATAGGCGACGACATCCACCACCAGATGCACCGACCCCGCCTCGTTCCACA
>CAYRXQ010000001.1:29387-41761 GCA_964428115.1 uncultured Ilumatobacteraceae bacterium
CACCCCCACACCCGAACGCGAATCCACCACCCGCACCGGATCCACCGACACCAACGACCCGCCCGACCCCACCGCTCCGACCAGGTCGAGCTGCGGCCCCGAGGACGGGGTCTCGCCGGCCGGCGCTGCCGCACTGACCGAACGCAGCGGGTCGGCGACCGAGAACGCGACCACAACCGGCGCGAGCAATGCCAGCACGACGAGGAGCGTGAGATGTCGGCGACGCAGGGCAGCGATGGGCATCGACGTCGGACAGTACGGAGCGACCGTCCAACGAACGTCCAACGGTCACGGGCCTGCTCAGAAGGCACGCACGTAGAACGAGCACCATCCGTAGGCGCTGCCGCTCGTGAGGTTCCACGTGGCGACCTCGGCGTCGACGATCTGGTCGCTCAGCAGCACGTCATACGTGCCAGGTGTCAGGTCGAGGGTGATCTTGGGGACATCCTCCCGGCACGACGACGGCCGCGTGAGGTAGGCCGACGAGGTCGGGGAGGCCTCGATCACGATGATCCGACCCTCGGGCCCCGACAGCACGAGCGTCTGCTCGTAGGCGGTGTCGTTGCTGAACGACAGCTGCGCCATGCCGGAGCCACTCGATCCGATGCGGGCGATGTCGAGCAGCTGGTCGGCGCCGGCGGCACGTGCCTGTGCGATGAGGTTCCTGGCCAGGCCGGCCTCGGCCTGCACGGCCCGCTCACCCTCGACGCCTTCGGAGCGGATCTGCTCGTAGTAGTCGATCGCTCCCTCGACGTCGCCCACGAAGTCGGCGAACCCGGCGCAGGTGAAGAGCGTGTCGAGCCACAGGGTCGAGCCCTCGGTCCGATCGGCGAGCACGCGCACCTGGTCGAGCCGATCGCAGGCGCCGAAGTTGGCCGCGAGCTCCGTCCGGACCCTCGCCGCCTCTGCGTGTCCGGCCTGGTCGACCAGGAACGACAGCTGGAGCGCGGCCAACAGATCGGCGTTCTCCTCGGTCGATGCGAGCTGCATGCATCCGAAGTAGAGGTCGGCCTGCTCGGGCGAGCCGGCGGCCGCACCGTCGATGTCCCGGAAGTCGGCCAGGTCGGCGCACAGTTCGAGGTTCGGCACCAGCGCGACCGGTTCCGGCGCGGTGGTCGGCGTCGCCGCCGCGGGTTCGGTCGGCTCGCCATCTCCACCGCCGGCCAGCCGCTCGAGCTCGGCGAACACGATCGGCACGAGCCCGCTGTCGGGACGCTCGTCGACGAACCCTTCGTAGCCCGCGATCAGGTCGCTGTCGTCGGCGGCAGTCGCACCGATCGTGAGGAACGCCGCGCAGTCGTCCCGCTCGATCCACACCACGTCGACCAGCGGCGAGGAGTCGACCCAGTCGGTGTCGGCCAGCAGCTGGTCGTACAGCTCGATCGCCCGCTCGCACTCGCCGACGTGGAACGCGCCGCGCGCCGCGGCGAAGACCTCGGCAGCGTCGGAGGGAGCCGCCGCCGTCTCACCGGTCTCGGGGAGCTCCGTCCCGTCCACTGCGCCGTCACCATCGGGAAGGCCGCCCGGTGGCAGCTCCTTCACCCCACCGCATGCCCCGAGTACCAGGGCCAGGACCCACACCACGGCGAACCGGCGCATGACACACCTCCCGGGTCTGGGGTCGCCCGTGTCGCGAGTGGCCCCGCTCCGACTCCATCGTCCGCCCCGGCCGACGGCGGTGACAGTGCCGAAGGTCCATCCACGAGGACCCGCTGCCGCCCGGGGCACCCGAGACGCCCGACATGCCCGAGACGACCCGGGGTCCATGGGCCGCTCGGTCGGAGCCTCCGCCCCGTCCGCCGCTACGGTCCGCGACCCATGGGGAACGACTCGGGGATGTCCGTCAGGTCACAGCAGGCGCGCCGACTGGCATCGGTGCTCGAACCGGTGACCGGGCAGGTGTACTTCTCGCCCGAATGCCATGCCGGGTACGTCGCGCTCGGGTTCGATCCGAGCCCGTCCTCGGCCGGTGGCGTCGCACTGCCCGACGGTCCGGCCTACTTCACCAGCCGCGGCAGCGTGATGGGCCAGGTGCCCGGTGAGCTCGTGGCCGCCGCCTTCGCGGTGTTCAACCCCGCCGCCGTCGTCCCCGCCGTCACGCTCGGCTGGACCCGCACCGATGCCGCCACCATCTGCGCGGCACGCGATGCCGGCGCCGTGGCGCAGCTCCGGCGACTCCTCGGCGACCAGCCCGAAGGGCTGGATCGGGCGATCGAGCTGCTCCGCCGGGCCACCGAGGTGCTGCGTCCCGAGGGCCGGCCCCTCTACGCGGGTCTGCGCTCGCTCGGCGTGCCCGAGGAACCGCTGGCCGCGATGTGGCGGATGGGCGACATGCTGCGCGAGTTCCGCGGCGACAGCCACACCGCCGCGTGGATCTCCGCCGGCTTCGACGCCACCGAGATCGGGATGATGTCCGAGCTCTACTGGGGGCTCCCGTTGCGCAGCTACTCGCGCACCCGGGCGTGGACCCCGGCCGACTTCGACGCCGCCGAGGAGCGACTCCGCAGCCGCGGGTTGCTCGAGGGCGACGGCATGTCCGAGGCGGGCCGCGCTGCCCGCGAGCGGGTCGAGGTCGACACCGACGCCCAGATGGCGCCGGTGCTCGACGCGCTCGGCGACGAGCTCGACGAACTGTGCGCGATCATGGCGCCCTGGGGGGCTGCCGTGCGCGCTGGTGGCGGCTATCTCCAGAGCGGCCCGCACGACCTCGGCGGCCGCTGAACCCAGGTTCTCCGACCCACCGTCCGACCCACTCCACCCATCGCACCCACCCCACCCTCGCACCCATCGCCGACCCGCTCGCCGACGAGCCTGTCCTCCAGCCGCAGGAGCCCGCCCCATGATCATCGCCGACCCACTTCGGGTGACCGTCGAGACCTTCGCCGCCTCCACCGGCTGGGACCCCAAGCCCGAGGGGCTCTGCCGCGGCGAGGTCTGCGTGCCGGCACCCGGTGCCCGACGGGACGACGGCACCATCGACGTGGAGCTGGCCGCCGCCCGGCTGGGGATGCCCCTCGTGCGCGACACCGAGCACGGCGTGATGGCGCTGGGGCCGGGGACCACCACGGGCCACGTGCTCTCCACCGCAGCTGCCGCGGATCCCACGCTGATCGATCGAGACGGCAACCCGTTCCGGCTGTCGAGCCTCCACGGCCGAAAGGTGCTGCTCGTCGCCTGGTCGAGCTATTGAGGCTGCCGCACCAGCCTGCCCGGGTGGCAGGCACTCCACGCCGAACTCGAAGCTCGTGGCCTCACCGTCGTGACCGTTGCCCTCGACATCGATCCCCGACATGCGCACCCGTGGATCGACGCGGCGTCGCCCACGCATCCGAGCCTGATCGACACCGGACACGTCACGGGTGAGCTGTTCGGCTTCGTCAACATCCCGATGGCGCTGTGGATCGACGAGACCGGCACGATCGTCCGCAACGCCGAGAGTGCGTCGATCCAACGCAGCCCACTGCGCGACATGGAGATCCCCGAGGGCCTCCCCGAGCGCACGCATCGGATGTTCACCGAGGTCAAGGCGATCCCCGACGATGCCGAGGCGTACCGCGCCGCGATCGTCGACTGGGTCGACCACGGCGCCGAGTCGCGCTTCGTCCTGACCCCCGACGAGGTGATCGCGCGGTCGCTGCCCCGCGGCGTCGACGAGGCGACCGCGACGGCCTGCTTCGAGCTCGGCCGCCACCTGTTCACGACCGTCGGCCACGAGGCGGCGATCCCGTGGTGGAAGGAGGCGCACCGCCTCGACCCCTCGAACTGGACGTACAAGCGTCAGGCCTGGACGCTGTCCACCACGCCCGAGGGTGCCACCGAGAACGACCTCACCCAGGAAGCGGGCGAGGTCTACGGGACGAGCTGGCTCGACGAGGTCATCGCCCGAGGCGGCGGCGAGCAGTACGTCATCCGCCCGACCCTCTGAGCGCCGACCGTCCTCGCGGCCGGGCGCGACGGCGCCGGTAGGCTCCGAGGCGATGGATGGGGGCACCGAACACGTGCGCTGGCTGGCCGAACCGGCCCTCACGAACCCGGTGATGATCGCCGCGTTCACGGGCTGGAACGACGCGGGCGACGCTGCATCGGCGGCGCTGCGCACCCTCGTCGAGACCACCGGCGCATCGGCCCTGGCCGAGATCGACCCCGAGCCGTTCACCGACTTCGCCACCATCCGACCCCACGTCCGACTCGACGAGCAACGGCGCCGAGAGATCGTCTGGCCCACGGTCGGCGTGTGGTCGGCCTCGCTCCCCGGCGCCGACGTGATCCTGGTGCTCGGCCCCGAACCGTCGCTGCGTTGGCGGACGTTCTGCGAGCAGCTCGTCGGCATCGCCGAGCAGTTCGGTGCGCCGATGGCCCTCACGCTCGGCGCGCTGCTCGCCGACGTGCCCCATCGCCGACCGGTCCAGCTGATCGGCACGGCCTCCGACTCGGCGCTCATCGAACGCTTCGACCTCGAGCGCAGCCGCTACGAGGGCCCCACCGGCATCGTCGGCGTGCTCCAGCACGCCCTGTCGAACGCCGGCATCCCGGCAGCCTCGCTGTGGGCCGCCGTCCCCGGCTACGCGGCGCAGGTGGCCTCCCCCAAGGCGGCGCTGGCGCTGGTGGAGCGGGCCTGCGCGATGGTCGGCACCCCCACGCCGAGCGGGCGGTTGCACGTCGAGGCGATCGGCTACGACGACCGGGTCGATGCGCTGATCGCCGACGACGACGACCTGGTGGCCTACGTGAGCCGGCTCGAGTCGGTCATCGACGACTTCGACGACCTCGACGAGGACGACGGGGACGACGGTGACGACACCGACGAGGTCGTCGACGACCTGGCCTCGGCCGATCCCTCGATGCTGGTCGACGAGGTCGAGCAGTTCCTGCGCGACCACGACGACGACCGCTGAGGCCGCGGCGCCCAACGCGAGCCCCTCGCCTCGCCTCGCCTCGCCTCGGGGGAGCGGCCCACGAGGCCGCGACTCAGCAGGTGCGCCAGATGGGTGACCGCACCGGATCGAACCCGGTGTCGAACGGCTCACCTCGGATCGCGGCGAACGCCATCGGCCCCCACCACTGTGCCCCGGCCGTGGCCTCGGGGAACTCGCCCTCGGCGAACCAGCCGACGTCGCTCGTCTCCAAGGGATGCCCGTGCAGCTCGCCGCCGGTGGCCCGGCAGTGGAACAGCAGCATGTACATCCCGAATCGGGAGAAGCCCATCCGCTGCCCGTCGATCACCGCGATGAGGCGGGTCGGCTCGCACTCGACCCCGGTCTCCTCCTCGACCTCCTTCACCGCCACCTCGGCCGGGGAGTAGCCGACATCGGCCCAGCCCGTGGGGTAGAGCCAGATGCCCGAGTCGCGGCGCTGCACGAGGAGCATCTCGCCGGCATCGTTGCCGACGATCGCCCCGATCGCCACCTTGGGCGTGACGTAGCCCGGGACGCCCACGCCGATGTTGTCCAGCCACTCCTGCACGAAGTGATCGGTCGTGCGCTCGACCGCGATCTCCTCGGCGAGCTCGGCGGCCGCCGCCTTGATGTCGGCGGCCACGTGGAGCACCTCCTCGAATCGCTCGCGCTCGTAGAGGTTCTCGGAGAAGCCCAGGCCGGTGCGGGCGATCGCGGCGAGCGTCTCGCTCCAGCGGGCCAGGTCTCGCGGATCGACGTCACCGGCAGCCACGTCGCCACGCTACTGGACCACCCGGGGCCCAGCGGCGGGTCAGGACACCACGTGGAGCACGGCCCGCTCCAGCTCGCGCCGGTGCTCGGGGTCGTCGACCAGGGAACCGTCCCAGCACCGCACGTAGAAGGTGTCGACCACCTCCATGCCGATGGTCTGCACCGTGGCATGCCGGATGTCGAGCCCGACCTCGGCGAGCGACTTGGTGATCCGATGCAGCACGCCGGGCGCCGTGGCACACCGCACCTCGATCACCGTGGCATTGCTCGAGGCACCGTCGTGGAACACCAGGGCGGGTGGTCCCGGCTGCTGGGCCTGCGTGGCCCGGCGCCGCCGGAACGTGCGGGCCCGCTCGGCGAGGCGCGCCTCGATGGCGAGGCGTCCGCTGAGCGCCCGACGCAGGTCGGCGACCACCGGGTCCCAGTCGACCGGACGCTTGGCGGTCGCCACCCGGAACTGCGAGGCACCCATGCCCGTGCGGCCGGCCTGCGGTTCGTCGGAGTGGGCGAGGGCAGCGACCACGTCGAGCCCATGCAGCGAGAGCACCCCGGCGATCCGGCTGAACGTGCCCGGCACGTCGAGGGCGACCACCGTCACCCGGTCGTCGACGGCGACGACGTCGAGCTCGCGGGCCGCCATGCGGGCCGAGGTGTCGGGGTCGGGGAACAGCCGCCAGGTGACCTCGCGAACGTCGCCGCCGCCGAGCACGTGGCGGACCCGTGCCACCAGATCGGCGACCAGGCCCTCCTTCCACGACCCCCAGGCCGACGGCCCCGTGGCGATGGAGTCGGCCTCGGTGAGCGCGTGGAGCAGATCGAGGGTCTCGACGTCGCCGACCGCGTCGGCCACCTGGGAGATCGTGCCCTGGTCGGTGAGGTCGCGGCGCAGCGCCACGTCGGGGAGCAGCAGGTGGTGCTCCACCATCGCCACGAGCACGTCGACGTCGGCTGTCGGCAGACCGAGGCGCGGGCCGAGCTGTCGGACGACCTCCATGCCGACCTCGGTGTGGTCACCGGGATAGCCCTTGCCGATGTCGTGGAACAGCGCGCCCAACACGAGCAGGTCGGGGCGCGTCACCCGGTCGACCAGCGCGGCGGCGTTGGCGGCCGCCTCCCAGAGGTGCCGGTCGACCGTGAAGCGGTGGTACGCGTTCCGTTGCGGACGGGAACGAACGGGCTCCCACTCGGGAAGCAGCCGGCTGAGGATCTCGCGCTGGTCGAGCGCCTCGAGCACCGGGATCGCGGCGTGTCCCTCCAAGAAGAGCTCGACGAGTCGATCGGTCGCGCCCACGGGCCAGGTGGCCGGCCACGGCAGCACCTCGGCGGCCATGCGGTCGAGCGACCGCCGACCGATACGCCGGCCCGAGCGGGCAGCAGCCACTGCGGTCCGCAGGACCAGGGTGGGGTCGGTCGCCGGATCGGCAGCGCGCTCGAGCTCCACCTCGCCGTCGACCACCACGACGCCCGGTGAGACCGCCTGCGGCGCGCCGCCGGTGGTCCGGCCGACACGCCCCCAGGCCTCGTCCGCGATCCACGAGATCCGGCGCGCCGCCGCTGCGACATCGGCCATCAACACGTCGGCATCGGGCGCCCCCGCACAGAGGGCGGTCGCATCCTGATCCTCGAGCCGGAGGGTGTCGCCCCGACGACGAGTGGCCCGGTGCAGGGCGACGCGCACGTCGAGCAGCGTGCCGTAGCACTCGTCGAGGGCACACAGGTCGCCGACCGACAGGGTGAGCCCGGCCGCCGTCGCCCACCACAGCGACTGCACGTCGCGCAGCCCGCCGTGCCCGTCCTTGAGATCGGGCTCGAGCAGGTAGGCCACGTCGCCGGCGCCGGCCTGCCGGTCTTCGACGCGCTGGCGCAGCTCGGTGAGGAACCGCTTGCGGCGCTTGGTCCAGTTCTCCTTCCCGAACTCGATCACCTCGGCGGCCAGGCGGACATCGCCGGCGATCGGTCGGGCCGTGAGCAGCGACGTGGCCGTGTCGAGGTCGTCGGAGGCGAGCGAGACCTGCTCGTCGACGCTGCGAACGGCGTGACCGAGCTTGCGGCCGCTGTCCCAGATCGGATACCAGATCGCCGACGCGACGGGCTCGACCTTGGCGGCCTTCGACCGGTGCACGAGCAGCACGTCGAGATCGCTGAACGGCGTCAGCTCACCGCGGCCGTAGCCACCGATCGCCAGCAGCGCCGTCTTGGGTGCACGGGGGTGCTCCTCGTGGGCGCGGGTGTGGAGCTCCTCCAGCCACTGGTCGGTCGAGGTCGCCAGCGCGGCGCACAGCTCTGCGCCGCGCAACGAGCGATCGGCCACGATGTCGGCCAGTCCACCGTCGGGAGCGCTCACGCTGCCCCTCCCCTGCCGACCACCCGGGTGGTCACCGGCGCCGAGGGCCGCGACACGAGGCTCTCCGGCTCGGCGGACTGCGACACGGCGTCGCCGGATCGCTCGGCCGATCGACCGGATGCGTCATCGGGCGGCTCGGACGGCTCACCGGCACGGCGACGGGACAACACGACCCCCGCCTTCCACGCCCCCCAGACGATGCCGGGCTCTTGGACCTCGGGGCCGAGATCGCTCCACGACGCCGGGACCAGGCCGTACACGTCGTCGGGAAACGTCTGTCGGAGGAACTCGTCGCGCTCGACCGGCGGCACGCCGGCGGCGCGCAGCACCTCGGTGGGGTGGACCACGGCCGACCGCAGCATGGCCAAGGGCGTACCGCGCTGCGCGTCGACGTCGAGCGCCAGGAACTGGCCCACCGCGTCGGCGATCGACGGCGCGACGCGACGAGCGGTCGACGCAGCGACGTCGGCGAGCTCGGGCGGGCAGGCACCGAGCTGCGCCGCGGCGGTGGTCACCACGCATCGTTCGAGCCACGGCTCGAGCGACCGCTCGATGGCCCGCGCCAGCGCCCCCGGCGGATCGTGCTCCTCGGGTCGCTGACCGTGCTCGCTCACCCCTCTCTTCTATCGTGGTCGGGTGCCTCGTCGTCGACCCATCCCGACCGGGCACGAACGACGCGTTCGGGGAGCACGCCGCTTCCCGCTCGTGATCGGCACGGTCGCCGTCGCGGTGGCCGCCTGCAGCGGCGGTGACGACGACGTGGTCGCACCCACGTCGACCGCCGCCGTCACGACCTCGACGAGTCCCTCACGCGCCGATGACGGCCAACTCCTCATCGGCGTGCTCCTCCCGACCACCGGCCCGGGCGCCCAGCTCGGCGCACCCATGGTGGAGGCCGTCCGGGAGGCGGTCGGGCGCATCAACGCCGCCGGAGGTGTCCTCGGACAGGAGGTCGAGCTGGTCGAGATCGACGAGGGCAGCAGCGCCTCGGCGTCGCTGGCGTTCGACACGATCCTGAATGAGGGCGTCGACGCGATCATCGGTCCGGCCTCCTCGCTCGTCGCGCTGTCCGATCTGGACATCGCCGTCGCCGCCGGGGTGCTGACCTGCTCGCCGAGCGCCACCGCGCTGTCGCTCGACGAGTTCCCCGACGACGGCCTGTTCTTCCGCACGGCCCCGAGCGACTCGTTGCAGGCGCGAGCGATCGCCCAGGTGGCCGAGCAGACCGGTGCTCCGACCATGGCGATCGCATTCCTCGACGACCCGTACGGCCGCGGGCTGCGCGACGCCGTCCGTACCAGTGCACGTGGTCGCAACCTGACCGTGCTCACGACCGTCGGCTTCAGCGGTGACGACGACGACCTCACCGACGAGGTCGCCCAGCTCCTCGCCGACGACCCCGGTGTGGTGGCGGTGCTCGGCGACCGGGACGACGGCGGGCGGTTCGTCGCTGCGCTCGACGAAGCGATCGGAGCGAGCGGTGCGGTGCCGCCGGTCATCGTCAACGACGCCGTGCGCGACATGACCTCGGCGGCGGTCGAGTCGTTGTCGGCCGACTTCCGGGCCTCCCTGCGAGGCGTCGCCCCGGTGGCCATCGTCGAGACCGATCCCGAGCTGACCGGGGTCTTCGCAGCCAACGCCTACGACTGCGCCAACCTGATCGCGCTCGCGGCCGTCCAGGCCGGCAGCGACGCTCCCCGGCTGATCGCCAGCCAGATGGCGTCGGTGAGCGTGGGCGGATCGGTGTGCCGGTCGTTCGAGGCCTGCGCCGATCGCATCGGCCGCGGGCTCCAGGTCGACTACGACGGTCCGTCCGGCAACGCCGAGCTGTCGACCCGCACGGGTGACCCGACCAGCGGCCGCTTCGAGGTGTTCCGCTTCGACGACGACGGGGTCGACCTGGCCGAAGGCCCGTCGTTCGTCGCCCGGTCCTGACCCCACGGGGGTAGCCCGTGCCCTCGGCGCCGACGACCGTCGGGCGGCTCGGTCAGAGCAGTTCGTCGAGGTGCGCGAGGTAGCCGGCGTAGAAGGCGCCGAACTCGCCGTACAGCGCGGACCCCTTGTCGAAGCGCATCGTGTAGACGACCTCCTTGATCACGTCGGGGTTGAGGCCGAACAGCGTCACGCCCCACTCGTGGTCGTCGAGGCCGGTGGAGCCGGTGACGAGCTGGGCGATGCGACCGGCGAAGGTCCGCCCACTCTTGCCGTGCTCCATCATCATCTCGTTGCGCTCGTCGTAGGGGGTCGCGAACCAGTTGGCGTGTGCCTCGCGCTTTTTGCTCATCGGATAGAAGCAGAAGGCGTTGAGCCCGTCGGGCGGGATCTGCGGGTGGAGCCGGGCCTGCAACATCTCGGCAGGCATGCCCTTGGCGTACTCGCTCACCTCGGTGATGCTCAGGTAGCTGTCGGACAGCAGCAGCCCGGCGTCCTGGAGTGCCGACTGCAGGCGGTGCAGCACCCGCAGGTCGGCGCACAGCGCCATCACGCCCAGGTCGGCCTTGTGGCCGAGGATCGCGGCCGTGATCACCTGGCACTCGCCGGCTTCGGCCTCACGCACCGCCGCGAGCACGGCCTCCCGATCGACGTCGTCGGAGCGGTGCAGGAACAGGTGGAGGACACAGAGCCCGGCTTCCATGCGCATGCGCTCAGGCTAGGGGCGTTCGGGTGCGTACACGTTGAGACGCTCGCCGCGCTGGAACCCCACGAGCGTCAGCCCGGCACGACGCGCGGTGTGGACGGCGAGCGAGGTGGGCGCGCTCACCGACAGCAGGGTGGAGCAGCCGGCCGCCCACGCCTTCTGGACCATCTCGACGCTCGCCCGGCCGCTCACGAACATGCCCAGGCCCGTGGCCGGCAGCTCGCCTGCGAGCAGGGCGGCACCGACGACCTTGTCGACCGCGTTGTGACGACCGACGTCCTCGCGAACCAGGCGGACCTCGCCCGCTGGGTCGAAGAGTGCGGCGGCGTGCACCGCACCGGTCGCCTCGAACAGGGCCTGGTGCGGGCGGACCGCGTCGGCCACGGCGACCAGGACCTCGTAGGGGATCGGCGGCGTCGGCGGGAGTAGATCGATGCGTTCGCAGAGCTCGTCGATGCGGTCGCTGCCACACCAGCCGCAGCTCGACGAGGTCGCCCCGAGACGCGGGAGCGGCTCGGGGGCCCGCCCGCCGGTCTCGACGGTGACCACGTTGAACGCGGTCTCGACCGCGCTGCCCGCCGCGCAGTACCGCACCCCGGTGACCGGAGCGCCCGAGAGCAGCCCCTCGGTGTGGCAGAACCCGACCGCCAGCTCGAAGTCGTGACCGGGCGTGCGCATCGTCGTGGTCACGACCTGCCCGTCGAGCTGGATCGTCATCGGCTCCTCGACGACGAGCTCGTCGGGTCGCCGACCCGAGCGCTCCGCGTCGATCGCGGTCACCAGGAGCCGTTCGGTGCGCCGGCGCGCCGGTCGTGCCATCCGCTCAGGCTACGGACCGTGCGGCCTACCGTTTGCCCATGAGCAGCAACACCACCAGCACTGCCGGCAGATCCGGCTCCATCGACACCAGGATCCTCACCGCCGAGGGCATCGGCACCGCCGTCCTGATCATGGGTGGTCCGGGGTCCGCCATCCTGGCGGCGCCGGCCATCGGCGTCCTCGGCGTCGCCATCGCCTTCGGCCTCTCGCTCGCGATCATGGCCTACGTCATCGGGCCGATCTCGGGCTGTCACATCAACCCGGCGGTCACGATCGGGCTGTTCCTGCGCAAGCGCATCGATCAGACCCATGCGGTCAGCGCCTGGATCGGCCAGGTCGTTGGCGGCATCCTCGGAGCGCTCGTGATCTTCCTCATCGGCACCGCCACCGACGGCTTCGAGCGGGGCACCTTCGCCGCCAACCAGTTCGGCGCCGGCAACGGCTTCGCGTCGCTGGGCTCGGCGATCATCGTGGAGGTCGTGTTCACCGCGCTGCTGGTGTTCGTGGTGATGGCCACGGCCTCCAAGCGGTTCGCCGCCGGCTTCGGCGGGCTCGTGGCCGGCCTCACGCTCACCCTCATCCACCTGGTGACGATCCCGATCGACAACACCAGCGTGAACCCCGCACGCAGCCTGGCCACCGCGATCTTCGCCGGGGCACCCGACGGCGGCACGGCCCCGATCGCCCAGCTGTGGGTGTTCATCATCTTCCCGCTCATCGGTGGTGCGCTGGGCGCCTACCTGTGGGACGCGATCGCTCCCGCCGACGACGACTCCGACGACGTGCCGATCGCCACCTGATCGTCGCCACCCGAGCGAACGTCGACCCCGGTCCGGACCTCGGTCCGGACGCGCGGGATGCCCGGGCCATCGGCCCGGGCCTCCTGCATCGGGGGCAGTTCCGCCCC
>CAYRXQ010000002.1:0-22443 GCA_964428115.1 uncultured Ilumatobacteraceae bacterium
GTTCGATCCGAACCCGAGTGGCCTCGACAGCGGAGCGAGCTTCGAGACGTTCCACCGGAGCACGAACGGTGAGTGGTTCGACGAGCGGGGCAACAAGGTGACCGATCCGACCGAGCTCGATCGGCTCGACTCTGCGTTCTCCGACTTCATCGCTGCGGGCGGGACGCCCTCGTCGGGATCGCTCACCACGACTGGCCAGACACGTGAGCAGGCCGCTGCCCAGGCGTCCGGTGGATCGAGCAGCCAGGGTGACGACTCGGGCTCCGGCGAGTCGGGCTCGGGATCGGACGACTCGGGCTCCGACGGTGAGGGGTCGGGCTCGTCCGACGACGGTGGTGGGGACGCGGGCTCGTCCGAAGATGGCGCTGGTGACGACGGTTCGGGTGGGGACGCAGCCGGTGACGGCGGTGCGTCCGGCACGCCCGACGACAGCGACTCCGGCGCAGGCCTGACTCCGGATCCGGAGTCGACGCACGACTTCAGGATCGATCTGCACAGCGGGTTCATCGGGCGCATGCGGGCAGCGCGCCTCGCCGGGCGGGACCCGCTGGTCCAGGAGGGGACCCCCGTTCCCGAGGGCGCGGACTCCGGCTTCATGGGCGGAGGGGTGGGCCAATTGCCGCCCCCGTTGCCCGGTGTCGGCAACCCCGGGTCGCTGGATGCCACCCGCTTCCGGCCCGAGATCGAGGAGCCGCTCTCGGCCCTCGACCCCGTCGGCGGTGCGATCAACCCGGGTCGCGACGGTGAGGCGTCGAGCAGCGCCGGTCGTGAGCTCGATCCGCTGGACGGTCTCGGCGACACCGTCTCGGCCGATCCCGATCTCACCGTGCCGGGCCGGGGCTCAGGCGACGACTCGGCGCGCTTCGGCTCGTTGCTCAGAGAGACCACCAGCGGGCCGACGCTCATCGGCCGGCAGGTGTCCGGTCCGGCGGTGTCGCCGCTCGATCCGCTCGACCTGCCCTTCGGATCGGGCGCCGTCAGACCGCCGGCGTCGAACGATCCGATCGCATCGATGCAGGTGACGCCTCAGCCGGTGCCGCCCGATCCGGAACCCGAGGGCACGGGCGACGAGCCGGTGGTGTTCGTCGACGCCCCGGCCGATGGTCCAGCCGAGTCGCCGCTCCCGTTCGAGGAGTCACCCACCGCCGCTGAGACGGCTGAGGTGGCCGAGCCCGACGACTCCGTCGACCTCTGACCACCCCACGAGATCAGTCGTCGAGCGCGGGAGCAGGGTCGACGCCCTGTCAGTCGAGGCTGGGGAAGTAGATCTGCCAGGCGAGGAGTGACTTCGCGGCGAGGCTGAGCACGAGGTAGGCCTTCTCGCCGTAGACGTAGTCGCTCCACCTGCCGATGCCGCGGTACTGGAGCCACTGATTGAGCCCGAAGCTGAAGAACAGCACGAACTGGACGATCACGATGCCGTAGACGAAGCCGGGCACGGTCTCGGAGCCGAGGATCTGCACGGCGATGGCGATCCACGGAGCGACGCCGGCGAGCGTGCCGAACCAGAACGGCAGCATCGTCGTGGTGGTGCGACCGGGCGGGTTCATCCGTTCCTGGAGCCAGCCGAACAGGATCATCGCCACGTTGGCGCCGGCCACGGCGATCACTGCGGTGATGTTGGTGATGCCGCTGTAGAACCCGATCAACAGCACCATGATCGTGGCGCTGACCGAGTACTCGACCCAGCGGAATCGGTTGATCCCGCGGCGCAGGTCGGCGTCGTAGGTGCGTCTGGCAACGGTCGCTGTCACGAGGTGGTCGATCGCTGCGAGCCCGAGGAACAGCGCGATCGCTGCACCGATGCGGACGTCGAACAGGCGCTCGGCGGCGGGGACCCTCGTCCCTGGAGGGCCTTCGGGGAACGTCGAGACCACCTCGATGACGAAGTCGCCCGACAGCACCAGGATCAGCGCTGCCTGGACGGCATGCAGCACGGTCAGCCCGAGGTTCCAGCGGCGGAGGTTCCCGAGACGCTCGGGTGTCACCCCGGTGGCCACGGACGACTCGCCCGGGTCCGGATCCTCGACGGAGTCGATCGTGTCGTTCATGAAGTGTGGCGCCCTTCGACCGTCGGCGGCGGAGCTCGAGACTGAATGGCCGAACGCCCAGTCTTCACCACGTGCGCGAAGCGTGCACTGATGGGCGCGTGTCCCCGGTGGGGAGAGTGGTGGCGGCTCCGTCTGCCGGACTCAGCGGGGGGGAACGAGCACGACCGGGCGGTCCGCCTGGTGCAGCGTGCGGAGGGCCACCCCGCCGACCCGAAGACCCGTGACGCCTCCGAGGCCTCGTGCCCCGACCACGACGAAGTCGCTGCGCTGCTGCTTCGCAGCATGGAGCAGAGCGTCCGCCACATTGAGACCCCGCAGGGCAACCACCTCGACGTCGAGACTGGGGCCGACCAGATCAACTGCGTACTCGTCCCGGATACGACGCTCGAGACCGCTGCGCCAGCTGTTGGGATGGTCGTCGGGTGTCCACTCGGCCAGTGGCTGTTCCACCGATGCTGCCAGCACCCGCAGCCTGGAGTTCATGCCCAGCTCTCGGACCCATGCAACAGCAGCGCTGGAGCCATCTGAACCATCGACGCCGACGAGCACGTTGCGGATCGCGGGCCGGGCGACGTCGCCGACGATGGCGACAGGACGGTCGACATGGTGGGCGAGCCACTCAGCCATGCTGCCGACGTGGAGCAGCCCCGGCCCCGCCGATCGGCCGACTCGACCGATGACGATGAGATCGGCGTGCACCCGTTCGGCCACGGCGAGGATCCCCGGCCGTGGGTCGCCGTGTTCGACAACCGCTCGAACTGGTACGTCGCCCAGCTGTAGGGCCTCGATCCACGCTGCCAGTTCCTGCTCCTCACGGGCGAGGAGGGTCTCGAGGCGGCCGGGCCGCATCTCGGAGTCGATCGGTTGGAATCCCGTCACGACGATGACCTCGGCGCCCTGGCGTGACGCAAGCCGAGCGGCCCAGCGTGTCGCATTGGCCGCACCTTCGGAGCGATCGGTGCCGACGAGGACGTGCTTCATTGCCCTACCCCTTCTCGTTCTCGGTCCACCTCATCTTCCACGGTTCGCCGCTCCAGCGTCAGTGCCCAAGGTCCTGATCGACCTCGGCACCGGGTCGCATCACCACACGACGAACACGTCGGGACCATCGCCTCTGGTCATGGTGGTGAGCGCATGGGTACCTTCGAGCACCCCGCCGATGGACGGAGTCGAGCATGAGCCCCCGAGGGCGACCCCACACCGACACAGGTACCGCTCAGCAGAGCCGGATCGGAAGGTCCACCCCGTCTGGACGAGGCCGCCTGTGGATCGTGGCCCTCCTCTACACGACCGTCGTCCTGGTGCCGTTGTTCGTGATCCTCGCAGGACAGCAAGCACCGGAGCGTGGCTTCTGGGTGGAGTTCGGAGTGGCGCTCGGCTTCATCGGGCTCGCCATGCTCTGTCTGCAGTCGGTGCTCACCGCCAGGTACCCGAAGTTGTCGGGCGCCGTCGGGCAGGACACCATGCTCCAGTTCCACCGACAGACCGGTCTCGTGGCCTTCGGCTTCGTTCTGGCACACCCGGCGGTATTGCTCCTCACCAATTCTGGCTACTGGGCCTTCCTCGATGTGCGCGTCAACTTTCTGCGGGCCGTCTTCCTCATCCTCGCCCTGGTCGCCCTTCCGGCGTTGATCGTGACGTCGCTCTGGCGGGAGACGTTCCACCTCCCGTACCAGTGGTGGCGCCTGGGTCACGGTGCGCTCGCGCTGATGATCCTGGTCGTCGGTCTCGTGCACATCACTCGCGTCCACTACTACCTCGCCGATCCGTGGAAGCAGGTCGTATGGGTCGCCATGGGGACGGCCTCGATGGGGAGCATTCTCTATGTACGGGCCCTCAAGCCGTTGCGAGTTCGCCGTCACCCGTATCGCCTCGTCGGGGTGTCACCGGCGGCGGCGCACACCTGGACGCTGACCCTCGAGCCCGAGCGTGGCACGGTCCTCGACTTCAGGGCCGGGCAGTTCGTCTTCCTGACGCTGGCCGACACCCCGTTCTCGCTCGAACAGCATCCGTTCTCGATCGCCTCGAGCGCCGACCAACGAGATCGACTCGAATTCGCCGTCAAGGAGCTCGGCGACTACACCGGAAGGATCGGCACCGCACCCGTCGGCCAGGTCGGCTTCGTTGATGGGCCGTACGGATCCCTCCGCCTTCCCACGGATCCCACGGCGAGCATCTTGATGATTGCCGGAGGTATCGGCATCTCGCCGATCATGAGCATGCTGCGCACGCTCCGCGACCGAGACCACGACGCTCGGGTGGTCCTCGTGTATGCCGCCGATCGGATCGAGGATCTCGCCTTCGGCGCCGAGTTGGACGACCTTGCCCGCCACCTGCCGCTCGTCATCGTCCGAGTGCTCCGAGAGCCGCCGTCCGAGTGGGGTGGTGAGCGAGGCCTCGTCGACGCCGCCCTGCTCCACCGACACCTGGCGCCGGACGTTGCGGCGACGTGGCACGTCGTGCTGTGCGGTCCGGCACCCATGATGGACGTCGCCGAACGAACGCTGCGCGACACCGGAGTACCCCTCGACCGGATCCACTCCGAGCGGTTCGACATCGGCGCCGCCGGTGCTGTCGGCCAGCGCAGCATTCAGGTTCGCAGACTCGTCACCGGCCTCAGCCTCGTGATGCTGGCCGCCGCGGCGCTCTTCGCGTGGTGACCGCACCCTCAGGGTGGATGCCCCGCAGCCTGCTCACTCGTCGGTCGACCCGTCGGTGTCGGTCGGCCGGCTGATCAGGACGGGGCAGGAGGCGTTGCGGACGACCTCGGTGGCGATGCTGCCCATCGTGACGCGGGTGATCCCACTGCGGCCGTGGGTCGCCATGGCGATCAGTGCGGCCGGGAGCCGCTCGGCGAACCGGGTGATCGAGCGACTCGGCGTGCCGTGGAGCACGGCGGTGTTCGCGCCGGTCGTCGTCGGGTGCAGGCGTGCTGACAGCTGGTCGAGACGCGCCTGTGCCGCCTCGACTTCCTGGTTCCGCGCCGGCTCGTCCTCGGCCTGCGGGTACTCGTCGGGAGGGACGACCTCGACCAGCCACGGCTCCAGCCGGAGTCGGTCGCACCAGACCGCCGCCGTCGGCACGATGGTGTCGGAGGACGGGGAGCCGTCGGAGCACACGACGAGCCGGCCGTGCTCGGTCGGCAGGAGGGCGGTCCGGCACTGCGGGCCGACGAGGACGAGCGGCTGTGTCGATCGGCAGACGATCTGGGTGGCGATGCTGCCGAGCACCGCAGCCCCGATGCCACTGCGCCCGTGGGTGGCCATGCACAGGAGGGCATCGGGCTCAGACGCCACCGTCGCGAGGATTGCGTCGACCGGATCTCCGGTGCCGAGGAGTCGGGTCTCGACCTCGACGACCTCGGAGAACAGTGCAGCGCGATCGTTCAGCTGGACCCGCGCAGCCTCGACGTCGCCGGAGGCCAGGGTGACGAGCACGACCCGCGCGTGCTCGAGACGGGCCGCGATCGAACACGCCGGTCGCAGCGCCCGCTCGGCGAAGACCGATCCATCGAGGGGCACGACGATGGTCGTCATGGCCAGGTCACCGCGCCGTTCGCACGATCTGCCACCGCGAGGACAAGGGACATGACGTCCAGTCTCGCGGCGACCGGATCGCCTCTGTAGGGGAGAACGTCCCGACCGAAACGTCCGGCTGCCCCGTGGCCCCGATCCCGTGGGCGGCGAAGATGTCAAGGACCCCGGGAGCCGTGAGGAGCCGACATGTCGCGCAACGAGAGCTGGGTGAGGCAGCCATGATCGTGCACGCAGCCGCCGTCGAGGAGGTGCTCGGCGGGCTTGGCGTCGACCGGGAGGGCCTGAGCTCGACCGATGCGGCTCGACGTCTCGAGCACGAGGGCCCGAATCGCCTACCGGACGCAGCGAAGGAGTCGATCGTCGTCCGCATCCTCAAGCACTTCAACGACGTGCTGATCTACATCCTGCTCGCGGCGGTCGCGGTCACGGCACTGCTGGGGCACTGGATCGACTCGGGCGTGATCCTCGGGGTCGTGGTGATCAACGCCGTGATCGGATTCATCCAGGAGGGCAAGGCCGAACAGGCGCTCGAGGGGATCCGCAAGATGCTCTCGCTCGATGCCCAAGTGCGACGTGACGGGCAGTGGACCCACGTCGATGCCGAGTTGCTCGTGCCGGGCGACGTGGTGCGGTTGCGGTCGGGGGACCGGGTGCCCGCCGACGTCCGCCTGATCGAGACGACCAATCTGCAGGTGGAGGAGTCGGCCCTCACCGGCGAGTCGCTCGCCACCCACAAGCATCCGGCCCCGGTTCACGAGGACGCGGGGGTCGGTGATCGGGCGAGCATGGCCTTCTCGGGCACGCTGGTGACCTCGGGCCGGGGACTGGGGGTGGTGACTGCCACCGGGGTGTCCACCGAGATCGGCCGCATCAACACGATGATCGGTGAGGTCCAGACGCTGGCGACGCCGCTCACCCGCCAGATGGCCACCTTCGGCAAGCAGCTGTCGGCGGCCATCGTCGTGCTCGCCGTGGTCGTGTTCCTCAGTGGCCTCCTGCTCCACGACTACGAGCTCTCCGAGCTGTTCCTCGCAGCGATCGGGTTCTCGGTCGCTGCGATCCCCGAGGGCCTCCCGGCCATCCTCACGATCACGCTGGCGATCGGCGTGCAACGGATGGCCGGACGGAACGCGATCACCCGTCGGCTCAACGCCGTCGAGACCCTCGGCTCGATCACGGTGATCTGCTCGGACAAGACGGGCACGCTGACGAAGAACGAGATGACCGCCCGACGCGTCATCACCCGGGACCACCACTACGAGATCTCCGGGACCGGGTACTCGCCCGAGGGCGAGATCCAGCTGGACGGCCGCCCCGTGCAGCTCGTCGACCAGGCCGGTCTCGCCGCCCTCGTGGCTGCGATGGCCGTGGCCAACGACAGCGAGGTGATCGAGGATGCCGGACGGTGGACCGTCGACGGCGAGCCGACCGAGGGTGCGCTGCGGACGCTCGCGCTCAAGGCGGGCTTCGACACGTCCCGGTACGGGCGAGTGGGCGTCGTTCCCTTCGAGTCCGAGCACAAGCTGATGGCGACCGCGAACGAGACCCCCGATGGGCTGCACGTGGTCATGGTCAAAGGAGCGCCCGACCGCCTGCTCGATCGCTCGGCGCGCGAGCTTGGCCCCGAGGGGGAGATCGAGCCGCTCGACCGTGCGTGGTGGGAGCGACAGATCGAGGAGCTGAGCGGCGAGGGGCTTCGGGTGCTCGCGGCTGCTCGGTGCGAGACGGCGTTCGCTCGGGAGGAGCTGACACTCGACGCCATCGATGGACTCGACTTCCTCGGACTCGTCGGCATCGTGGACCCGCCGCGACCGGAGGCCATCGAGGCGATCGCCACGTGCCGTCGGGCGGGGATCCGCGTCAAGATGATCACCGGCGACCATGCCGGCACCGCCTGTGCGATCGGCCGGGAGATGGGCATCGGCGACGGGTCGAGCGCCGTCACGGGGGCCGAGCTGGAGGCGGCGTCGGACGAGGAGCTGCGCACGATCGTGCGGGACCACGACGTGTTCGCCCGCACGAGCCCCGAGCACAAGCTCCGTTTGGTCACGGCGCTGCAGGCGAACGACGAGGTCGTGGCCATGACGGGCGATGGCGTGAACGACGCCCCAGCGCTCAAGCGCGCCGACGTGGGCGTGGCCATGGGCATCAAGGGCACCGAGGCGACCAAGGAGGCGGCCGAGATCGTCCTCGCCGACGACAACTTCGCGTCGATCGAGCGAGCCATCGAAGAAGGCCGCACCATCTACGACAACCTGCGCAAGTCGATCCTGTTCATCCTGCCGACGAACGCCGCCGAGGCGCTGGTGATCGTCATCGCGGTCGTGTTCGGCCTCCAGCTTCCCCTGACCCCGACGCAGATCCTGTGGGTCAACATGGTCACTGCGGTGACCCTCGCGTTGGCGCTGGCGTTCGAACCTCCTGAGCCGGGCATCATGCGGAGGCCGCCCCGAACATCGGGCGCGTCCATCCTCGACCGGTACTTCCTCTGGCGGATCGGGTTCGTCGGTGCGTTGGTCGGCGGCGCGACGATCGCGGTGTTCCTCCTCGCCGATCGGAGCGAGGACGGGATCTCGGCTGCTCGCACGGTCGCAGTGAACACCCTGGTCTTCGGGCAGGTCTGCTACCTGTTCAGCGCTCGTTTCCTGCGCGAGGCGAGCTACCTGCCGTCGCGGCTCCTCGCGAATCGCGTCGCGTGGGGCGCAGTCGGTGTGCTCACGCTGTTGCAGATCGGCTTCGTGTACCTCCCGTTCATGAACACGATGTTCGAGACTGCCCCGCTCGGGATCGTCGGGTGGCTCGTCCCGGGAGTCATCGGTGTCGCGATCTTCGCGTCGGTCGAAGTGGAGAAGGCCGTGTTCCGGTCGCGCGCGCAGGGTTCGAACTGAGATCCCCGATCTGCAGTGCAGCGCGGTGGGTCCTGTTTGGGTGACCGGCCGACCGGGTACAGGGTGGTCGAGATCAGACGCAGCGTTGCTCCGGACCCTGGCCACGCCGAGAGCCGGAGACGCCATGCCTGCAGTACCCCTCGAACACGCACGTCCATCTGCCGACACCGATCGAGCTGTCGGCACCGCGCACGATGGGTCGCTTCGCGCGCTCAACGTGCGGTGTCGTGTCGAAGACGGCAGGGACGTCGCGTTGGGCCACGTCCATCGACCGAGCTGGCGTGGCCGGGTGCACGTCATCGGGCTCGTCGTCGCGGTCCCGGCGGTCAGCGCCCTGCTGCTGAGTTCGACCGCGGACGCACGACTCCGGGTGGGTCTCGGTGTGTACGCGATCGGGTTGCTGTCGATGCTCGGCGCCTCGGCGACGTACCACCGCTGGGTCCACGGTCTGAGGGCGCGCTGCGCGTGGCGCCGCATCGACCACGCGGCGATCTTCGCTGCGATCGCCGGGTCGAGTACGCCGATCGTGTTGGTGGCCCTCCCGGGTACACCTGGACTCGTGCTCGTTGGAGCGATCTGGTCGGCGGCACTGCTCGGGGCATGGCTCAAGCTCTCGCACTGGGGTGGCGGCGATCGTGCAGGGACGGCGATGTATGCCGTGACCATCGTGGTGGCCGCCGTGGCCGTTCCGTGGCTGTGGGCTCGCGAGGGCGTGAGCCCCGCCGCCTTCGTCGTCGTCGGTGGCGTCGTCTACCTGGTCGGAGCGACGGGCTTCGCCAAGCGGTGGCCGACCCTGCGCCCGGCCGTGTTCTCGTACCACGAGGTGTGGCACGTCTTCACCGTCGTCGCCGCAACGGCACAGTTCGCCGCCATCTCGATGCTGGCCACCTAGCAGGGTCGCCGAGGGTCTCGAACACCTCGGTTTCGGGTAGAGGGCCATGGCGACCGAACGGTCCGCACCACCAACCTCTGAGGAGACTCTGATGACCGATCACGACCTGGGCCATCGAGCCCGCGAGCAGGACGATGTCACAGCAAACGATCTGCGTCCGATGGATTCGCCAGGCAACCACCCGGCTGACGCCGATGCCGCGACCTCCCAGCGATCGGTCGCGCAGGAACCCGTGACCTACGACCAGCACGTCGATGACCGGCCCGTCATCGTGCGCACCGACGAGGCCGCGCCACGCCTGGACCGCATCCGCTGGTCCTCGATCTGGGCCGGACTCGCCGTGGCGCTGGCGCTGTACCTGTTCCTGCAGCTCGCCCTCGTGGCCGCTGCCATCGTCGACCTCTCCGACGCGACGTCCACGGATGCCTGGTGGTCGGCCGGCGCAGCGCTGGTCGCCTTCCTCATCGGTGGCGTCGTCGCCGGTGCATCTGCCGTCTGGCGTGATGCCAACGACGGCCTGCTGCACGGCATCGTGATGTGGGCCGTCGGACTGGTGGCCCTGATCGGCCTCGCAGCGATCGGTGGCGGGATCGCACTGGGGAGCTTCGACACCTCGAGCGTCTTCGACCAGTTCACCAACGCCGACCTCGACACGGCCGCCACCCGCGGCGATGCCGAGGATGCCGCCGGCTGGGCGATCATCGGGCTGACCAGTGCGCTCGTGGCCTCGGCACTCGGGGCGATGATCGGTTCGAAGATGTGGCCGAGGCGTCGGACCGACGTCACCGAGATCCGCAGCTGAACCGCCCGTCTGGCCCGAGGACACACATGCAACCCCGAAGACTCGAACCGCCGGTCGCGGGCTCCAGGCTGCGCGGGCCTGGGGGCCGCCCGGCGCGCATCGGCCTCGTGCTCGGTGGTGGGGGAGCGTCCGGCATCGCGTTCCATGCCGGTGTCCTGTGGGCACTGCACCACGATCTCGGGTGGGACCCGCGCACGGCCGACATCATCGTGGGCACGTCGGCGGGCAGCATCGTGGGAGCACTCCTTCGGTCGGGCGTCGCGCCCGAGGACCTGGCGGCGTGGGCCACGAATGCGAATCCGAGTTCGGACGGTCACGTCTTTCGCGCCGCGATGCAGGTGGCCGACGGCGCCATCACCCGGCGAGCAGTGCCGAGGCTCGCCATGCCCGGCTGGCACATGCTGCATGCCCTGAGGCACCCCTCGCAGCTCCCGGGTGCGGTGGTGACCATGCTTCCGCACGGGCTCCACGACCAGGCACCGCGGGTCGCCCCCCTCGATGGCTTCGTCGAGACCTGGCCGACCAAGGCGTTGTGGATCCCTGCCGTGCGCGTCGGTGACGGCCGGCTGGAGTGGTTCGGGCGGGACCCCGACCTCGCTGGCACGGTCCGGCCGGCTGACGCCGTCGCCGCGTCGTGTGCCGTACCGATCCTGGCGCGCCCGGTGCGCATCGGCGGTCACCGGTACGTGGATGGCGGGGTGAGGTCAGCGACGCACGCCGACGTGCTCGTCGGCACCGACCTCGATCTGGTCATCGTGCTGTCACCGATGGGGCATCAGGCAGGCCGCAACCCACTCCGTGCGCTGGCACACCGCCGGGTCAAGGGCGAGATCGCGCTGCTGGAGCGAGCGGGTCTCGCAGTCCAACTCATCAGTCCCGACGGGGCTACTGCGCGCACGATGGGCGTCAACATGATGGATCGAGCCCGCATCGGGTCGGTCATGCGCCATGGCTTCTTGGGCGCCGCGCCGCAGCTCGACCCGTCGGCCCTCGCCGTGCTCGGCGGTAGGGCTGCTCCGGGCGCCACACGCCGTCCTCGCCAGCTGCGCCCGGAGCCCCGAGTTCAGGCCGAACCCGTCGCCGTTGCGGCCATGGCGGCACCCGGTGGATGACCGCCGGTCACGGCTCGTCGCTGGTGCGCTTGGATCGACGGGTCACTGCGGCAAGAGCGCGCCCGAACCACCCGATCACGGTGCCGATCGAGTGGACCACGCCGCGCAGCACCGCCAACAGCCCACGGAAGAAGCCGACCCCCGAACGTCGTTCACCCGTCATCGTGGACTCCTGTCGGCTCGGTGATGTCGTCGACGCAGGTGGCGCAGGACGACCGGACCGCGGATCCTACGGTGCGCAGGGGAACCGTATGGTGAGTCGAATGCGCTTGGGAATCGACCTCGACGGTGTCGTCGCCGACTTCAATGCCGGGTGGATGCAAATGCACGCCGACGAGTTCGGCACGGAGCTGGTTCCTCTGGCCAGAGTTCGGTGACGTGGTCGCGCGTCGTTCGGCCCGCTCATGAATCACGCGTAGGGTGTCATCACTCGTAGACGGCGCGCCGCCATCTCCAGATCGTGGGCGCCTCGGGGACGGGGTCGCACACGACCCGGGGAGGAAGCCCAGATGAGGTTCAACCGACTGGTCGCAGTCGCTGCCGTGGGAGCACTCGTGCTCGCCGCGTGCGGAGACGACGACACCGACACGGCCACGACCGATGCCCCGGCGACGACCGACGCACCGGAGGCGACCGAGGCACCCGAGGAGCCGGGGGTGCCCGAGGGCTGGCCATCGGAGCTCGTCTTCACGCTGACGCCCTCGCAGGAGGCCGGCGGGCTCATCGAGACCGCAGAGCCGCTGGCCCAGATGCTGTCCGATCGCCTCGGCGTCCCGGTCGAAGCGCTCGTGCCGACCGACTATGCCGGTGTGATCGTGGCGCTCGAGGCCGGACAGGCCCACATCGCTGGTGGGCTCGGCCCGAACCAGATGGTGCAGGCGGAAGCTCAGGCCGGGGCGACGCTCATCCTGCAGTCGGAGCGCTTCGGTTCGCTTCGCTACGTGACGCAGTGGTTCACCAACGACCCCGACACCTTCTGCGAGGACGAGCCGGTCGCCGACGAGGATGGCTACCTGTTCTGCAACGGCGTCCTCGATGCATCGGGCCCCGAGGCCGGTCCGATCGGAACCGATGCCCTGGCGAACGTTGTCGGCGAGACGGTCTCGTTCGTGGACCAGGGCTCCACCTCTGGCTACCTGGTTCCCGCCCTGCAGCTCCTACAGGCCGGCATCGACCCGGTCGACGACATCAGTGGGCTGTTCGCCGGCGGCCACGACAGCTCGGTGCAGGCGGTGTACGACGGCGATGCAACGGTCGGTGTGTCGTTCAACGACGCACGAAGCGCGCTGGTCGATCAGCTTCCCGACGTGGGCGAGAAGGTCGTGGTGTTCGGCTGGTCACAGCCGATCCCCAACGACGGCTTCGCCGTGGCGGGCAACCTCCCCGACGACCTCAAGCAGGCGATCACCGACGCGTTCGTCGACATCGCATCGAGCGAGGACGGGGCGGCGCTGCTCAACGAGCTGTACAACATCGACGGGCTCGTGCCCGTGACCTCGTCGGACTACGACGTGATCCGTCAGCTCGAGGCCGAGCTCGGCGATCTGTTGGGCTGACGACCGCCGAATGATCCGCTTCACCGGAGCGTGCGTCACGTATCCGGGCAACGTCCACGCCCTGCGTGATCTCGACCTCGAGATCACGCAGGGCGAGTTCGTCGTCGTGGTCGGGCTCTCGGGTGCCGGGAAGTCCACGCTGATCCGAGCGATCAACGGGCTGGTGCCCCTCACCTCGGGCGAGCTCGAGGTCAACGGTCGCAACGTCCCCACGCTCTCACGTCGCGACCT
Organism: uncultured Ilumatobacteraceae bacterium; assembly: GCA_964428115.1. Taxonomy (GTDB): domain Bacteria; phylum Actinomycetota; class Acidimicrobiia; order Acidimicrobiales; family Ilumatobacteraceae; genus CAYRXQ01. The sequence continues at coordinate 13,069 of CAYRXQ010000002.1, forward strand.
GCGCGAGCTGCGCTCCGACATCGGGATGATCTTCCAGGGGTTCAACCTGGTCGACCGCACGACCGTGCTCAACAACGTCCTGATGGGCCGATTGCACGACGTCGCGACATGGCGGACACTGCTCGGCCTGTACCCCAAGGCCGACACCGTGCGCGCGCTCCAGGCCCTCGACCGTGTCGAGATCATCGAGAAGGCCTACGTCCGCGCGTCCAACCTGTCGGGTGGGCAGCGCCAGCGCGTCGGCATCGCTCGGGCGCTCGCGCAGGAACCGTCGATCATCCTGGCCGACGAGCCCGTGGCCTCGCTCGATCCGCCGACGAGCCACGTCGTGATGCGCGATCTGCAGCGCATCAACCGCGAGCTGAAGATCACCACGATCATCAACCTGCACTTCCTCGACCTCGCGACGGCATACGCGGACCGCATCATCGGCCTGCGAGACGGTCGCCTGGTGTTCGACGGACCGGGCTCGGCCGCCGACGCCGGGGTCTTCGAGGACATCTACGGTCGCAGCCTCACAGCCGACGACACGATGGCCAAGAAGGCTGCGATGTGACCGACGTCGAGCGGGTGTGGCCGAAGAAGCCACCGCCGTCACGGTTCGGGGTGCTCACGCTGACGGGGGCGATCCTCCTGACGATCGTGACCGCGTGGGACTGGAGGTTCGGCGTCGGCCTGTCATTCACCGAGATCTGGGACGGCCTCTCGCGGAGCAACGCTCCGATGCGCGGACTCGCCAATCCCGACTTCGGTCAGATCCTCTCGGAGCGCTCGCGCGGGCCGTTCATCGAGACCTTCCGCATGGCCGTCGTGGGCACCGCGGCGGGCGGGTTGATCGCACTTCCGCTCGCGCTCTGGTCGACGCGGTTCGGGGCCCCCAACCGGATCGTGCTGGTGGTGGTGCGGACGTTCAACAACATCGTCCGTGCGTTCCCCGATCTGCTGTGGGCCCTGCTGTTCGTGGCGGCGGTGGGGATCGGCGCCCTGCCCGGGCTCCTCGCACTGTTCTTCTTCTCCATCGCCGTGACGACCAAGCTCACGGCCGACACGCTCGACGGCATCGACATGGGACCACTCGAGGCGGCCAACGCCGCCGGGGCCGGGCACAGCCAGATGCTGCGAACCGCCGTGGTGCCTCAGATCCTTCCCGCCTACACCTCGTTCCTGCTGTACTGCTTCGAGCTCAACCTGCGGGCGTCGGCCGTCCTCGGACTGGTCGGGGCCGGCGGCATCGGCGAGCGGATCAACTTCTACCGCAACCGTGGCGACTGGGAGCAGGTCTGGGGCCTGATCGTGATGTTCTTCCTGGTCGTGTTCGTGGTGGAGCGCATCTCGGTCATGTTCCGTCGGAGGCTGGTGTGAGGTCGCGCGCATGAGTACCGATCGGATCGACGAGTTCATCCGGGCCGAACGTCCCGTGAACACGTTCAAGTGGGTCACCACGGCGATCGTCTTGGTGCTGATCGGTTGGTCGGTCGGCGGACTCGACGTGGCCTGGGGCCGGCTGCTCGACGCGCCCGGCGACCTGTACACGATCGCTCGGCTGATGTTCACCCAGATGGAGCTCGCCGACCTCGGCAGGCTCCTCGAGGCCATGTGGGAGTCGGTCGCGATCGCCTGGCTCGGGACCCTGATCGCCGCAGTGTTCGCCGTGCCGCTCGCCTTCGTGGCGGCCGAGAACCTCTCGGGGCGGACCGTGTCGTGGATCATCCGCCAGGTGTTCAACGTGTTGCGAGCCGTGCCCGAGATCGTGCTCGCGATCGTCTTCGTGCCGATCTTCGGCCTGACGCCCCAGACCGGTGTCGTGGCGATCGGGATCGGATCCATCGGGACGCTCGGCAAGCTCTGCGCCGAGGTCATCGAGGGCCTGCAACCGGGCCCGGTGGAGGCGGCCGATGCCGTGGGTGCCACCTGGCTCCAACGGCTCCGATGGGGCGTGCTGCCACAGGTCGTCCCCGAGATGACCTCGTTCGTGCTCTACCGGTTCGAGATCAACATCCGAGCCTCGGCAGTGCTCGGGGTGGTCGGGGCCGGCGGCATCGGGACCGATCTGGCGCAGAGCATCCAGTTCAAGGACTGGGGGACTGCCGGTCTGGCGCTCATCATCGTCGTCGTCGTCACGATCGCAATCGACGCGGTGTCGGGTCGGATCCGGCGACGGTTGGTGTCGGGTCCGGCCAGGGTGGTCGGCGACGACGACGATGCGACCCTTGCCGTGCGTGTGGTGGGGCCGGTGTGAGCCGGCAGTTCATCCTCGGGGTCGATCTCGACGGTGTGGTCGCCGACCACACACGGCGCTTCCGGGCGATCATGGCCGAGCTGCGCGGGGTGGACCCCGAGACCTTGCCGCTCGAACGCTCGTGGGACTTCGCCGAGTGGGGCTTCGCGCCCGGCGAGTACCCGCACTACCACCGCATCGCGGTGATGGAGCACGACATGTTCCGCACGATGCCGCTCGTCGACGGTGCCGACGAGGCGTTGTGGCGGCTCTCCGACGCGGGGATCTGGATCCGGGTGATCACGCATCGGCTCTATGTGCACTGGGGCCACGAGAAGGCAGTGGGGGACACGGCGGCCTGGCTCGACGAGATGCGCATCCCGTACCGCGATCTGTGCTTCCTGGGCGCCAAGCCCGAGATCGAGGCCGATGCCTACATCGACGATGCCCCGCACAACATCGAGCAGCTCCGTGCGCTCGGCAAGACGGTGATCACGTTCGACCAGCCCTACAACCGACATCTCGAGGGTCTGCGAGCGAGATCGTGGGCCGAGGCCGAGGAGATCGTGGTCGGGCTCGCCGGCGATGTGATGGGGTCGATCGAGGTGCAGCTCCCCGGCATCGATGCGGGGGCCGACCGTCTGGCACGCCGACAGGAGCGCTGAGCCTTCGCCTTCGGCGGAGCGGCACCCCGGTGCCGGGGTTCGGTTCCGGTACCGAGGGGATCCCACGTTGGTACTCATGATGGTACAGTGATCTCATGAGTGGGACACATACCGTGATGGTGGGAGATCGAGGTCGCATCGTGGTGCCCGCGGAGGTTCGAGCGCGTGCCGGGCTGACCGAGGGGACACCACTGGTGCTCCTCGACACTCCGGGAGGGCTGGTGCTGTTGACGCGCGCCCAGCTGCGCGACCGGGTGCGCGACGAACTTGCCGGGCTCGACCTCGTCGGCCAGCTGCTCGCCGACCGGCGCCAGGCTGCCATCGAGGAGGACTCGGCGTGACCGTCGTGCTCGACGCCTCGGCGCTGCTCGCGTTCGTGCAGAACGAAGCGGGGGCTGACGTCGTCGAGGAGGCGATGGCGTCCGATCCAGTGTGTGCCGCAGCGAACTGGTCGGAGGTGGCGCAGAAGGTGTTGGCCGCCGATCGCGACTGGGATCTCGTGCGAGCCTTGCTGCTGAGCTACCAGGTCCGCGTCGAGCCGATCCTCGTCGATGACGCCGAGTGGGCCGCCCGGCGATGGCGCCCGGGCGAGGGGCTCTCACTGGCCGATCGGCTGTGCCTCGCGCTCGGTGAGCGGCTCGACTCCACGGTGCTGACGGCGGACGCACAGTGGGGATCTGTGGGCCGCATCCGCCAGGTGCGATGACCGGGTCGACGAGGTGTCGACACCGCCTGCGGTGAGGCGACTCCCGGTGGGCGTCAGCTCGCGGGAACGAGTTGGTCGAGCACTCGGGCGAGCTCGGCGGGGCACGACGCCATCGGCCAGTGTCCCGAGTCGATGTCGACGAAGGAGAGCTGGTGTGCCTTCGCGAGCTCCGGCATCTGGCCCTCGGCGAGCCACTCCCGTGCCTGGTCGGTGCTGAACTCGGGGCAGACCAGCGTGACGGGAACGTCGAAGCGCCGGTCGTCGGTCAGTCGGACGACGCCTGACGCAACCCCCTCGGGTACGGCGACCGCGCCGGACTCGATGCGAGCCCGGGCCTCGCCGTCGAGGTCGTCGCTGTCGGGGCCCTCGAACGGGCCCCAACCGGGGAACGCCATCTCGCCGTCGACCACTGGGAAGAACGCGGCGTACGGCTCACCATCGGGCGTCGGCATCCCACCGATCATCACCACACCGCCGACCCCGTCGGGTCGGCGGTCAGCCGCCAACCAGGCGAGCGTGCTGGCGGCCGAGTGCCCGACCACGAGCGGTCGGTCGGCGCCGTCGACTGCCGCCAGCACGGCCCCGAGCTGGTCGTCGAGCGTGGCGGTCGTCGAGCCGTCGTCGACGCCGGGCAGGGCGACGGGGATCGGGCGGTGTCCGAGCGCTTCGAGCGCGCCCGCCACCTCGTCCCAGACCGTCACGGGCAACCAGAGTCCGGCGATCAGCACGATGTCCATCGCGCCACCGTAGGGGAGTACTGGCCGGTACGGTGACCGGGGATGGACGAGCCGGTGGACGCTGAGATCCGGGCGGTCCTGGCCGCCAACCAGGCCTTCTACGACGCTCACGAAGCCCGCGACCTGACGGCCATGGCCGCCATCTGGGAGCACTCCGACCGGGTGGTGTGCACCCACCCCGGCTGGCCGATCCTGCGGACGTGGGCGGCGATCGAGGACTCGTGGCGTCGGATCCTCGAGGGGCCGGGTCGCAACCAGTTCATCCTCACCAACGAGGCCGTTGCGATCGACGGCGACCTGGCCTGGGTCACCTGCGACGAGAACCTCGTGTCGGGGGGAGCCACCGGGACCGTTGCCGCGACGAACCTGTTCGTCCGGCGCGCCGGCCTGTGGCTGCTCGTGGTGCACCACGCGTCGCCGGTGATGGCCCGCTGACGCTGCGATCGAGGCCCGGATCCCCACCCTGAGCGAGGCTCCGGACCGATGCCGGCGCCGCAGGGGTCCTTGTGCCCTGCCCTGCCCTGATCGGCTCTGGTACACCCGAAACCGGTGCTGACCTCCCCGGATCCCGACGTCCTCGCCTCCCTACGGGGGCGCAGCCTGCTCACCACCCACGACTGGTCGACCGACGAGCTCGAGGCAGTCCTCGCACTCGCGGCGCGGTTCCAGCAGCTCGACGGCGAGCGCCGGACCACGGCGCTGCTGCCCGACGAGCTGGCCTACGCCGTGTTCTTCGACAACTCGACCCGGACCAAGTCGGCGTGGGCCGGCGCGGCGGCCCGGCTGGGCATGCGCCCGGTGATCGTCGACGGCTCGTCGACCCAGGTCGCCCACGGTGAGACGGCCGAAGAGACCGGGGCGATGCTCGGGATGAACGCCCACGCGCTCGGCATCCGGCACGACCTGATCCTCGGTGAGGGGAACCGGTTCATGCGATCGATCCGGCAGGGGATCGACGACTACCTCACCGCGACCGACGACGACCGCAGCGTGCCCATCGTGAACCTGCAGTGCGACGTGGACCACCCGACGCAGACGCTCGCCGACCTGCTCTGGCTGCGCGAACACTTCGGGACCGACGTCGCCGATCGACGGATCACCGTGTCGTGGGCCTACTCGCCGAGCTACGCGAAGCCGCTGTCGGTGCCCCAGGGCCTCGTGTCGTTGCTCACCCGGTTCGGCGCGCACGTCACCCTCGCCCACCCGCCCGGCTACGAGCTGCTGGCCGAGCCGCTCGCCTGGGCGACCGAGGGTGCGGCAGCCTCCGGTGGTTCGTTCCGCGTCCTGCACGACATGGACGACGCGTTCACGGGAGCACACGCGGTGTACCCGAAGTCGTGGGGCCCACAGGCGCTGATGCTCGAACGGGTCGAGGCGAACCGGGCCGGTGACGCCGCGGCGATGCGCGACATCGAGCAGCGGGCGCTCGCCTCGAATGCAGCCCACCGCGACTGGATCTGCGACGAGCGCCGCATGGACCTCACCGAGCAGGCCCTGTACCTGCACTGTCTGCCGGCCGACATCGGGGCCGAGGTGAGTGCCGGGGTGATGGAGCGCTTCCGCGTCGACGTGGCGCGCGAGGCCAACAAGAAGCTGTACGTGATCATGGCGTTGCTCGCCGCGGCGAAGGTCGACGACCTCGCGGCCCGGGTCGCGCGCTGATCGACCACGACTCGACCGGGAGGTCCGAGATGTCGCTCGACGAACGGGTTGCCGAACTGGCCGCCCGATATCGCCCCCTCGCGGTGGGCATCCTGCGTGCCGCCGTCGGCGATCCCGCTGCGCTGGTGGACCGGCCCGAGGAGGCCGGCGGTGACCCACGCGCCGGGCTGTCGAACCACGAACGCTCCCGCCTGGAGCTGCTGCGCGACACGATCATCGACGTCGACGCCGTCTTCAGCGCGGAGGACGTCTGGTTCGATCCGTTCGGCAACCTGGTCTGGACCGTGCAGGATCCCGACGACGGCGTGTCACCAGCGCAGAAGAAGGTCGTCTACCTCGACGGCCACTCCGACACCGTCGACGCGCTCCGGGAGCAGTGGCACGCCAAGCTCGGCGGGGCCGTCGACCCGTACCTCGGCCTCATCGACGCCGATCGTCTCGACCACGGCGCCCTGCGCGCCGAGCTCGGCTCGCTCCCGCCCGACGAGGAGTGGGAGCACCTGGTGTTCGGCCGCGGTACCGCCGATCAGCTCTCCGGCGTCGTGTCGCAGATCGTGGCGACCAAGATCCTGCTCGAGCTGCGCGACGAGGGGGCTTTGCGGGGCGTGATCGTGCGCTCCTACGCCACGGTGGCCGAGGAGGACAACGACGGTGGCGGCCCGCGCTTCGTGATGGGGTCGACCCTGCCGGGCGCGCCGCCCGAGCTCGTGCCCGACGTGGTCATCCTCACCGAGGGGACCGGCGACAGCACGAAGGGCGCATTGGGTATCTACCGCGGTCAGCGCGGCCGGATGCAGATCGAGGTGACCGTCACCGGCCGGTCGTGCCACGGGTCGATGCCCCACCTCGGCCTCAACCCGCTCGAACACGGGGGCGCGATCCTGGCCGACGCCGCACGACAGGCGGTCGAGGTCGGGTTCGCCGACCACGAGTTCCTGGGCCGCGGGACCCGGACCGCGTCGTGGGCTGCGCTCGATACGCCGAGCGACTGCGCGGTGCCCGAGCGGTTCACGTTCCGATTCGACCGACGTCTGACCCTCGGGGAGACCCCCACCCGGGCACTCGCCGAGATCGAGGCCCTCGAGGCCGTGCACGCGGCCCGCGCAGCTGGGCTCGAGGTGCGGATCGAGGTGCCCGTCTACGACGAGCCGACGCAGACGGGGGTGATCCCCGGGAACCCGCAGATCTACCCGAGCTGGATGACCCCCGAGGACCATCCGGCCATCCGAGCCGCCGTCACCGCCTACCGGGGCGTGGTGACGCCGTACGTGGCCGAGCCGGCCGGGGGTGCGACCGGTGGGGCACTGCGTCGCGAGCCGCGCGTCGACCGGTGGGTGTTCTCCACCGACGGCGTCGGGTTCCCGGTGCCCGTCGACGACGACCGCATCGAGGTGCCCTCGTCCAAGCAGTGGGTCACCGCCGGCGAGGTGAAGCATCCGGCGATGTTCGGGATCGGTGCGGGCATCGAGCAGAACACCCACCGCATCGGCGAGTGCGTCGACGAGCGCGAGTTGGAGCACGCGATCGCCGTCATCGCCCGGTTCCCCAGCGTCTTCGCGGCAGGGTGACGTGCGGATCGTCGTCGCGCTCGGAGGCAATGCGCTACTGCGGCGCGGGGACGCGCCCGACTCCGAGGTCCAGGAGCGCAACGTGGCGATCGCCGCCGCGGCGATCGCACCCCTGGCTCGCGAACACGAGGTGATCGTGACGCATGGCAACGGTCCCCAGGTCGGGGTGCTCGCGCTCGAGTCGGCCACCGACCGGTCGCTGCTGCACCCGTATCCCCTCGATGCGCTCGGCGCCGAGACGCAGGGTCTGATCGGCTACTGGCTCGTCCAGGAACTGCAGCGGCACCTGCCCGACCGACAGGTCGCAGCCGTCGTCACCCGCGTCGTGGTCGACCGGTCGGATCCGGCCTTCGACCGACCCACCAAGTTCGTCGGGCCCGTGTACGAGCGCGTCGAGGCCGAGGAGCTCGCTCGGCGTCACGGCTGGGATCTCGCGCTCGACGGCGAACGATGGCGGCGCGTCGTGCCGTCGCCACGGCCCATCCGGGTCGTGGAGCGCGAGGTGCTCGACCTGCTGGTCGGATCGGGCGTGGTCGTGGTCTGTGCGGGTGGTGGCGGTGTCCCCGTCGCGCAGGATCGTGCAGGTGCGCTGCACGGTGTCGAGGCCGTCATCGACAAGGACCTCACGGCCGCGACACTCGCGGAGGAGCTCGGCGCCCAGACGCTCGTGCTGCTCACCGACGTCGACGGGGTGATGCTCGATTGGGGAACACCAGAGGCTCGCCCCATCGGTCGGATCACGCCATCGCACCTGCGCCGACTGGCGTTCCCGTCGGGATCCATGGGTCCGAAGGTCGACGCCGTCTGCCGATTCGTCGAGCGAACCGGTGGGACCGCTGCGATCGGCCCGCTCGCCGATGCCGCCGGCGTGCTGTCGGGCGGACGCGGCACGGTGGTGCACCCCGATCCGGATCGAGCCGACCCCGACGTATAGGTTCGACGCATCGACGGCCGGTGGGGGCCAGGACCGTCGACCGAGCCGCACGAGGGGGACACCGTGTCGATCCGCATCGACCCGATCACCGGCCACAAGGTCTTCGACACCCGCGCCGCGAAGGCGACCGATCGCATCGCCGGGTCCGGGTACTCGATCACCGACGACGACTCGCTCAAGGTCCTGCCGCCCCCGCCACCCGGTGCGGTGTTCGACGCCGAGGAGCAGGCCAGGTACCGGGAGTACAAGGAGTCGCGCCGTGGGGCCGCCGACTACATGCCGATGGACGGCGAGTTCCGGCGCTATCTCGACGACGTGTACTCGGCGCCGCCGGTGCCACGCGACGCGTTGACCGACGAGTGCGAGATCCTCGTGGTCGGTGCCGGGTTCGCCGGGTTGCTGCTCTGGTACAAGCTGCGCGAGCTCGGCTTCACCGACGTGCGCTTCTGCGAGAAGGGCGGGGATGTCGGCGGCACCTGGTACTGGAACCGGTACCCGGGGGTCGCCTGCGACGTCGAGGCCTACAGCTACCTCCCGCTGCTCGACGAGACCGGCTACGTCCCCACCATGAAGTACGCCTCGGGCTTCGAGATCCTCGAGTACTGCCAGATGCTCGCGGAGCGCTACGGCTTCTACGAGCACTGCCTGTTCCACACCACCGTCGAGCAGACCGACTGGGACGAGGCGAGTCGCCGCTGGACGGTCCGCACCGACCGCGGCGATGCCATGCGCGCTCGCTTCGTCGTACTCGCCAACGGCATCCTCACGAGCCCGAAGCTGGCCCGCATCGAGGGCATGGAGACCTTCGCCGGTGAGTCGTTCCACACCTCGCGGTGGAACTACGAGGTCGACCTCGCCGGCAAGCGGGTCGGCATCATCGGCACC
>CAYRXQ010000002.1:22453-25584 GCA_964428115.1 uncultured Ilumatobacteraceae bacterium
CCAAGACGGTCGGGGAGCTGTTCGTCTTCCAGCGGACCCCCTCGACCATCGACGTGCGCGACCAGCGTGCGACCACCCCCGACGAGATCGATGCGTGGGCGAACGAACCCGGTTGGGCACGCGCCCGCCGCCGGCGCTTCTCGAAGATCTCGGCTGGCCGTACGGCGATCCAGGCCAACGACGACTACCTCGCCGGCAGGGTCGCCGACTTCAAGGAGCGCAAGCAGCACGAACGCGACCTTTCACCCGAGGAGCTCGTGGGCAAGCAGCTCGAGACGAACTTCCGGATCATGGAGCAGATCCGGGCCCGCGTCGACGCGATCGTCCACGACCCGGTCACCGCCGAGGCGCTCAAGCCCTACTACCCATACGGGTGCAAGCGTCCGACCTTCCACGACGAGTACCTGCCGACGTTCAACCTGCCCCACGTCCACCTGGTGGACACCGCACCGATGGGCGTGCGTCGCATCGACGAGAACGGGGTCGTGCACGACGGGGTGTCGTACCCGCTCGACGTGCTGATCTACGCCACCGGGTTCGAGTGGATGGCGACCTCGACGTTCAACATGATCACCGGACGGGCGGGCCGCACGCTGCGCGAGAAGTGGGCGACCGGGGGCACGTCGACCTTCCTCGGCCTGCACAGCGAGGGCTTCCCGAACCTGTTCATCGTCACCGGGCCCCAGGGCGGTGGCGGCAGCTTCAACTTCACCGATGCGATCGAGTCGCACTGCGACTACATCGCCTGGATGCTCACCACCATGCGCGAGCGCGGCGCCGAGGTGGTCGACGTGACACCCGAGTCCGAGGCCTCCTACAGCGCCCACTGCCGTGAGGCCGACCTGATGACGGCACCGCTGCGCGACTGCCTCTCGTACTACAACGGCCACGGTGGGGCGGAGCCCGGGAGCCTCGCCTACTACGGCGGGGGCGCGTGGCAGCTCTACCGACGCCACGCCCAGGACACGCTCGAGCCGTACCGCTTCGAGTGATCCGGGCCGAGGTGGGGTTCGGTCCACTGCGTCGCGTACGAGGGTCAGCGTTCGCGCCCCGGCGCCGTGGCTAGCGTCCGGCCCTGATGTCGACCCCCACCGATCTCGAGATCGCCCGCGCCGCCTCGATGGCCCCGATCGAGGAGATCGCCGCCTCGATGGGCATCGATGCGCGCCACCTGGAGCGGCGTGGCGATCACGTCGCCAAGATCCGTCTCGCCGCGCTCGACGATCTCACCGAACGACCGCGTGCGCGCTACGTCGTCGTGACCGCGATCAGCCCGACACCGCTCGGCGAGGGCAAGACCACCACGGTGGTCGGACTCGGCCAGGCGATGCAGCACCTCGAGAAGCGAGCCACGGTCACCTTGCGCCAGCCCTCGATGGGCCCGACCTTCGGGATCAAGGGTGGTGCCGCCGGCGGTGGCTACAGCCAGGTGGTGCCGATGGAGGACATCAACCTGCACTTCACCGGCGACTTCCACGCCGTGACGGCCGCGCACAACCTGCTGGCCGCGATGGTCGACAACCACCTGCACCACGGCAACGAGCTCGGCCTGTCGCTAATTGACTTCTCGTGGCGTCGAGTGCTCGACGAGAACGACCGCGCCCTGCGCAACATCGTGGTCGGCCTCGGCGCGCGCCTCGACGGCGTGCCCCGCCAGACCGGGTTCGACATCACGGCGGCATCCGAGGTGATGGCGCTGCTCGGCCTCAGCACCTCGCTGCACGATCTGCGCGAGCGGCTCGGTCGCATCGTGGTGGGCTACACCACCTCGGGTACGCCGGTGACCGCTGAGGACCTGGGTGCTGCCGGCTCGATGGCGGTCATGCTGCGCGACGCGATCCAGCCGAACCTCATGCAGACGCTCGAGCGGACGCCGGTCATCGTGCACACCGGCCCGTTCGGCAACATCGCCACCGGCAACTCGTCGGTGATCGCCGACCAGATCGGCATCCACACCGGCGACTACCTGTTCACCGAGGCCGGGTTCGGCGCCGACATGGGGGCGGAGCGGTTCTTCAACATCAAGTGCCGGGTCTCGGGGCTCGTCCCCGATGCGGCGGTGGTGGTGGCAACCGTCCGCGCGCTCAAGGCGCACTCCGGACGGCACAAGGTGGTGGCCGGGCGTGCGTTGCCTCCCGAGATGTTCGTCGAGTCACCCGACGACGTGGCGGCCGGGCTGGCGAACCTGCGCAAGCAGGTCGAGAACGTGCTGGTGCACGGGGTCACGCCGGTGATCGCGATCAACGCCTTCCCCACCGATCACCCCTCCGAGCTGCAGGTGATGTGCGAACTGGCCGAGGAGATGGGCGTGCGGGCCGCTGTGACCACCCACGTGCGCGACGGTGGCGTCGGCGCGATCGACCTGGCCCGCGCAGTCGCGGATGCCTGCGAGGAGCCGAGCACGTTCCGGTACCTCTACGACACCGAGTTGCCGCTGCGGGACAAGATCGAGCGGATCTCGACGGCCATCTACGGCGCGGCCGACGTGGAGTACTCGGCGATGGCAGCCCGCCAGCTCGCGACCTACGAGAAGAACGGCTACGGCGACCTGCCGATCTGCATGGCCAAGACGCACCTGTCGATCTCGAGCGACCCGTCGTTGCTCGGCGCACCGACGGGCCACACCGTGCACGTGAACGAGGTCCGGGCCTCGGTCGGCGCCGGGTTCGTCTACCCGATCTGCGGTGAGATGCGAACGATGCCGGGTCTCGGCGCGACACCGGCCGCAACCCGGATCGATCTCCTCGAAGACGGCGAGATCGTCGGCCTGAGCTGAGTCGGGCTGCGCCGGTTCGCTGCAATTCGTGGGCGCGGTAGTGTCGCGAGCCCACGGACGGAGAGGAGTCGGCGATGCAGGACGGACCCTCCGGAGCGGGCGAGAAGCCCGACCCAGGCGCCAAGCCGGACGCCGACGTCCCCGGTGACAAGCCCGACCTGGGCAAGTTCGAGGGGGACCCCGGTTCGTCGTCCTCGTCGCCGACGGCGGCGTCGGGCGAGAAGTCGCAGCTCTCCGGGAAGTTCGAGGGCGAGCCAGGCGCGTCGGGTGGTCCGGGTGAGAAGTCGGCGTTCGATTCGAAGCCTGAGGTGGGTGGGGAGAAGTCGGCGTTCGACGCGAAGCCGGAGGTGGGTGG
>CAYRXQ010000002.1:25684-28057 GCA_964428115.1 uncultured Ilumatobacteraceae bacterium
GGGACCCCGGTTCGTCGTCCTCGTCGCCGACGGCGGCGTCGGGCGAGAAGTCGCAACTCTCCGGGAAGTTCGAGGGCGAGCCGGGCTCGTCGGGTGGTCCGGGGGAGAAGTCGGCGTTCGACGCGAAGCCGGAGGTGGGTGGGGAGAAGTCGGCGTTCGACGTGAAGCCTGAGGTGGGTGGGGAGAAGTCGGCGTTCGACGCGAAACCCGAGGCGGGTCAAACAAAGGGTCCGCTCGCCGGCAATCCCGAGGGTGAGTTGGGGTTCGGCGGTGGCGGCGAGCCCGACGGCAAGGACAGCCAGTCCGCGTCGAAGAAGGCGCCGCCCCACCCGGGACCACCCAAGGCGGTGGCACGGCTGGCCCCGCCCGACCCTGCGAAGGGGCCGCTGGCTGCCATGCCGGGCAAGGTGCCCAAGGGCGGCGGGTCGGTGGTCCCACTGTCGGGGCCCGGAAAAGCGCTGCCACTCCCGCTGCTCATCGGTGGCGGCATCGGGGCGACCGTCGCCCTCGTGATCGGCATTCTGGTGTTCTCGGGTTCGGGCGACAAGGGTGAGGTCGAGAGCGTGAGCGGCGCGGCGCCATCGACGATCCCCGTCGACGTGTCGACGACCAGCACGACGATCGAGTCCACGACTGTCGCCACGACCGTTGCTCCGACGACCGCGGTCACCACGAGCACAAGCACGACGTCGACGACGACGGCGCCACCGACGACAGTGGTCGAGACGACGGTGGTCGAGACGGCGCCCCCTGTCACCCGGGCGTTGCCCCCGCCCCCTCCGCCCGTGACGACGCCGAGGCCGACGACCCCGCCCGCCACCACTGCGGCCCCTACCACCGCTCCGCCGACGACAACGGCCCCCACCACTACGGCCGCGCCGACTACGACCACGACCACCACGACCACGCCGCCCCCGCCGACGACGCTCGCCCCTCGGGGTGACGAAGACGGGGACGGCTTCCTCAACAACATCGAGCTCAACTTCGGATCCGATCCGAGGAACCCGGCGAGCACGCCTGAGCACATCCAGCTCACCAACTCCTTCGGCCCACTGTGCGACGACGGCAAGGACAACGACCTCGACGGGGCCGTCGACTTCAAAGATCCCGGTTGCTCGGGCTGAGGCGCGCCGGGCTGACTGCGAAGCGCCTCAGCTGCAGCGCGGTAGCTGCAGCGTGTCTGACACCGGGTTAGGCGCGGGGGTGGCAGATGATCACGGGGATGTCGCGGTCGGTTCGACGCTGGTACCCCGCGTAGCCCTTGTAGGCCTCGACGATCAAGGGCCACAGCTCCTGCTTCTCCTCGGCGGTCGCCGTGCGGGCGGTCATCGCCTGCGTCGTGCCGTCGATCGTGAGCTCCACGTTCGGATCGGCGACGAGGTTGCGGTACCAGTCCGGATCGCGGTCGTCGCCGCCCTTGGAGGCCACGAGCACGACACGATCGTCGTCGTGCACGGGCGTCGTGAGCATGGTCGAACGCCGCTTGCCGCTCGAGCGTCCGGTGGTGTGCAGCTGGACCACCGGCATCACGCCGACGCGCCCACCGAGTCGCCCTCCCGACACGGTCAGCAGCCCACGATGTGCGAGGTTCATCGCCTTCATCCCGAGATCCGTCGCGGTGTGCTTGATGTCCATCGCTGCAGGGTACGACCTGGGGTCGAGGCCATCGACCCGACCCGGTCGTCCGTCGCCCGGTCAGCGCCGACTCGGCGGCAAGTAAGTGTCGTCAGCGGACCGCGGCGATCGCTGACTCGACGAGGTCGGCGATCGCTGCGGCCGCCTCGAGGTCGCCGCGGCGGACTGCGTCGACGATGCCACGGCTCGCGGCGGCCAGTGCGTCGTCGAGCGGCAGCCCGGCTGCGACGGCGCCGAGGGCCCATCGCGCTCGCAGGTGATCCGGGGCGGTCGTGGCCGCCCCCGAGCTCGTCTCGGCGAGCCGCCTCAGCAACAGCGCGGTCTCGGCCTCGCCGAGCCCGCTGCGGAGGCGCTCGGCACGCTCACCGTCGGCGAGTCGCAGCCGTCCCTCGGCAGCGAGCCACCCGCTGGTTCGAGCGGCGCGCAGCACGTCGAAGAGCCGGTGTGGGGTCAGTGCGGCCGCTGCGGCGAGGAGGTCGGGATCCAGCGGGGAGCCGGCCACTGCCACGAGTGACAGCACCATCTCGGTGTCTCGGTCGAGCGGTGTGGGGGATGCGGCCTCGCCATCGGTGCCTGGACCGGACGGACCGGACAGCGCCGGCGGCGACGCGCTCGCCGAGGGGCCGACCGCAGGCGGTTCGTTAGTCGACGAACCGGTCGGTGACGGCAGAGCGCGGCGAGAGTCGGGGGCGCGGGGGGCGCCCGTGGGGGAAGGCCGCGTCTGACCCCCGGGGGGGA
>CAYRXQ010000002.1:28067-38927 GCA_964428115.1 uncultured Ilumatobacteraceae bacterium
GAACCGGTCGGTGACGGCATCGCGCGTCGATCGTCGGTGGCGCGGGGCTCGCCCGGACCCGCATCGACGATGTGGAGCTCGGGTCCTGGCTCGATGCCCAGCTCGACGGCGAAGACCAGGTGCGCCTCGGCCTGGACGCGACGCGCCTCGTCGATCCGCGAGGCGGCGACCAGTGCCGTGAGTCGGAGCACCCAAGCTTCGACCGACCAGCGATCCTCCCGGACGAGCGTGGCGGCCACCGTGGCGGCGTCGTCGGGGCGTCCAGCTTCGAGGAGCGCGCGCACGAGCAGTTCGAGCGCGCCCACCCGCAACGCGGCCGTCTGACGCGCCGCGTCATCGGCGAACGAGAACTCCTCGATCTCACGGAACGCCGGGCCGCGCCACCTGGCCAGTGCTCGGCGGAGATGCCGCACGCCACGCATCGTCTCGCCCGCCGCGAGCGCGGCGCGACCGTCGGCGATCTCGGCCTCGGCGGCGCGTAGATCGAGATGTTCGGGCTCGACCTGCAGCCGGTATCCGGCGGGCGTCCGTGGGAGCCGCTCGGCACCGAGGATCCGTCGGAGACGGGAGATGTGAGCGTAGAGGGAGGCCTCCCATCGCTCGGGTCGGCCCTCGGGCCACAGCAGCTCGGCCAGCGCGTCGGCGCTCAGTGCGGTCGGGTGGTGCAGGACCAGCGCGGCGAGTGCGGCACGTGTCTGGCGGACCGGTAGCGCCTCGACGACCCCGTCGACGATGACCTCGATGGGGCCGAGCACGCGGATCTCGACCCGGGTGGTGTGGTTCAGGAGGCCACCTCGCTGAGGATCGCGCGGGTCAGCGCCACTCGTGAGGCGACGCCGAGCTTGCGGTAGGCGGCGAGCACGTGGCTGTCGACGGTGCGGCGCGAGACCATGAGGTGCGCCGCGATCTGGGTGTTGGTGAGGCCGGTGGCGACCAGGCCGGCCACCCGACGCTCTGCCGGGGTCAGACCCGCCAAGAGGTCGTCGCCGGTGGTCATGGTCGTGGGATCGGGAGCCTTCTGCACGCCGAGGCGGTCGCCGACCTCGGGGTCGAGGCGGAATGCCTCGGCGCGGCGGGGCTCGACGCGGGCCGGGTCGATCCAGGCTCTCGCCTCGGCCCGGTATCGCTGCTGCGACGGTGGAGCGCCGGCACTGGTGATCTCATCGAGCGTGGCCAGAACGGATCCGATGACGACCGGATCCACAGCGTCGCTCGGGAGCCGGGCCGCGGTACGCAGGAGACCGGGGGCAAGTGAGGGCAGCACATAGCGGATGCCGATGGCCGACATCAGGTCCCAGGCGCCGCAATAGGTGGCGTGGGCCGCTGTCACCTCGCCACGAGCTTCGTGGACCAGGGCCCGGGCGAGGAGGAACCGGTCGAGGCCGAGCTGAGCCCGGCCGTCGTCGAGCGCGATCTCGGCTGCCGTGAGCTCTGTGTCGGCGCCGTCCAGGTCGCCGAGCTCGATCATCGTGCGCGCGAGGGTGGCGCGGGCCCACAGCTCGACGCCCATCCCGTCGACGAGCGCGGTACCGGTGATCGCCGACCGCGCTGCTGCTGCGGCCTCCTCGAGATCTCGCGTGCGGAACCGGAGATCAGCCAGGAGCGCATCGTGGACTGCCACGGCCCACCCAGATCCGGTGTCGGTGGCGAGGCGCCTGCCGGCCTCGGCTGCGGCGCGTGCTGCCTCCTCGTCATCGAGGTCGAGCCGCACGGCGGCGATGGCGAGCCACGGTTGGACCGACTGCCATGGGCCCGGTGCAGCCTGAGCGAGTGTCTGCTGCAGTGCGTCGGCGTCGGTCGTCGCGGCTGCGTAGTCGGCGGCCCACAGGTCGAGCCAGCATCGCACCGCGCGGGCCATCACGACGGCGTCGACAGCCCCGATCGGCGTGCCGAGCCGGATCGCCTCGCCGGCATCCACCCGTGCCGACGTGGCGTCGAGCGCCATCAACGAGGCCCAGGCGCGCTCGGCCAACGCTGTGGCCCGTTGTCGCGGGTCGCGGGCCAGCTCGACCACACGCGCCATCTGCTGGGAGGCCTCCGCTGGTCGTCCGGTGATGAACGCCGTGAGGGCCAGCTCGCGCCGCAGCCGCGCCTCCAGATCGTCGCCAGGGTCCCGTGCGAGTAGATCGGCGGCGAGTGCCTCGGCATCGTCGGTCCGGCCGATGCCGGCGAGCGCTCGGACGCGGGTGACGCCCAGACCGAGGTCGTCGTCCACCGAGAGGGAGAGCGCTCTCGCTGTCTCGCAGAGCCGAAGGGCGAGCGCGGGCGCAGCGCCGACCACGTCGGCGGCCGCTGCAGCGAGGTGTCGTGCGGCCGGCCGATCGCCGCGGGTCGCTCCGACGGCATAGTGCTCGGCGACGGCGAGCACCGGTGCGCCTAGCTCGGCCAGGGCATCGGCGATCTTTGCGTGCGCTGACCGGCGTTGCTGCTCGCTCATCGAGGCGAGCGCCGCCTCGCGGTGGAGGTCGTGGCGGAACACCACTTCCCCGTCGTCATCGACCAGCACGCCGGCGTCGATCGCCGGACCGAGCGTGCGGGCCACGTCGAGGGCCGAGCGGCGCAGCACACGTGCGAGCACGTCGAACCGCAACGGACCCCCGATGGCCGCAGCGAACTGCAGCACCCCGATGGTGTCGGCGTCGATGCCGGCCAGCTGGTGCTCGAGCACGTCGTCGGTCGTGGTGAGGCTCGGGACGAGCAGGTCGGCCTGCTCGTCGTCGAGCGTGATCGCACCCTCGTGGAGGAGCGAGTCGAGCATCGCCACGGCCAGCATCGGGTTTCCCTCGGCTCCACGCAGCGCGGTGGCCAGCCCGGGGCCGATCGACCGGCCCAGATGGATGGCAGCGATGGCGGAGATGCCCTCGTCGCCGACGCGCCCGAGGGAGAGCAGGGCGGCGTCCAGTTCGCCGAGCATCTGCTCGAGCGGGGAGTCGGGAGTGGGCTCGCGCGCTGCGACGATCATCGCCAGTGGGAGTTCGGTCGGACGCGCCGCCAGGTGCTGGACCAGCAGGACGGTCGCGGCGTCGAGCCAGTGCGCGTCGTCGATCAACAGCAGGGTGGGTCGCTCTTGGGCCCGCTGGTCGAGGACATCGACCACCCGCTGCACCAGCAGCATCGCCGGGTCACCGAGTGGGGCCTCGACGAGGCGTCGGTCGGGATCCGAGGTCGCTGGCAGCTCGAGCGAATCGATCAGCGGGGCGAGGGGTCGGTCTCCGTCCCCGGCTGCACCGCGTGCCTCGATCAGGTCGACCTCGCTCCCACGAGCGAGGGTGGCGGCACGAGCCAACAGGGTCGACTTGCCGAGACCGGCCTCGCCCACGATCACAGCGACCCCTCGGCGCCCCTGCGCCAGGCCGGTGACGATGTCGTCGATCACGGTGCGGGCTGTCTCGTGGGCGACGAAGTCCACCGGGGCCGGCACGGGTCGGGACTCTACTGCGGCGTCGTCGGTGGGTCGGGATGGCAGGCGAACCCCGAGGGTCGTTCCCGGGAGCGGCGTCTCCGTCAGACGACGGAGACGCAACCTCGGGTGCGCGCGACGGCGGCAAGGTTCCTGCAAGGGCACTCGGCGACGCTCTCGGTACACGGGCGCTCGGCCCGCACGAGAGAAGGACGACGACCATGATCGTGGAGCTGCTGCAGTCACTGATGCGCCTGTTGGGCGACCCGGCCGAGGCGGCCCGGTTCGAGGCCGACCCCGAGGCGGTTCTGGCCGAAGTGGGGCTCGACGGGTGCACTGCTGCCGAGCTCGCCGAGGCGCTCCCGCTCGCGGTGGCGGAGCTCCCCGAGGCCGAGGCTGCGATGGTGCTGGATCGTTGCGGGCCCGTCGCCTCGTGGGGGGAGGCGTTGGTGGCCGAGGTGCTCGTCCGGGTCGTCCACGAACCTGCGGCACCGGCGCCCGAGTGGGCGGTGCCCGACCAGGCCGATCCGACGGCGCCGCTCCCGCCCGAGCCGCATCAGATCGTCGACCCGCCGCCCACGCCGCCGGCCGAGGTCGCCCCCGAGCCCGACGCGGAGGTCGCCCCCGAGCCGGAGGCCGACGTTGTCCCTGAGCCGGAGGCGGAGGTCGCTCCTGAGCCCGAAATTGCGCCCGAACCCGTCCCAGAGCCCGATGCCGAGGTTGTGCCGGAGCCGGAGCCTGCACCGGAGGAGGTGCCGCCGCCGGAGGCCGAGGTCGAGCCCGAGCCGGAGGGTGAGTTGGTGCCGCCGCCGGAGGCCGAGGTCGAGCCGGAGCCGGAGGGTGAGTTGGTGCCGCCACCGGAGGCCGAGGTCGAGCCGGAACCGGAGGGCGAGCTCGCGCCGCCACCCGAGCAGTTCCCCGAGCCCGAGCTCGTGCCGACACCCGATCGGTTCATCGACGTGAAGGTGGCGCTCGCCGAGGCGCGGGCGGCGATCGCCGACGGTGACGCGGTGGCGCTCTCGGAAGCCATCCGCGACGTGAACCCCGAGCAGCGCGACGAACTCATCGGCGCGATCCGGAGCGAACTCGTCAATGCCGGCGTCGCCGAGGACGATCCGCTCTTCGACGTGCTGGAGGCGGCCGAGGGCGCGCCCGCGGAACCCAATGGCGACGCGGATTCCAGTGGCGAGGCGGATTCCAATGGTGAGGCGGACTCCAACGGTGAGGCGGACTCCAACGGTGCGGTCGATCCGGGTGACCTCGCCGATCTCGCTGCTCGGGATGGGATCCCGGATCCAGGTGCAAGGGACATCAGACCCTTCGAGCCGGGTGCTGATCCCGCTGATCCGGCCGATCCGGCCGATCCGGGTGACCTCGCCGATCTTGCTGCTCGGGATGGGATCCCGGATCCAGGTGCAAGGGACATCAGACCCTTCGAGCCGGGTACTGATCCGGCTGATCCGGCCGATCCGGTCGATCCGGGTGACCTCGGCGACCCTGCTGCTCGGGCCGAAGTCCTGGATCCGGACGCGCCACGGGTCAATCCCTTCGAGCCCAACTCCGAGAGGGCCGCGAGTGCTCCGGCGTCCGAGCTCCGGAACGACGGTGTCCCGGGTCCCGGCAACGGCCCGAGTGCATCGGCATCCGACGCGCCGCCGTTCAATCCGTTCGACGTGCTTCCACAGCGGGGTGCCGAACCGCCGGTGACCTCGCTGCCGGCCGTCGGCGGGGGTGAGCAGCCGAACCCCTCCACACCCGCGGCGGGCGAGCAACCGCAGAACTCGGCGCCGGGGACGAGCGGCGCCACCGAGGACGAGATCGCGACCAAGATCGAGCTCCTCATCCGGAGGGGAGAGTTCGACCGCGCCGAGGGACTGCTCGACACGTTGCCCGATGACCGGGCGGCGCAGATCCTCGACTCCATCGAGAGCGGCGCGCCGCTCGACTCGGCCGCACAGGAGTTCGTCGATGACCAAGCGATCGAGCGGCTCGGCTTCGGCGAGGGTCAGGCCGAGCCACCCGTGGTCGCGGTCCAGGGCACGGTGCCGGTGCCGAGCAGCGCCGAGCCGCCCGCTCCCGCCGACGAGGCGCGCGTGGTGAAGGAGGGTGACGAGGGCGGCGACGAGGACTTCGGCGCCGGCGCGCCCGCCTCGGAGGACGGTCCAGCGTCTGATGAGGAACCCGACGCACCGGGGCAGGATGTGGCCGGAGGCCGAGACTTCCTCGGCGACCTGCCACAGGGTCAGCGTCCGCCGGATCCCGAGCCGGATGCTGATGGCAACAGCGCGTTCACACTGCCGCCGTTCGGTGGCGATGACGGTGATGACGGTGGTGGTGGGTCGTCCGACGGCCTGACACCGGAGCAGCGCGCCGAGCTCGACGAGATCGACAACGAAACCGCCCAGAACATCCTCGACAACTTCTGATGCCTGACGCACTCGCCTCCGTGGCACCACCCGGCGCTGCCCGACCCGTCGACTCCGATGGGTCCCGGCAGGGAACCCGCCGGGACGCCGCTCGCCGTCTCGTGACCGCTGCCCACCGGGCCTCGGTGGCCTACGGCCGACCCGACCTGGCCGACCGGCTCGACAAGGTGGCCGATCGGCTCGCCGATCCGCGGCTCGTCACGGTGGTGATGGGGGAGTTCAAGGCCGGCAAGAGCTCGCTGGTCAACGCGATGGTCGGCGCCGAGGTCTGCCCGGTCGACGCCGACGTGGCCACCGCGGTGCCGACCATGGTGCGCTACGCGGAGGTGCCCGTTGCGCTCGCCGCCCGGCGCGCCGCCGAGGGGGCCACCCCCGAGCTCGAGGCGGTCGAGCCCTCCCGCGTCGCGGAGCTCATCCGCACCGAGGGCGCCGTGTGGTCGTCGGTGGAGATCGGGCTGCCCCGACGGATCCTGGCCGACGGGCTCGTGCTCGTCGACACACCCGGGGTCGGTGGCCTGGATGCCCGGCACCTGGCCGACGCGCTCGGTCTGCTCTCGGTCGCCGACGTGGTGCTCTTCGCCGCCGACGGTGCCAACGAGCTCGGCGGTCCGACGCTCGAGCTGCTCGGGCAGGTCGCCGGGATCGTGCCCTCGGTGGCACTGGTGCTCACCAAGGCCGACCTGCACCACCGCATCGACCGGATCGTCGACGCCAACCGCCATCACCTCGACCGGGCCGGGCTCGACCTGCCCGTGTTCGTGGTGTCGGCCGAGCTGCGGACGGCCGGGCTCACGGCACGCGACGAGGGTCTGGACGAGGAGTCGGCGATACCCGGGTTGCTCGCACATCTCGAGGGGCGTCTCGCGCTGGCCGACGAGCTCGCTGCAGGCCGCGCCGGGGTCACCGTGGTGGACGTGGCCGTCCAGCTCCGCTCGGTCTTCGACGCCGAGCTCGCGGCCCTGCGCGGCACCGGGGGTGACCCCGCCGCGAGCGGGCCACCGCCGCAGGCCACCCACAGCTCGAGTTGGCAGCAACTGCTCGCCGACGACGTCACCGATCTCACCGCCGATCTCGACCACGAGCTGCGTCGTCGCAGCAGAGAGTTGGCCCAGGCCGCGGAGGCGGCGCTGGCCGAGGGCGATCCGGCCGAGCTGTGGTCGGAGGTGTCGGCGTGGCTCGAGGAGCGGGCTGCGGCCGACGTGGTCGACACCTTCGCCATGCTCCGCGACCGGACCGTGCGCATCGCCCAGCGTGTCGCGGAGCGCTTCGAGCAGACCGAGGGGTCGGGTGCGCCGGTCGATCCGGCGATCATCGACGACC
Organism: uncultured Ilumatobacteraceae bacterium; assembly: GCA_964428115.1. GTDB lineage: Bacteria > Actinomycetota > Acidimicrobiia > Acidimicrobiales > Ilumatobacteraceae > CAYRXQ01. The sequence goes on from CAYRXQ010000002.1 coordinate 35,214, forward strand.
TGGCGCGCCACGTCCTGCAGTCGCTCCCCGAACGCGCCGCGTTGTCCAACGACGGGCCGGGGCGCACGGCCTCGGGCCTCAACGCGCTGCGCTCCTCGTTCTACGGGTTCACGATGTTCTCCAGCATCGGGCTCCTCGTGGGCATCGCCGCGGCTCCGGCCGCCCTGGTGCTCGGCCTGGCGCTCGGCGCCAAGTCGGTCCGCGACGACCGCACCAAGGGCCAGCAGCAACGTCGTGTCCACGCGCGTGGCGTCGTGCGCTCGTACCTCGACGAGGTTGGGTTCGTCGCCGGGAAGGAGTCGCGCGATGCACTGCGAGTCGTCCAGCGTTCGCTGCGCGATCACTTCACCCTGCTCGCGACCGAGCAGCAGCGCAGCGCCGCCGAGGCCGCGGCGGCGGCACGTCGCGCGGCCGCAGCCGATGGCGAGTCGCGCAAGCGCCGCGCTGCCGACGTCGAGGCCGAGCTCGGCCGACTCGAGATCCTGCAGCGCCGGGCGTCGGATCTGGTCGAGGCGGCCGGTCTGTCCGGACGGGGAGGCGTGCGATGACCCTCGACGCCACGGCCGGCCTCGCCGCGACCGCCCGCACCCTGCTGACCGAGGCCGCGGCGCAGTACCCCGACGGACCGGTCCGACGCTCCCTGCGGTCGGCGGCCGACCGGATGGACGAACCGCTGCGCGTCGCGGTTGCCGGGCGCGTCAAGGCGGGCAAGTCGACCCTCCTGAACGCCCTGGTGGGCGAACCCATCGCCCCGACCGACGCCGGGGAGTGCACCCGGGTCGTCACGTGGTATCGCAACGGCACCTCGTACCGGGCCGACATCCACCTCCTCGACGGCGGGACCGCGTCGGCGACGATCCGGCGCTCGGACGGATCGGTCGAGGTGGACCTCGGGCCCGTGTCGGCCGAGGAGATCGAACGCCTCGTGGTCGAGTGGCCCGCAGCGCCGCTGCGCCGTCTCACCCTCGTCGACACCCCCGGCATCGCCTCGGTTCGCGCCGAGATCTCGGCCCGCACCACTCGCTTCCTCCTCCCGGGTGAGGAGGACGAGCCGATGACACCGGCCGATGCCGTGATCTATCTCCTGCGTCACGTCCACTCGGCCGATGCCTCGTTCCTCGAGGCCTTCAGCGAGCAGTCGCTGGCCCGAGCGACCCCGGCGAACGCGATCGGCGTGCTGTCACGCGCCGACGAGGTCGGCGGCGGTCGTCTCGACGCCATGGTCGCGGCGCGACGCGTCGCCGCTCGCTACCGCGACGACCCCGAGATGCGGGGGCTCTGCCAGACCGTGGTCGCCGTCGCCGGGCTGGTCGCCCAGACCGCCGTGACGCTGCGCCAGGACGAGTTCCGGCTGCTGCGCTCGCTCGCCGATCAGGTCGACCGGACCGCGATCGACGAGGCGCTCCGATCGGCCCATCGGTTCCTCACCGCAGCGCCCGAGCAGGTGGCCGGCCTCGACGCGGCGACACGGCTCCGGCTGCTCGACCGATTCGGCCTCTGGGGCGTCCGGCTCTCGGTGGCACTGGTGCGCACCGGCGTCACCCCCAGCGCCCCGCGACTCGCCGAAGAGCTCGTTGAGCGCAGCGGCCTGGCCGAGCTGCGGACCGTGCTCGCCGCCCAACTGGGAACCCGGGCCGATGCCCTCAAGGCTCGCAGCGCCCTGGTGCTCCTGCGGCGCACGCTCGCGGAGCACCCGGTTGCCGGTGGCGACGCGATCATCGCCTCGGTGGAGCGCACGCTGGCCTCTGCCCACGTCCTCGAGGAGCTCCGACTCCTGCCCGCGCTGCGCTCCGGTGCGACCGGTCTGCGCGCCGACCTGCTGCCGGCGGCCGAGCGGCTGCTCGGTGCCGACGGACCGTCGGCGGCCCAACGGCTGGGGCTCGACGGGGAGGGCACCGATGAGGTGCTCGCCGCCGCGGGCGAGGAGATCCGGCAGTGGCAGGCCGTCGCCGTGCACCCCTTGAGCTCACCGGCCGCCGTGCACGCCGCGCAGGTGCTGGCCCGGACGGCCGAGGGGCTGCTCCTGGCCGCACAGGTCGAGACGCCGATCCCACCGGCGACGGCCGGCGCAGACCAAGCTCCTGCTCCGACGATGATCGACCCGATGCCGCCGTCCCCGCCCGGCGTCGAAGGAACGACCACCGACGCGAACACCGCGAGCACCACCACGACACGCGACCAGCCCACGGAGCCCCAGACATGACCTATGCCCTCGGTCTCGACCTCGGTACGACCTACACCGCCGCGGCGATCTGTCGGGGTGACCGCTGCGAGATCACGCCGCTCGGCAACCGCGCCGCCGTGGTCCCCTCGGTGGTGCACCTCGGACCCGACGGCACCACGCTCGTGGGCGAGGCGGCGCAGCGTCGTGCCACCACCGACCCGTCCCGCGTGGCACGCGAGTTCAAGCGGCGCTTCGGTGATCCGACGCCGTTGCTCCTCGGTGGTTCACCGATCGCTGCCGAGGCGTTGACGGCCCGCCTGGCCGAAGCGGTCGTCGCCTCGGTGAGCGAGCGCGAGGGTTCGCGCCCCGACCGGATCACCGTCACCCATCCGGCGACATGGGGACCCTTCAAGCGCGACCTGCTCGAGCAGGCCATGCGCATGGCCCACCTGCGCGACGTCGCCTACGTCAGCGAGCCCGAGGCGGCAGCGTGGGAGTACGCGGCCAGCCGTCCGCTCGCGGCCGGGTCGACGATCGCCGTGTACGACCTGGGCGGGGGCACCTTCGACGCCACGGTGCTGCGTGCCGGACCCAACGGGTTCGAGCTGCTCGGTGAGCCCGAGGGCATCGAACGACTGGGCGGGATCGACATCGACCAGGCGGTGTTCGCGTTCGTGGTCGAGGCTCTCGACGGTGCCGTGGAGGCCCTCGACCCCGACGATCCGGTGGCGCTGGCCGCGTTGGCCCGTCTTCGCGCCGACTGCGTCGAGGCCAAGGAGGCGCTGTCGAGCGATCACGAGGCCTCCGTCGCAGTCGTGCTCCCCACGGTGCAGACCGAGGTCCGCCTCACCCGTCCCGAGCTCGAGGCCCTGATCCGCCCGGTGATGGGCGACACGGTGGCGGCGATGCGACGAGCGCTGGTCTCGGCCTCGGTCACCGCCGACGAGCTGGCCGCCGTGCTCCTGGTGGGCGGTTCCTCCCGGATCCCGCTCGTGGGCGAGCTGGTCGGTCAGCTCCTGGGCCGGCCCGTCGCCGTGGACGCGCACCCCAAGCACCTCGTGGCGATGGGTGCTGCCCGCCACGCCGCGGCCGGTGGCGTCCTCGAGCGCCTCGGCGGCGTCGCCCCGCGAACCGAGCCGGTGCAGGAGCCTCCCATCGTCGTGGTGCCGCCGTCGGCACCGACACCGGTCGTGCCACCGGCGCCGGTCGCCGACGTCCCGCCCGCGAGGTCCCAGCCCGTGGAACCGAGCCCGGCGCCTCAGCCCGTCGCTGCCGTCGCCCCTCCGGTCGCGCCGGACCACGTCGTGTCGCCGCCCGCAGTCGCGCCGGAACCGGTCGTGCGGTCACCGAAATCCCATTTGAGCTCGGTCGCGTTGCCCGAGGAGCGCGAGAAGAACGAAAGGCTCTGACCGACCGTGGCGGCGGTACCCGACGCTTCGATGAGCGCAGTAGGGGGCACCACCTTGTCGAACACGGTGATCGGTATCTGCGTGGTGTCGGTGCCTTCGCCGTTGGTGGCGGTCAACGTCACGATGTAGGTGCCCGGGCTG
>CAYRXQ010000003.1:0-17367 GCA_964428115.1 uncultured Ilumatobacteraceae bacterium
CTCAACGTCACCGTCACGAACCCCACCGCCCTCAGCCACCTCACCGTGTGGCCGAGCGGGACGAGTCGCCCGAACTCGTCCAACCTCAACTACACACCCGGGCGAACGATCCCCAACACCGTCATCGTCGGCGTCGGTACCGGCGGCCAGATCGACATCTCCAACGCCGTCGGATCCGTCGACGTCATCGTCGACGTCATGGCCTGGTTCGACACCGATGGGATCACGCCCGTCCGACCCGCCCGCATCATGGACACCCGCCGCAACACCTGTGGCACCCGCCTCTACCCCGGCGAGACCCGGACCCTGCTGGTGGCCGGAGCCGGACCGGTGCCTGCCACGGGCGTCGGCGCGGTGGCCCTCAACGTCACCGTCGCCAGCCCGAGCAACCTCAGCCACCTCACCGTCTGGCCGACCGGCACGAGCCGCCCCAACTCGTCCAACCTCAACTTCCAGGCTGGCGAGACGATCCCGAACATGGTCGTGGTCGGGGTCGGCGCCGGTGGGCAGATCAACCTGTCGAACGCCGTCGGCTCGGTCGACGTGATCGTCGACGTCATGGGCTGGTTCGGCGGGACGGCCCCGCCCGGGCCCCGCGTCCCCTGCCCCTGATCAGCCAGCGCCATGAGCCCTCTGCGGCGCCGGAGCGCTCACCACTCACGGCGGGCGCGTCGAGGGTCGGACCGTGGGCCGTTGGAGAAGCCGTCGACGGCGACACCACCGAACCAGAGGCCCACGCACAGCACCAGCACGGCCACGAGCACCGCGATCATGGCGGGCACGGCCGTGGCCCACACGCTGGCGAGCAGCTCACCGAACAGGGTCTCGGCGACCAGGCCGATGACCCATCCGCCGACCAGCAGACCCACGAGCCAGACGGCCACCACCACGCCGATCTTCCAGCCGAGCCCCGACAGGGCGCGGCCGGGACGTGGATGGATCACGACCGCCGCGATGCCGAGCAGCACCGCCGCCGCCGCTGCGAAGGCCCGGGTCCGCTCCGCGATGGTCCGCAGGTCGACCTCGGGCAGCTGATCGGGGACCACGGCGGGTGGTTCGACGAGCCCGAGCACCGGGGTCAGGTCGACCCCGGCCTGCGCTCCGATCTCGGCGAGCGCGTCCTCGAGCACCGCGCCGACATCGGGCCCGACGACCGTCCCGGTTCCGCCCGTCGACGGTTCGCCCCCGTTCGAGGTGAGCGCGCTCGTGGGCGTGACCAGCTGACGGTGGGCGACCACCAGTGAACGACGGATCACCTCGGTGACCCGTGGGTCGGTACTGGTGAGCGTGGCGATCTGGGAGGCCAGCGGATCGTCGACGATCGGGTCGATGGCACGTTCGACCGCACCGGCGATCAGCCGGGCGGTGAACCGCGACTCGGCCACCTCGCGTGCGGCCTCGTCCGCCTTGGCCGTGTCGAGGACCGACATCAACCCGAGCTGTGCGGACAGCATCACGGCCACGGCGAGGGTGCACCCGATGGCCAGCAGACCCGCCGCGATGCGGCGCGATCGGGCGGCGGGGGCATCGTCCATGGCTGCATGCTGCCGGATCACCCGGCCCCACACCGGTCATGGCAGCCGGATCACCCCGCCCGGCAGCCGGTCATGGCGTCGACTCGCCAGCCAGACCGACACCGGTCGGCGGTCAGTCGGGCAGAGCCGCGGCGGTGGTCGTCGAGGCTGCCGTGGTCGTCGGCGGCTCCGTCGTCGTCGGCGGCTCCGTCGTCGTGGGTGCCGCCGTGGTCGTTGTTGCTGCGGTGGTGGGTGGCGGGGGCGTCGGGGTGACGGTCGTGGTGGTGGTGGTGGTGGGGACGGACGGCTTCGTGGTACTCGGCGCGGTGGTCGCCGGCGGGGCGGTGGTGGCGGGAACGGAGGTGGGGCTGCTCGTCGCCGGCGTGGTGGTCGCCGGTGGAGGGGTGGGGGTGGGGCCGCCCGACTCGGGAGGGCGGGTCGTGCTCGGCGGGCGCGGCGCCGGCTCGGTCGGGGGCTCGGTGACGACCGACTCGGCGATCGTCTCCTCGCTGGTCTCGGGATCGCTGGTCGACGACGGCTCGGTCGTGGACGTGGTCACCGCCGCCGTGGTCCCCGGAGCGGCAGTGGTGGCCACCGTCACCGTCACGGGACCTGCTGCGCCGACCGTCGTGGTCGTGGTCGACGAGTCGACGGGCTCGACCTGGTCGCCGCCGTCGGGGGTGGGCTCATCGGTCGACACGGCGCCGTCGCCGCCGCGTCCAGCGATCGCGATGCCCAGGACGATGACGAGCAGGAGTGAGACGACGCCTGCGCCGGCCAGCAGGGCACGGCGCCGTCGGGGGTCGCGGTCGGCGGTCGCCACGACCGACCCGGTGGCCGACCGCACCGCGGTGGGGGCGGTGTCGACCGAGACCGTGCGACGTGCGGCACCCGCTGCACCAGCGGCACCCGCTGCCCCTGCGCCGCCGGTCACGACCGCCGGGCGGAACAGTTCGTCGGTGTCGTCGACGGCCGCGGTGAACCGCGCGATGCGCTCCGGGTCGGGGGCCGGCGTCGACACCTCCCACAGGTCGGCGAGGTCCCCGTCGCCCGCTGCGGCGCCGGCGCCAGCGGCGCCCAGGACCGCGGACCTCGGCCTGGCCGTCGTGCCCCACAGGGGGAGCTCGTCGTCGTCCGAGTCGGGCTCGAGCCGTTCGTCGATCTGCTCGGCTGGCGGGACCGACGCGGTGACGGACCCGACCGAGTCGGGCTCGTCCATTGCGGGGACGCTCGCGAGCTGGTCGTCCGCGACCTGGTCACCCTCACCCCGGTCACCCGCGACCGGCTCCCCTTCCAGCTGGTCAGCCGCGACCTCGTCACCCGCGACCTCGGCACCCGCGACTGCGTCACCCGTGGCCGGCTCCCCTTCCAGCTGGTCAGTCGCGACCTCGTCACCTGCGACCTGGTCACCCGGAGCCGGCTTCACGTCGACCTGGTCACCCAGAACGCGGTCACCCGCAACGCGGTCACCCGCAACGCGGTCACCCGCTGGGTGGTCGTCCGCGACCTGGTCACCCGCGACCCGGTCGCCGGTGACGAGCCGGTCTGCTTCGGGGAGCTCCGCCGCAGCCGACGCGAGGTGGGGCGCCGCAGCGTCGTCGGATGGCAGCGAGCGACCCTCGGCGGCACCAGCTCCAGGAGTGGCGAGGGAACGCCCCGAACGCGGCGCGGGCTCCCCTCCCGGTTCCGAGCCGGCGATCGGCGTGCCGGCCACAACCCCGCGGTTCGTAACACCTGCGGTCGCCACACCTGCGGTCCCAGCACCTGCGGTCGCCACACCTGGCGTCGCGGTCGGGCGGGAGCCGGTCCGGGCGGCGATCGCTTCGATGGCGGGAGCACGACGGGCAGCCGGGACGTGTCGGATGGGCGTTGCGTCGAAGTAGCGCTCGGGCACGAGCAACGACGACCAGCGCGCCGAGCACGCCGAGCACGAGTGACGGTGCTCCTCGACGATCGCCAGCACCCGCGGATCGGCATCGGGGATCCCTCCGCCGGGGAGCGACGCGAGCGCAGCGGCGAGCTGCTTGCAGGTCGGCGCCCCGTGTCGCCAGACGACGAGCGCGGCGACCACGTCGGCCAACCGCGAGCGGAGTTCCGCGAGGCGACGGCGCGCCACGGGCTCCTCGAGCTGCAGATCGACCGCGAGCTCGGCCGATGGCACGCGGTGCCGGCGATGGAGCGAGAGCAGGCTGGCGTCGGTCGACCCGAGCGCGAGGATCGTCGCTCGGAGCAGGAGCTCGCGGTCGGCGTTGGGGTCGAGATCCCCCGCCGTTCCCGACGGCGTCCCGAACGGGTGCGACGCGACCTCGGGTCCGGCCGGGTCGACACCGTCGGCCCCCTCGTCCAGGTCACCACCGCGACGCAGCCGTGCCAGCCGTTGGAGCGCGACCGTGCGCGCGAGACGCAGGAGACCGGTCCCGACGTGCTCGGGGTCGCGCACGGCCGGGAGCCCGTCGCGCATCGTGATGAACGCCCGGACCGTCGCGTCGATGGCGAGCGCGGGGTCGATGCGGCCGAGGAGATCCGCTGTCACGTCATGGACGCGGTCGAACCACCGGTCGACGAGGACCGAGTAGGCGGCACCGTCACCGCCGAGGACGTCGGCGACGAGCTCGCCGTCGGTCCTGGGGTCGGACGGGCGCTCCACTCCACACAGCCTGTCACAGCCTGGACGGCCACACAGAGTGCACGCTGGCGCCTCGATTGCCACGGGATCAGGCCGGCAGGACGGCGTCGACGAGTGCACGCTCGAGCCGGTCGAGTTCACCACCGATCCGGGCGTGGGCCTTGACCCGACCGGTGAGCGGCATCGTGGACGTGATCGCCAGCGCGCGGTCGAGCTCGTCGATGGCTCGTTCCAGCTCGGCGGCGCCCGGGGCTGCGCGGTCGGGGAACGCCAGGGCAAGGTTCCGGTGGAGCGCGTCGAGTCGGCGCTCGAGCCCCCGCTGCCCGAAGCGCGCCGTGGGGTCGATGCGGCGCACCACCTCGGGCGTGCGACGCAGCTGGGCCCGCACCCGCTCGTCCTGGAGCGCGGTGATGGCCATCGTGACGGCGGCCTGGACCAGCCGGCGGCGGGAGGTGGGGAAGGGGATCTTGCCGGGCATCGTGATCGATGCCGAGCCTACGAGGCGACACCGGAGGTGCCGCCGCGGCGTCAGTTGCTCCGGGAAGGCGCCGACGACGGCAGCACGACCGGTCGCACGTGGACGCCACCGATCGTGATGCGTCCGTGGACGTCGGTGGGGAGACCGCGGCGGCGGGCGCGAGCCACGACGTCACCGGGCTCGAGCGTGTCGATCTCGAGACCGACGATCCCCTCGCCACGGCCGTCGGCGATCGGGCGGAACCGAAGCACGGCGTCGTCCAGCTGGAGGTTGGGGCCGGCCGGCGTGGGCGTCACGTCGACGAGCAGCAGCTGCGACCACCGTCGGGCCACGGCGTCGGGGTCGGCGCATGCCACCACCGCCGCCCTGATCCCGCGCGACACGTGCATGCGGACCGCCGAGCGCCACCGAAGCCCTGCCGGGTGCCAATCGGCCGGAGGATCCTGCTCGTCGATCTCCAAGAACGCGCCACCGGTGTCGGCGGGGTGGAGTTGGACGTCGGTGAACCCCTCGGCGTCGTAGCGCGCCACGATCCGGACGCCGAGCTCCTCGATGGCGCGCACGTGCGCCGCGTGCTCGTCGGTCTGCACGATCAACATGTAGCCCGAGTCGCCGCCCCGGCGCTCGAGGTAGCGAGTGGCGGTGGTGCCCTCGCGGACCGGGGCGACCACCTCGAGGAACTGGTCCCCGACGGGGAGCACCGCGTTGTGGAGCCCGAGCGAACCGATGGCCGGGTCCTCGTAGGCGACCGAGATCCGGAAGACCTCCCGCAGATCGGCGACCACGCGGTCTCGGTCGTGGGCGACGATCGCCACCTGTCGGAGTCGACGCATGCCCCTCATCCTGCCCCGAACACCGGCGGACGCTTCTCGACGTAGGCCCGGAACGCCTCGGCGGTGTCGGCAGAGGCGCTGATCGCCCGGTGTCGTTCGGTCTCGAGCGCGACGAAGTCGGCGAAGCCCATCCGCTCGGCGGCGACGTAGTGCGCCTTGAGCGCGACCCGGGCACGGGGCGCGGCGGCCGCGATACGGGTGGCCGCGGCCGACACCTCGGCCAGCAGATCCGACGGCTCGGTCACGCCGTTGACCATCCCGAGCCGGTGGGCCTCGTCGGCGTCGAGCTTGCGTGGCAGCAACGAGAGCTCCCGCGCCCGTCCCGCGCCCACGAGGCGGGGCAAGGTCCACGGCACACCCATGTCGCCGGCCACCGCGACGTCGAGGAAGGCGGTGTTGAACTTGGCGGTCCGTGCGGCCCAACGCAGGTCGCAGGCGAGCGCGAACCCGAGCCCCGCGCCGGCGCACGCGCCGTTGACGGCGGCGATCGTCACCTGGGGCATCTCGTGCAACAGGACCGGGACGTCGAAGTACTCGTCGAGCAGCGGCTCGTCGACCGTGCCGGCCGAGTAGTGGCCGAGATCGGCACCGGGACAGAAGCTCGCGCCGCGTCCGGTGAGGATCAGCACCCGGACCTCGGGGTCGCGTGCCACGGCGTGCAGGCAGTGGTGCAGCTCGCGCATCATGGTGTTCACGATCCCGTTGCGGTGATCGGGTCGATCGAGCCAGAGCGTGCCGACGCCGTCGGCGAGCTCGAAGTCGATCGTGGTGCTCCCGCCGGCCAGCGGATCGGGACGGATCACGCCGTGCCCCCGATCGGGTCGAACCGGGGTGGCCGGCGCTCCACGAACGAGGCGACCCCCTCGGTGGCATCGGGCCGGCTGACCGCCTGCCACGTCGCCTCGTCGGCGTCGAGGAACGCGGTGCGCAGGTCGATGCCGGTGTGGGCATAGGTCAGCCGCTTGGTGTCGGCGACCGAGGCCGGTGACACCTGCTCGGCCAGCTCGGCGAGGTAGGCGACCGCGGTGTCGACGAGCTCGTCGGCCGGCACGACCCGCTGCACGAGCCCGATCCGCAACGCCTCGGCGGCGTCGATCTTGCGGGAGGACCACATCAGGTCGAGCGCGTCGGCCAGGCCGACCTGGCGTGGCAGGAGCCAGGTGAGACCGTGCTCGGCGATCAGCCCGCGCTTGGAGAACACCACCGTGAACGAGGCCTCGGTCGAGGCGAAGCGGAGATCGCACTTGGCCGCGAGGACGAAGCCGCCGCCGGCGGCGACTCCGTTGACCGCGGCAACGATCGGCTTGGGCTGCTCGAGCAGCATGCTGAACAGACCGGGCAGGCGGTTCTCGCTGATCGGCGCCCGGGTGGAGCCACCCGCGCCGCCCGATGCGCCGGCTGCCGTGGCTGCGAGCGCGGCTGCGTCGAGCCCGGCGCAGAAGCCCCGACCCGCGCCGGTGACGACCACCCCGAAGACCGATCGATCGTCGACCGCGTCCCGCACGGCACGCTCGAGCTCCTCGGCCATCGCCGGTGTGAAGGCGTTGAGCGCCTCGGGTCGGTCGAGTGTGAGCACGGCGACCGCACCCCGGCGCTCGATGCGGACGTATGCGGCAGCTGCTTCCCCCATGGGGCGACCGTACGTGGCGGGACCGGTGCCGAGCGGGCCGGAGGGCCGATCGTCAGTGCTGCTCGGGCGCCGTGCGGCGGATCGCGGCCTCGAGCGCCGCCACGATGCGCGAGCCACGCCGACGGAACCCGAGCTCCTCGATGGCGAGCTCGAGCAGCTCCTCGTCGGTGCGCAGGAGGGTGTCGGAGCGGATCCACCGCAGCAGCTGTTCGAGCTCGTAGGGGCTGTAGGCGTCGATGGATCGCCCCGGCACGATGACCGGGCGTGACCCCGTCCGGGTGGGCGGGGGCGGAGGTGGTGGCGGCGGTGGCGATGCGGGCGCCACGGGCGACACGGGCGCGGCGGTCGATCCGGACGCTGCGGTCGATCCGATCGAGGTGGAGGATGGCCGCGGCGGCGAAGTGACCGGCCCGACGGTTCCTGTGTGTGGGCGACCGGGGTTCGTGGCTGCGGTCGCGCGCTCAGGGCCGGACACGGGTCCGGACGCGGGGCCGGACACGGATCCGGACGCGGGGCCGGGCTCGGGGCCGGATGCGGCCGGGCTGGCCCACAGGGTCGGGCCGCTCGTGGCCTGCAGGCCGGACGGCGGCGACGACGGCGACGACGGCGGCGGCGACGACGACGGCGGCGACGACGACGGCGGCGGGGGCGGGGGCGGGGGCGGGATCATCGACGCAGCGGACGCCAGACGTTCGACCGCGGCGCGGTGGGCCGACCGCCACAGGTCGACGATGCGGCGGACCTCGCGGTCGGGGTCGCGGTACCAGTCGGTCGACCACACCCGGGCGTGGACCCACCCGAGCCGCTCCAGGTGTTCGGGACGCAAACGGTCGCGGTCGCGGACCGTCGATGCCGAGCGGTACACCTCGCCGTCGGTCTCGACAGCGAGCAGGAACCGGTCCGGTTGCTCCGGATCGGCCAACGCCACATCGATCCACGCCCCGGATGCGCCGAGCCGAGGTGTCAGGGGCAGACCGGCACCGGCCAATCGTCGGCGGAGGTCGGCCTCGAACCCGTCGGGCTCGCCGGGCTCGGTCGCCCACGTGCCCAGATCGGTGCCGCCCGAGGCCGCGTATGCCAGGTAGCGCTTCAGCATCCGGCCGCCCTCGGAGCGGAGCCGATCCTCGGCGAGCTCCTCGGCGGCGAACGAGGAGACCACCGTCATCCGGGAGCGGGCGCGGGTGATGGCCACGTTGAGCCGCCGCTCCCCGCCCTGTTGGAGCAGTGGCCCGAAGCGGTAGCGCATCCGGCCGTCGGGGCCCTTGCCGTAGCCGACGGTGAGGATGATCGCGTCGCGTTCGTCGCCCTGGACCCGCTCGAGGTTCTTCACGAAGAGCGGCTCGTGTTCGTGGCTCGCGGCGAAGCGGTCGAGCTCACGATCCTCGGCCCGTGCGAGCCGGAGCGCCTCGGTGACGCGCTCGGCGTGCTCGATCCCCATGGCGATCACGCCGAGCGTCTGCCCAGGGCGCAGACGGGCGTGGTCGCGGATCAGATCGACCACGGCCGCGACCTCGTCGTCGACGGCCGAGTCCCGACCGGGTGCCTGCGGCGGTCGCCACCGGACGAGCACGTGCGAGAGCGAGTCGGCGCCGGCGACGCCCGGGAAGGTCGTCATCGTCCGGTCGTAGAGGCTGGGCTGGGCGTTGGAGAACGCGATGAGCCGCTCGTCGCGACTGCGGTAGTGCCAGGCGAGGGTGCGCGAGCCACCCGGGGCGGGCAGCAGGGACACCATCGTGTCGAGGATCGACTCCATGTCGTCGGTGACCCGGTCGGGCAGCGGCGCCGCGTGGGCGACCTGCACCGAGGCATCGGCATCCGTCTCGGCATCGGTGGCCGCGTCGGCGCCGGGTTCGGCATCGGCGTCGCCCGTGGTCTCGGAGATCGAGGAGAAGAAGGTCGTGGGCGGGAGCTGCCGGGAGTCGCCCGTGACCACGACCTGTCGGCCGCGCAGGATCGCCGGGATCGCCTCGGGCGGCGGCACCTGGCTGGCCTCGTCGAAGACCACGACGTCGAACAGCACGCGGTCGGACGGCAACACCTGCGAGACCACCAGCGGGCTCATCGCCCAGCACGGCTTGATCGCCACGAGCACGTCGGGCGCGGCCTGGACCAGCTCGCGCAGTGGCCGATGGCCGCGCTTGCGGGCGACCTGCTGCTGCACGAGCTGGGCCTGCTCGGGATGATCGTTGAGCGCGGCAACGGCCTGCTCGGCGACACGGCGACGGACACGGGCACGTCCGGTGGCGATGTGGACCCGATCGGCGGCTCGGAACGCCTCGGCGTGACGACGGTGCGCCTCACCGTCGAAGGCCCCGACCGCCGGATCCTCCAGGGCCACGGCGTCGAGCGCCGAGCGCGCCCACCCGTGGCGGAGCACATCGGACGCGGCATCGGGCGTGAGCCCCCGTCGGCGGACCTCGTCGACCACGGGCGCGAGGCCGCGGGCCAGGAGCGCCCCCTCGAGCTCGTGCAGCCGTGGGAGGCGGAACAGGAGCGGGCGGTCCTCGACGAGGACTCGGGCGAGCGCCGCGATCCCGTCGAGGTCGTGGTCGGCCGCGAGGCGCTGCGGATCGAGGCCGAGGTGGCCGGCGAGCGCGGCGACCCGCACCGAGAGCGCCTCGACCGATGCGACGGCCTCGGGGAGCGAGTCGGGGCGGCGGGGTCGGCCGTCGTCGGTCCGCAGCGCGCTCCAGGCGGCGAGCTGCCGCTGTGCCGTGGCCACGTCCGCGCGGCGCTCGGCGGGCGTGGCGGCGCCGAGCGCCATCTCGGCCACCTGCTGCTTGGCCGCACGGTAGGAGCGGTTGGTGACCGAGGCGAGCAGCCGTGCGACGACTCCCCCGTCGGCCGGGGCGAGCGCTGCGTGGAGCGCCTCGAGCGCGCCGAGCGCGTCGGGGCCGAGATCGAACAGCGCCGGCGCGTAGCGCTCGAGGGTCGACGCCACGCCCTGCAGCAGCTCGAGCGCGGCGGCGGCCTCGGCGAGGGTGCGCTGCGGGCGAAGCCCGGCCTCGGTGAGCGCCCGCCCGAGCGCGGAGGCTGCGGTCGACACCGACTCGCCGGCGAGCTGTTGGACCAGATCGAGCGCGGCCTCGGCGTCGGCCGGGGTGGTGATGCGATCGGCGGCCGGCGCCCAGGGACGCCCGTCGGTCGCCAGCGACGCCCCGCCGAGCCCGACCCACTCCCCGAGCGCGCCCGTGGCGGCGGTCAGGTCGTCCCACGAGATGCCCTGCACGACCGATCGGGGCAGGACCGTCTCGGCCGGGGTGCGCGACCGGACCTCGAGCTCGATGGCCTGGAGCTCGTGGACCGACCGCCCGAACGGCGGTCGCGGCTCGTGGAGGGCCCGGACGTGGGCCGCCAGGGCGCCGCGCTCGGCCTCCAGGCGGCGGTGCTCCTCGGTCAGGTCGAGGGCAGGTACGGCGCCGAAGCCCTCGAGGGCGCGGCCGATGGTGGCGAGCATGGCCCGCCGGCTGGTGGCGCCCCCGTGCAGGTCGAGCACCAGATCACCCAACCCGACGTACTCGAGGCGATCGGTCACCGCGTCGATCGCGGCTCGCTTCTCGGCCACGAAGAGCACCGAGCGGCCCTCGGCCGCGAGCGCCGCCACGAGGTTGGCGATGGTCTGGCTCTTGCCCGTCCCGGGTGGCCCCTGCACCACCAGGTTCCCACCGGCGAGGACCGACGCGATCACGTGGCTCTGGGAGGCGTCGGCGTCGAGCACCAGGTGCTCGGTCGCCGGCCCGACGAGATCGGGGGCCCGGGCATCGACGGCGGGTTGCGCGGCGATCAGATCGCGACGGGCCTCGGGGTCACCGGCGATCGCCCGAACCACGGTGTGGGTGGACATGGCCTCGCCCGATCCGGCCAGATCGATCGCCATCGGCTGCTTGGCATAGGAGAAGTTGCCGACGACGAGCCGTTCGACGATCCCGAAGCCGGCGACCTCGGGAGCGGCGACCTCGCGCAGGCGGGCCAGCGCAGCAGCCGGGTTGGCGGCGTCGCCGACGACGGCGTCGACATCGATGGTGAGCCGGAAGTCGGTCCGCAGGACCTGGACGAGGGTGGGGTTGAGGTCCCAGTCGTCGGCGAGCGCGAGGTCGAAATCCTCCGCGGCGCCACCGCGCGCCGTCAGGCGGAGCGGCGCCAAGAGCACCGGCGCGGCGGGCACGGCCTCGGATCGGGTGCTCGTCCAGGTGGCCGTCCCGAGCGCGAGGAACAGCGTCTGCAAGCCGCGCTCGTCGTAGTTCTCGGCGGCCTTGGCGGCGATGGTGCGGGCACGCTTGGCGCTCGCCGGGAGCTCCTCGGGCACGACGAGCTGGGAGAGCCGGACCGAGCGGCCCATGAGCAGCATCCGCACACCGGTCGCATCCACTGTTGCCGACGGGGTCAGGTCGAGGGTGCCGACGCGCAGGTCGCGGTAGTAGAGCAACGTGTTGCGCCCGCCCAGGTCGACCACCTGCGAGGACCAGGCCGCGGCGGCCCGGTCGACGATCGACCGCCGGCGAGCCGCGTCGGCGCCGTCGGGGGGTGGCGGAGGGTCGGCGGTCATGACCGGTGATGTAGCAGACGCGCCACCGGGTCGGGGCCCGGGAGGCCATCGGCTCCGAGGCCGAGCGGCCGGTGATCGGTATCGGCTCTGAGGCCGAGCGGCGGTTGGACGGCACCGGCTCCGAGGCCGAGTGACGATTGGACGGCACCGGCTCCGAGGTCGAGGGGCAGGTGGACGGCGCCGGCACGACAGGCCGCCTCGACCGTGCGCTCCTGGCAGGTGAACAGCAGCACCTGGTGACCGCTGTCGGCCGCGGCGCGCAGGAGCTGCGCGACCTGGTCGATCCGTCGGTCGTCGACGTGCACCATCGGGTCGTCGCAGACCAGCGGCAGCCGCACGCCGCGGCGGGCCGCATCGTGATCGGCGAGCGCGATCCGGAACGACAGGTACAGCAGCGCCCGGGCGCCGGTGGAGAGCCGCGAGGCCGCGACACGGACCCCGCCGCCCTGGTGCACCTCGACGCCGAGGCGGCGGCCCTCGCCGCCGGCGCGCACCATCACCCGCTCCCAGGACGGAGCCACCGACCGGGCGAGCTGATCGGCGCGACCGACGATCGCGGGCTGGTGCGCGCGCTCGTGCTCCTCGGTGACCGCCGCCAGGAGCGCCGCCGCGAGCGCGTGCGCCCCGGCCTCGACCGCGAGCTCCGAGCGACGTTCGAGTGCTGTGCCGAGGTCGGCCGAGAGCTCGACGATCCGGTCGGAACGCTCCAGCTCGAGCAGCCGAGCGTCGAGGGCCCCGACCAGCTCGGAACACCGCTGCACCTCGCGTTCGGCGGCCTCGGCCGCCCGGCCGAGGTCGTCGATGGCGGCCGTGAGGGCGGAGCGTCCGGGAGTAGCGGCGAACAGCTCGCGGACCGCCGGGTCCTCGCCGAGGCGAAGCTCGAGCTCGGTGCTCCGTGCCTGCAGCTGGGCGGCGATGCCGTCGCGCTCACGGGCCAGCTGGTGCAGCTCCTCGGCGCGTTCGACGATCCGGCCCCATCGCCAGCCGCCGACCTCGGCCGCGACCGGGGCCAGGAGCCGTTCGACCTCGGCGCGTCGATCGGCGAACTCTGCCCGCAGCCGGGCAACGTCGCGGGCCAACGCAGAGGCCGATCGATGGCGCGGTGCCACCGCCTCGATCGTGCGCACGGCGGCGAGGTCGCCGAGGCCGGCCCGGCGTGCGGCATCACGGATAGCGGCCTCGGCGGTGACGACCGCCGTGGCGGCGGCATCGCACCGACGCTGCTCGGTCGCGAGCGCGTCGCGGGCCAGGTCGTCCTGGCCGATCAACTCGGCGGCCGCCGACCAGGTCTCGAGGGTGACGAGCGCAGCGGCCGGCGTGGGGGCCTCGGGCAGGCGCACGGCGGCGGCGGTGCGCTGGTATGCCTCGCGGGCTGCGTCGACCGCGGATGCCTGCTCTCGAACTGCCGCCTCGACCGCGGCGAGGTCGCCGCGGCGCTGCCGCTCGGCGGCCTCGGCGTCGAGCACCCGGCGTGCCGCCTCGAAGGTCGACCGGACTCCGCCGATGTCGGCATCGCGGCCGAGCTCCTGGTCGGCACCCTGCCCGACGCCCTGCTCGCCACCCTGCCCGGCACCCTGCCCGCGCCCCTGACCGGCACCCTGCTCCTGCTCGACGCCCTGCCCGGCGCCGTTCCCGGCACCCTGGCCGCCACCGGGCCCGGCGCCGTCCGTCGTCGAACGAGACGGAGCACGTTGGAGCACGAGCGCCACGACGGCGACCACCACCACGGCCGCGGCCGACCGCCACTCCCCCAGGACGCCGGCGACGACGGCGACCGCCAGCAGCAGCCCGGGAAGGAGCATCGCGGTGGCGAACGGACGGCTGGGTTCGCCCGGGTGCGGTGCGGGCGCGGCGCCGCGCTGCAACCACGCCGCGGCCGACAGTCCGGTGTCGCGACCCTCCCAGGCCTCGGTCTCGAGGCGATGCAGCGCGACAGCCTCGTCCGCAGCGCGACGTGCGCCATCGGCGCGGCGACGCTCGGCCGCGAGCTCCTCGCTGCGCTGCGACCATCGCTCGATCGCCGCTCGAAGGGCGCCGCGTGCCGCCCCATCGAGTTGCGCAGCGGCGACCGCCGAGCGATCGACCCCGCACCGTGCGAGCTCACGGTCGACGCGCTCGGTGCTCCGCTGCGCGGCCGACTCGGCCTCGACGACCTGCCCGCGTGCCTCGACGAGCCGGGCGTCGGCCGACCGGAGCACCTCGGCGAGACGGACGACCTCGGCCAGCGAGCCGTCGTCGAGCACGACCTGCTCGAGCTGCTCGACGGTGCACCCGAGCTCACCGGCGGCACGCTCGAGCGTTCGGCTGGCCACCGCGAGCTGGCCCTCGGCCTCGTCGGCGGCGCTGACCGCCGCCGCGAGCGCGGCGGGATCCGCAGCGAGTGGCTCCCACGCCGGGGGGACCACCGGACCCTCGGCCTGGAGCCGGCGGAGCCGAGCGACCTCCTGCGCGACCTCGTCGGCGTCGAGCACGGTCTGGGCGACCGACCGCTGTGCGCGCAGCTCGTCGCGCTGCTGTTGGGCGCCACGCCGCCCGACGTCGGCCTGCTCGCGCTCGGTGCGGAGGCGCGCATGGTCGCGCGCCGTGGTGCCGGCCTCGTCGATGTCGCGGCGGATCGCGGCGGCGGTGGCCCCGACCCGGGCGACGGTCTCGGCGCCCTTGGCCTGCGAGGTCGTGAGCCGACCGACCCGATCGGTGAGCTCGACCACCAGGCGTCGCGGGTCGACGCGACCCGCGACGCCTGCCAATGCGACCTGCGACAGATGGGCCTCGACCCCGTCGCCCTCGTGGAGCTGCTCACCCTCGACACGGTGGATCGAGGAGAACACCGCTGCGTCGACACCGCCGAGGCGGGCACGCCACTGGTCGAGGTCGAGGTCGGGGCCGGTGTCGAGGGTGACCCGGAACCCGGCGGCGTTCGGTGCGCCCTTGGCGGGCACCTTGAACGATCCCGTCGATTCGAAGGACCGCCCGCTGAGTCGGCCGGCGAGCCGACCACCGATGTGTGCGCCGACGTCGCCGTAGCGCTGCGCATCGGATGCCGAGCCCCCGGGCCCGACGAGCAACCACGCGACCAGCTCGGCCAGCGTCGACTTGCCGGTCTCGTTGTCGCCGCTGAGCACCACGAACGGGGCGGCAGGCAGATCGACGACTCGCGCGGCGAGGCCACCGAACCGCTCGACGCGCACTCGGTCGACGACGAGCCGCGGCCACACCATGACCTCGTCACGGTCATCACGGTCATTGCGGTCGTCGTCGTCCTCGCGGACCTGGTCGGCCACGCTGATCTCATCGGCCTCGCAGGGCTGCCGGTGCGCCGGCTCGACCCGGTCCTCCCGGTCGTCGCGGTCGTCGTGAGTGCCGTGGCTCATGGCTCGACCATCGCCTCGACCAGGAGCTGTTCGACACGATCGAGCAGCGACCCACCGAGCTGGGGGTCGTGCACCCCGAGCTCGGTGAGGATCGTCAGCGTGGCGGGGTCGAGCCGCCCGTGGAGCATGGGGAGGACGGGTTCGTCGGCCGACCGCATCTCGTCGAGCCGCACGAGCAGATCCGCCAACAGATCGCCCCGGTCGATCAGTCGCTGTCGGTCGACGGCCGGGCGGGTGGCCACGTCGATCGCCACGAGCGCCCCCTCGCCGAGGACGTCGCCGAGGTGGTCGCGAGCGAGGTCGAGGAGCCCGTCGCCGGCCCCGGCCAGGTCGGCGTGCGCCCGCGTGGCGCCGACCAGGCGGGGGCGCAGGAGCAGCGGGCGATCGCCGGCGGTGTCGCGGCCCAGCAGCGCCGCCTCGGCGACCAGGTCGAGTGCGGTGCCGAGGTCGGCGGCGGTGTCGACGCGGACCTCGACGCGCTCGAAGCGGATCGTGTCGCACGCCACGAACTCGGGCTGGCCGATGCCCGACCGGGTGATGGGCACCACCAGGGCGCCCTTGGCCCCACACTCGGTGCCGGCACTGCTGCGCCCCTGCAGGTTGCCCGGGTACGCCCACCAGCGGCCCGACCCGGCAGGGCCGAGCGGCGCGACGGTGCGACGGTGGACGTGGCCGAGTGCCCAGTACGCGACCGGTGCGTGCTCGAGATCGGCCACCGTGCACGGCGCGTAGGGGTCGTGCCCGGTGCTGCCCTCGACGTTTGCGTGCAGGACCGCCACGCAGTGCTCGGGTTCCACCGAGAGCGCGGCGAAGCGGGCGGCGAGGTTCTCGCGCTCGTGCTGCACCCCGAAGCTCACACCCGCGACGTGGGCGAGGTTGCCGGACCGCAGCGGGAGCTCGTGCACCTGCGGCTCGCCGGGCTCGAACACCGTGACACCGGGCGGCAGGGGGATCACGGGGTGATGGTGGGCGATCGGCGGATCGTGGTTGCCATGCGCGATGAACACCCGGATGCCGTGCTCGGCGAGCCGGCGCAGGGCACGCCCGAACCGCAGCTGCGCCGCGACCTCACGGTCGGCCCCGTCGTAGACGTCGCCGGCCAGCACCACGGCATCGGCGCACCGGTCGACGGCCAGATCGACGAGCCGGTCGAGGGCGAGGGTCGAGCGCTCACGTAGGTTCGCGGCACGAGCCGGGTCGATGCGACGGCCGAGCGAGCGCAGGGGCGCCCCGAGGTGGAGATCGGCGGCGTGCACCACCAGCCCGATCGGGTCGTCGTCCATGGTGTCGACCGTACCCAGGGGCTGTGACAGGGTTCCGGGACCGTCCCCCGATCCTGCACCGTCCCGCGATCCGGGACCGTCCCGCGATCCTGCGCCGTCCCGCGATCCTGCGCCGTCGTGGCCGGACCGGGGTCATCACCGAACGCCGAGGATCCAGCCCTCCTCGGCGACCACCACCCGGCGTTCGGCCTCGGTGAGCTCGGGCTCGAACAGCCCGGCCAGCCGGCCCTGCCGGTCGAGCTCGGCCAGGTGGTCCGCGGTGCCCAGCACCTGCGCCGCGTCCTTCACCGGGTGGCGGGTCGGGTCGAGCGGGAGCAGGCTCGGCCAGACCTCGGCCACCACGATCGGGGCGGTCGTCCCGGCCCCGGGGTCGCTGGTGCAGCCGGTCTCGAAGGGCCAGACGCGCAGCCGCCCAGCCAGCGCCGGGTCGGTGCGCAACCGCTGCAGCACGGGCAACCCCACCAGCATCTGGCTCCCGACGCTCCCCACGCCGAGCAGCTGCCACACCGAGAACGGTCGACGCCCCGCCGCCCGCAGCCGCTGTTCGGTGAGCCGCAGCTCGGCCAGCTCGCCCAGCGCACCCAGCTCGTCGAGCTCAACCAGCTCGCCCAGCTCGCCCGGCGCAACCAGCTCGCCCGGCTCGGCCAGCTCGCCCGGCTCGGCCAACGCAGTCGGGTACGGGACGGGGTGCACCTTGTGGGTCGACAAGGTCGGGGTAGCCCGTCGGGGCGGGCACCCCCAGAAGGGCCCGGGACCGGGGCCGAGCAGGCCGTTGAGCTCGGCGGCGACGGCGAAGCGGTCGTTGCGGTTCCGCTCGTCGTCGTGGAGCCGCGCGGCGAGCATCCGCCACAGGTCGTCCCATTGCGCCCCGCCGAGCGCCGCCACGAGGCCGGCGGGGCACCCGAGCGGGAAATCGACCCCGACCAGGACCCGGCGCCCCGCCCGACGGACCAGGATCTCGTGCAGCTCGCCGAGCGCGGCAGCGCGCGTCGGGGGGTTGGTGAGGCGTACGTCGGTGGCCGCGCCGGGGCCGCGACCGGCGATCGTGACGGCGGTCGCATCATCGGCCGCGTCATCGGCCGCGTC
>CAYRXQ010000003.1:17467-34511 GCA_964428115.1 uncultured Ilumatobacteraceae bacterium
CGCGACCGGCGATCGTGACGGCGGTCGCATCATCGGCCGCGTCATCGGCCGCGTCGTCGGCCGCGTCGTCGGTCGCGTCATCGGTCGCGTCGTCGGCCGCGTCCTCGGACACGTCGGTGGACACGTCGATGTCGACGTCGAGGCAGGCGATCCAGATCGAGTCGGCGCCACGCTTCGGGCTCGCGGCGGCGCTCCAGTCGACCACCACGATCGAGTCGAAGCGGCGACCAGCCGACGGTGCGTCCGCGAGACCGTGGCCGAGGCCGTGGCCTCCCGACCGCCGGCGCTCCACCACCCGGGCGACCGTAGCCTTGCCCGGTGATGCGCTACACGACGGTGCTGTTCGACCTCGACCACACCCTGTTCGACACCGACACCTCCGAGGACCTGGCCTTCGACCTGACCCTGCGCGGCGCCGGCGTGGCCGATCCGTCGGTCCACCGGGCGACCTACGACCGGATCAACGGCGAGCTCTGGCGCGCCGTGGAGCGCGGTGAGCGCACCCCCGACCAGGTGCGCACCGAGCGCTTCCACCGGTTCGTCGCCGAGACCGGACTGGCCGGCGGCGAGGGCGGCGACGACGTAACCTTCGCGACCGAGCTGGCCGACGCCTTCGTAGCCGCGCTCGGGGCGAACGGCGAGCTCTATGCGGGGGCGCGCGAGCTGCTCGAGGCGCTCGACGCCCTCGACGGCCTCGCACTGGGTCTGGTCACGAACGGCCTCGGCGAGGTGCAGCGCGCCCGGCTCGCGCGCCTCGGCCTCGACCGTCACTTCGGCTCGGTCGTGGTGTCGGGCGAGGTCGGCGTGTCCAAGCCGTCGCCGGGGATCTTCGAGCTGGCCTTCACCGGCTTCGCCACCCACGGGCCCAGCGGCGCGGCGCGTGGGGAGCGGGCGCTGATGGTCGGCGACAACCTGGGCTCCGACATCCGCGGCGGGCTGGCGGCGGGGATCCACACCTGCTGGTACAACCCGCACGGCCGGGCGACCGCGGATCCGAACCTCCAACCGCACCACCAGATCGCCACGCTCGACCAACTGCTCCCGCTCGTCACCGGCTGACCGGCTGAGCGGCTGAGCGGCTGCACCACAGGGAGCATCCGCACCCGATGCGGGCCGGCGGTACGGTCGGCCGGATGGACGCGCCACCCGCCACCGGACCGGGACCCCGCAACATGGTGGTGGTGCTCCTCGACAGCCTCAACCGGCACCTGATCGGCCCCTACGGGAGCACCGAGTTCGACACCCCGAACCTCGACCGGGTCGCCGCCCGAGCCGTGCGCTTCGACCGTCACGTGACCGGCTCGCTGCCGTGCATGCCGGCCCGTCACGACATCCTGTGCGGCGAGCTCGACTTCCTGTGGCGGCCGTGGGGATCGGTAGAGCTGTGGGACGAGCCGGTCACCCGGCTCCTGCGCCGGGCCGGGGTCACGACGATGCTGGTGTCCGACCACCCGCACCTGTTCGAGACCGGCGGCGAGAACTACCACACCGAGTTCACGGCCTGGGACTACGTCCGCGGCCACGAGGACGATCCGTGGCGCACCGCGCCTGACCCGTCGTGGATGGGGGCGCCGGCGATCCCGGCGCGGCCCGGCCCGATCGAACGGCACTACGACACCAACCGCACCTGGTTCCGCGACGAGGACGACTTCCCCGGTCCGCGGACCATGCGCGCGGCGGCCGACTGGCTCGAGCACCAGGCGCCGACGGCCGAGCGGTTCCTACTGTTCGTCGACGAGTTCGACCCGCACGAGCCCTTCGACGTCCCGGCCCCCTGGGCCGGCCGCTACGACCCCGATTGGGAGGGGCCGGCGGTGATCTGGCCGCCGTACGCCGTGGACGCAGTGGCCAACGGCGTGCTCGACGAGCGCACGGCCCGACACGTGCGGGCCAACTACGGCGCGAAGCTGAGCTTCATCGACCACTGGCTCGGCCGGCTGCTCGACGTGTTCGACCGCCACGACCGCTGGAGCGACACGGCGCTGCTGATCTGCACCGACCACGGCCATTACCTGGGTGAGCGCGACGTGTTCGGCAAGCCGGGGGTGCCGGTGTACCGGCCGATGGGGCACATCCCGCTGCTCGTCGCCTGGCCGGGTCGCGCCGCGGGGTCGGTGGACGCACTCACCACGGGCGTCGACCTGCACGCCACCCTCTGCGACGTGTTCGGGGTGTCGCCCACGCGACCGGTCCACGGGCGCTCGCTCGTGCCGCTGCTGGACGGCACCGCGACGACCGTGCGCGAGCACGCGATCACCGGGGTCTGGGGCCGCGAGGTCACCGTGACCGACGGACGCGTCCGCTACACCCGTGCGCCGACGGCCGACAACCTGCCGCTGTCGATGTGGTCCAACCGGTGGTCGACGATGCCGATCCACGCGTTCCCCGACATCCGACTCCCCGACCCCGACCAGCGGGCCTGGCTCGACCGGATGCCCGGGTCGACGATCCCGGTGATCCGCCAACCCTTCGAGGCTGGCGACCCGCTGCCGTACTGGGCGGGTCGGCGCGGCGCCGGCAGGCCACCGGTCCACGAGCTGTACGACACCGAGGTCGATCCCGACGAGACCGACAACCGTGCGGGGAACGTCGACCGCGAGGCCCACGCCATCGACCTGCTGCGCGCCGCCCTCGACGAGATCGCCGCGCCCGACGACCAGTACGCCCGCCTCGGGCTCACCTGAGCCACCAGCCACCGCTCCCGTGTTCACCCTCGGATCGATCCTCGTCGGCGCGCTGGCCGCCGTGCTCGTCGGCCTGTCGAAGACCGCCCTGCCCGGCGCCGCACTCGTCGCGACACCGCTCATCGCCACCGTGGTCACGGGCCGCGAACTGCCGGGCACCGTGCTGCCGATCCTGCTGACCGCCGATCTGTTCGCCGTCGCCTGGTACCGGGAGCACGCCCGGTGGGACCTGCTGCGCGGGATCAGCGCCGGGGTGGGTGCGGGCTTCGCGGCCGGGGTGGTGTTCTTCGTGGTCGTCGGATCCAGCACCCGCCCGATCGACGTCGTCATCGGGGTGACGTTGCTGGTGATGATCGCGATCCAGGTGTGGCGCATGGTCCGGGTCCGGCCACCCCGTGCGCCGACGACCCGCGATGCCGCCGTGTACGGCACGGCCGGCGGATTCACCACCTTCGTGTCGAACTCGGCCGGGCCGGTGATGAACACCTACCTGGTGGGGCTCGGCCTCGACAAGCACCAGCTGATCGGCACCTCGGCCTGGTTCTACTTCGCGGTGAACCTGGCCAAGATCCCGCTGTACCTCGCGCTCGGCGCGTGGAGCGATGGCGGCGCGTTCTTCACCGCCGACGGGTTGCGCTACGCGGCGCTGCTGGTGCCGTTCGTGCTGATCGGCGTGTACGGCGGCCGGGCTGCGTTCGCGCACATCCCGCAACGGCTGTTCCTCGGGTTGGTGCTCGGCCTGGCTGCCGTCGGCGCGATCGAGCTGCTGCGCCCCTGAGTCGCCGCCCGAGGTGATCGGGTGATGGCCGGGGAGCGTCGGGGATCGTCGGGTCGGACCCGCTCGATCCTCAGATGCGCTCGATGATGGTGGCGGTGCCCATGCCGCCACCGGTGCACATCGCCACCAGACCGGTGGAGAGGTCGCGGCGCTCGAGCTCGTCGACGAGCGTGCCGATCAGCATCGCGCCCGTCGCCCCGATCGGATGGCCGAGCGCGATCGCGCCGCCGTTGACGTTCATCTTCTCGGGATCGGCGCCGGTGTCGTCGATGAACCGCAGGATCACCGAGGCGAAGGCTTCGTTGACCTCGAGCAGGTCGATGTCGTCGATGGTCATGCCGGCACGCGCCAGCGCCTTGTTGGCCGCCGGGCCGGGGGCCGTGAGCATGATCAACGGTTCGTCACCGGCCACGGCCGACATGACGATGCGGGCCCGCGGCGTGAGCCCGTGCGCCCGCGCATAGGCGGGCGAGGCGAGGAGCACGGCACCAGCGCCGTCGACGACCCCCGAGGAGTTGCCGGCATGGTGGACGTGCCGCAGCTCGACCCCGGGGTACTTCTGCTCGATGAGCTCCCGCATCGTGCCCGAGGCCTGCTCGAACGTGAAGTCGACCATCCCCGGGAAGCTCGGCGTGAGCTGAGCGAGGGTCTCCATCGTGGTGCCCGGGCGCGGGAACTGCTCCCGGTCGAGGGCGACCGTGCCGTCCTCGTTGAGGATCGGCACGAGGCTGCGGTCGAACCGACCCTCGGCGATCGCCGCTGCGGCGCGCTGCTGGCTGACGAAGCCGACCCGGTCGACGTCCTCACGGCTGCGGCCGTCGACCGACGCGATCAGGTCGGCCGAGAGCCCCTGGGGCACCTGCGGGTGCATGTCGAGGAGGTGCTGGTTGTTGGCGTGGAAGCCGTCGGTGCCGTTGCGCGCCGGGCGGCTCATCGACTCGACACCGGCACCGATGACGAGGTCCTGGTGCCCGGCGAGGATGCCCATCGCACCGAAGGTCACGGCCTGCTGGCCCGACCCGCAGAAGCGGTTGAGCGTCACGCCCGGGACCGTGATCGGCCAGCCGGCGTCGAGGACCGCCATGCGGCCGATGTCGTGGGCATGGTCGCCGGCGTGCGAGCCGTTGCCGCACACCACGTCGTCGACGTCGGACGGATCGAACCCGACCCGCTCCTGGAGCCCGTTGAGCACCTGGGCGAGCACCCGCTGGGGGTGCAGGTGGGCGAGGCCGCCCTTGCCCTGCTTGCCGACACCTCGCGGTGACCGGACGGCGTCGATGATCCAGGCTTCACGTTCCACGGCGGTTCCTCCCGATGCTGACCACCCACTCGGGTCGGTGGCGGTCACGACCGAGGTCGACCGTACCGAGCGGGGTCGCCGCGGCCGCAACCGGACGACCGTGCGGCATGCTGCACACCGTGACCGACGGGCCCGTGACCTTCGTCGCGTTGCAGCGTCGTGCTCGCCGGCGCTCGGCCGTGCTGATCATCGGGACGTTCACGCTGCTGTGGCTGGCGGTCAACCTCGTCACCTCTCCGGCGCACCTGCGCACCGAGGCATGCGCCGACCCGACCGGCGAGCTGTGCGAGACGACGTTCCAGCCGCACCTCGGCGTGCTGATCGGGACCACCCTCGCCGTCGCCGCCTACCTCGTGGTCGCCCACCTGTTCGCCGGGCGCGCCGCGCTCGCCCTCGCCGGGGCCCGCCGGGCCGACGGCCCCGAGCACCGCCAGCTGCGCAACCTCGTCGAGGAGCTCTCGATCGCGTCGGGGGTCACCCCGCCCCAGGTGTGGGTCATCGACGACCCGTCGCCCAACGCCTTCGCCACCGGGCGCGACGAGCGCCATGCGGCCGTCGTGTTCACCACCGGCCTGATGGCGACGATGTCACGCCGCGAGCTGAGCGGCGTCGTCGCCCACGAGCTGGCCCATATCCGCAACCGCGACATCGCCATCACCACGCTCGCCGTGCTGACGACCGCGACGATCGCCGTGCTCGCCGACGTCGCACTGCGCATCGCTTACCTGGCGGGCTCCTCGATGCGGCGCAGCTCGCGCAACAGCGCCGGGGTCGGCATCGCCGGCGCAGCGCTCGCGATCGCGCTCATCCTCTACGTGGTCGCGGTGCCGGCCGGCCTGCTGCTGCGCGCCGCGCTCTCGCGTCAGCGCGAGACGCTGGCGGACGCCTCGGCGGTCCAGTACACCCGCGATCCCTCCGGGCTGCGCTCTGCGCTCGAGAAGCTCGAGGCCGATCCGACCGTCCCGTCGCGGGTCTCGACCGCGACGGCGCATCTGTGGATCGAGGAGCCCAAGCCGGCGCGGCGACCGCAGCGGGCGCTGCTCGGCGGGTGGATGGACACCCACCCACCGATCGCGGATCGGATCGCGATCCTGCGACGGATGGAGGGGATCGACCCGGCGAGCCGCGGCCCGAACGACCCGATCCCGGGTCGTGTCAGCACGCCCGCCGCCGGTCCTGCGCCCGGTCGGGGACCTGGCGCAGGACCGGGGGCAGGACCGGCAGCGCCGTGGGCGCCGCCCGCTCCGCCTCGGTGATCATCCGACCACGATCTCGGCGTACATGCCGTGGACGGCGTGCGGCGGGCCACCGTCCACCTGTGGCGGGCCGTCCTGCGAGGCCGCGGCGGCAGCCAGGTACTCGGCCGGATCGGCGCCGGTCGGGATCATGCAGATCAGTGCGTACCGGCCGGGCTCGCTGAGGGTGCCGTCACCGACGGCGACGATCTGCTCCTGCGGTCCGGCGCCCGGCGTTGCCAGCACGACCAACGACGGCGGCGTCAGGAAGATCGCACCGAGGTCCTGTGCGACGAGATCCGCGACCGAGCGTGTCTCGTCGTCGGGCAGGCGCACGGCAACGAGCTCGTGGAGCTCGGTGGTCGAGGTGTTGCGCAGGGCGAACGACGTCCCGGGCGCGACGCGCTCGGGGACCTCGCCGTAGGAGAAGTCGGTCATCGTGACCTCGACGACGTCGACCGGGAGCGGCGTCTCGGGCGCTGCGGTCTCGGGCGTCGGGCTCGCCGGTGCGGACGTCTCGGGAGCACCCGAGGTCGGGGACGATCCCGCAGCGGTGTCGTCGCCGCAGGATGCCAGTGCGATCGGCGTCGCGACCGCGAGCATGGTCAGCACCATGTGCCGGGAGAGACGGCGGCGGGTCATCGCGCCACCCCCAGCCGGTTCTCGACCATGACGACATCGATCGGGGACAGGACCGAGCGGGCCAGATCCACGATCCCGTCGAAGGCCTCGCGCGGCGCGGTGGCCTGGATGCCGCCGAGCAGCTCGGTGCGATCCTCGACGTTCATCGCCGGGAGCATGAAGGCCAGGAACCGCGCCATCTCGTCGGGCGGGATGTTCGAGACGATCGCGACGTGCAGGTCGAGGGTGCCCTCGGGGCCGATCGCGTCCTCGAGGGCCGGCATCACGACGCGCTCCTCGAGGTCCTGGTGGGCCAGGTACTCGCTGGTGAACTCGGCGAGCTCGAGGTACACCAGGTGGGAGAGACGACGGTGGTCGGCCACCGGGGCCATCGCCGAGGCCGCCGCGAGGGCGACGATCGTGTCGATGCGGGCCTCGATGCGCTCGTGGTCGGCGGTGATCTCCTCGGCCAGGGCCGGCAGGTGCTCGCGCAGCACCGGATCGATCACGCGGTCCTCGTGCTCGGCGTGGGAGGCCAGCATCCGGGCGACGGAGCGAACGTGCTCGGCCAGCGCGGCGCGGTCGGCCGAGTCGGCGGGTGCCAGGTTGCCGGCGGTGGCGGTGAGCGCGAACAGCTCGGCGCGGATGCCCTTGTGGACGTCGCGGTACAGGTCGACGGCGACGAGCCGGAAGACATCGCTGCCGAGGAGCAGCCCCGGTGCGGTCGCACCGGGCGGCTGGACACCGTGGATCGGTGTCGTGTGGGTCGAGGTCGTGTGGGTCAAGACGGTCATGGTCGGTCCTCTCGAAGGGTCGGATCCGGTCGGTCCGGATCAGCGCCCGGCCGTCCCGGGCTGCCGCTGTCCATGGTGGGGAACACGAGCACGGCCCGTTCCTGCATTCCCCGTGAGAGATCCCGCAGAGGTCCCGCACGACCCTGCGCGAACCAGCACGCGACCTGCACGGGACCCGCAGTAGGTTTCGACCCGCGATGTCCGAGCCCACCACGGCCTCAGATCCAGGCGAGACACCGGGCCCACCGGACCCG
Source organism: uncultured Ilumatobacteraceae bacterium (assembly GCA_964428115.1). Taxonomy (GTDB): domain Bacteria; phylum Actinomycetota; class Acidimicrobiia; order Acidimicrobiales; family Ilumatobacteraceae; genus CAYRXQ01. The sequence continues at coordinate 25,134 of CAYRXQ010000003.1, forward strand.
GAGCTCGACGCAGGGATCGCGACGTTCGACGCGATCGCGCACCGCGGTGCGGCACTGATCGCGGCGGTGACGCTGCGCGACGGCGCCCCCCGGGTCACGCGGGCCTGGTCGTTCGAGGTGGTCGACGCCGCACGGCGCCGGGTCCGGTTCGCGCTGTCGGTCGACGACCCGGCCGTCGTCGACGCGCTCGGTCACGGCAAGGCGGCCGTCACCGGTGCCGACGTGGCCACGCTCGAGTCGGTCCAGGTGAAGGGCCCGATCGTGGCGGTCGGTCCGCTCACCGAGGCCGACGCCGAGCTGGTCGAGCACCATTGCGCGCTCCTCGTCGACGTCATCCACCGCGTCGACGGGACGTCGGTCGAGGTGTTGCGGCGCTTCCTGCCGACCGATCTCCTCGGCGTCGAGCTGGTGGTCGAGGAGGTCTACGACCAGACACCGGGACCGTCGGCCGGATCCCGCCCCACCCGTCGGGCACCTGCACCATGACCCCCACCGACGATCGGCCGGTGGGGCTGACCGAGATCGAGCGCTGCTTCGGCGGTGCCGTGCCGGCGGTGCTCGCCACCGCGTCGGCCGACGGCACGGCGAACGTCACGTACATCTCCCGGGCCCACCGGGTGGACGACCACCGCATCGCGCTCTCCAACCAGTTCATGTCCAAGACGGCCCGCAACCTCGCCGCCAACCCACGCGCCGACCTGCTCCTGCTCGATCCCCTCACCTACGACGAGTACCGCCTGGCACTCGTCTACGAGCGCACCGAACGCCGCGGTCCGCTGTTCGAGCGCATGAAGGCCGACATCGCCGCCCTCGCCGAGCTCGAGGGGATGCAGGACGTGTACCGCCTGCGCGCCGCTGACGTGTTCCGCGTCGTCGAGGTGGTGCAGCTCCAGCCTCACCCCAGCGGCGCGGTCCCCGCCGGGCTCCCGCCCGACCGGGCACCCTCCCCCGAGCTCGAGGGGCTCGCCGAGGTCGTGCGGGCCATCGCGCGCGCCGGTGACGCCGACATCGCGCTCGACACCGCGCTCGACGCGCTCGACCGCGTGCTCGGGTACCGGTACCTGCAGTTCCTGCTCCTCGACGGCGACGGGCGGCGGCTGTCGACGATCGCCAGCCACGGCTACGACCACAGCGGCATCGGCTCGGAGGTCGAACTGGGCGAGGGGCAGATCGGCACCGCGGCGGCGCGCTGCGAGCCGATCCGCGCCGGCGGCCTGCGCCAGGCGGGCAAGTACTCCCGCACGATCCGCACCAGCTACGAACTCACCGGGGTGCGGCCCGGTCGCGACGTGCCACCGCCCGGCGTGACCGGGGTGGACAGCCGGATCGCCGTCCCGGCGACGGTCGCCGGACAGCTCACGGGCGTGCTCGTCGCCGAGTCGGTGGAGCCCGCCGCCTACGACGCGACCGACGAACACCTCCTGGGGGTCGTCGCGTCGTTGCTCGCGGCCGCCGTCGAGCTCGATCGCCTCGCATGCGGGCCCGAGGAGGCCGCCGAGCAGTCAGGACGCGGTCCGGTCGAGGACCCGGCAGCCCGGCGCACGCCGGTGCCGGCGCCGTCGGATCGAGCCACCGAGCCGGACGAGGACCTGCCGAGCGAGGAGCTGCCGGGCGATGCTGCGGTCACGGCCGTGCGCTTCTTCGACGTCGACGGCAGCGTCTTCCTCGACACCGAGTACCTCATCAAGGGCGTCGCCGGGCGCATCCTGTGGACCCTCGTGCGCCAACACGTGGCCGATGGGCGGACCGCGTTCACGAACCGAGAGCTGCGACTGGACCCGAGCCTCGATCTGCCGGGCTTCAAAGACAACCTGGAGAGCCGGCTGATCCTGCTCAAGCGCCGACTCGACGAGCGGGACGCCCCGGTGCGCATCGAGAAGACCGGTCGCGGTCGGTTCCGACTCGTGGTCTCGGGCGAGCTCCGGCCCGAGGCAGCCGACTGACGCGCCCGTCGCGGACGTCCTCGCCCGCGATCGGTGCCCTCAGCCGCCGAGCGCGTCGACGGCGATGGCGGGCCACGAGACGATGAGGCCGTCGGCGCCGCGGGCGACGAGCTCCCGGTAGAACTCGGCGGTCTCCTGGGTGGCGGTGTCGTCCATCCACACCCACAGCTCGAAGCCGTCGGCGTGGACACGGTCGATCGTCTCGACGGTCAGCACCTCGATCCCCTCGAAGAACGGCGGGGCCTGGACCACCACGTCCTGTGGCGCGAACTCCGGCGCTGAGCCGGCGTACCACGCGACCAACGTGTCCAGGCCCGGGCTCGTGGCCACCTCGGGGGCGAACCCGCGGAACGCGGCGATCACCTCGTCGTCGAACGAGACCACCAGCACCGAGTCGGTGCGGTCGAGCTCCTCGATCTCCTGGGCCAGCACCCGTGCGCCGTCGATCGCCCGTGCGAGATCGGGCTCACCATCGTCGCCATCGGGGACCTTGATCTCCACGTCGAGCACGTGATCGGGGAATGCGGCGGCGACCGAGCGGAACGTCTCGATGCGGAAGTCGTCGGGCCCATATCCCTCGGGCGGCGGCACCGCGCCGGTGCGAACGCCCCGCAACGGATAGGCGTCGTCGGGGAGCGAGGTGTCGACCCACACCCCGCCCGAGAACCAGTGGGCGGCGTCGAGGGCCTGGATCTCGGCGAGGGTGAGATCGCGGAGCCGGCCGGCGCCAGGGGTGATGCGGTCGACCGTGGCGTCGTGGTGCACGACGAGCACGCCGTCGGCGGTGAGCATCACGTCCATCTCGAGCACGTCGACCCCGGCGAGGACGGCCTCGGTGAAGGCGTACATCGTGGAGTGGGGCGCCGCGAAGTCGCCGCCGGCGTGGGCGGCGATCACCGGCCGGTCGAGTGCGAGCAGCGCGGCGACCGTCGAGGCCTCGGGGGCCGTGACCCGATCGATCGCGCGCCCGGCCACGATCGGCGGGTCGGTCGCGGCGGGCGCCGGGGTGGCCGCGCCCTGGTCGGGCGCGGTCGATGGCAGCGGCTCGGTCGGTGGCGGCGCCGTCGGCTCCGAGACCAGCGTCTCGGTCGGTGTCACCGTGGGCTCGGACACGAGTGTCGTGGATGGCGTGGTCGCGACCACCGCGTCGTCGTCATCGTCGGCGCCGCAGCCCAGCAACAGGGCAGCCCCCAGGGCACCGGCGGCGAGGATCCTCGGGATCGGATGGCGTTGCACGACCGGGACCGTAGCGATCCGGCCACGGCTGGGCAGGCAGGTGGACGGGCGCGGGCAGACGGGCTGGCGAGGGCGGGCGAGGACGGGCGAGGGCGCTCGGGGGCGCTCGATCGTGCACGGACCGCGCACCGACCGTCGGGTGGAGCGGGCTGCGCGACACTGCGGGGATGGGGACCGAACCTCGGACACGTCTGCGTCAGGTGGCCCTGGTGGCCGGCGACCTCGAGGAAGCGGAGCGCCAGATCGTCGCGGCGCTCGGCGTCGAGCGCTGCTTTCGCGACCCCGGGGTCGCGGTGTTCGGCCTGGAGAACGCGCTGTTCCCGGTGGGATCGGCCTTCCTCGAGGTCGTCAGCCCGACGCGCGACGGCACCACCGCCGGACGCTTCCTGGAGCGACGTGGCGGCGACGGCGGCTACATGGTGATCCTGCAGACCGACGAGGACCTCGACGCGGTGCGCGCCCGCATGGAGCGCACCGGGGTCCGCATCGTGTTCGAGGCACCGGCCGAGGGCATCACCGGCCTGCACCTGCACCCGCGTGACGTGGGCGGCGCGATCCTGTCGATCGATCGCGCCGAGGACTGGGCCGAGTGGCCGTGGGCGGGCCCCGTGTGGCGCGACCACCTGGTGACCGACACCGTGACCGGGATCGCAACCGTCGAGATCGCGGCGAACGAGCCCGAGGCGATGTGCGCCCGATGGGCCGAGGTCCTCGACCGCGCGCCCCGCGACGCGACGACGATCGCGCTCGACGAGGGCACACTGCGCTTCGTCCCGGCCGATCCGTCGCGCGGCGAGGGCGTCGACGTGCTCGAGCTCCAGGGAGCGCCGGGCACCCCGGCGCAGACCGCAGTGGTGGCGGGCTGCACGATGCGGATCGTCGAGGCACCCGCGGGCTCGGCCACATGACCGAACGACGCGCCCCGATCCACCCACTGGCCCTCGACGCCCTGATCGAGCGCCGGCGGCTCCTCGGGTTGACGCTCGGCGCGCTCGGCACGGGGATCCTCGCCGCCTGCACCGGCGGGCGCGACGCCGCTGCACCGGCCACCGCGGCGGGGACCTCACCCCCGAGCACCGTCGCGTCGACGGTCGCGCCCTCGACGGCGCCGACGACGACGGCCGCGACCGCGACCACCACGACCTCGACCACACCGGTCACGACCGCTCCGGCGACGGTGCCCTACGACCCGTCGGTGCCGTACTGGATGCAGGGCAACTTCGCGCCGGTCCCCGACGAGCTGGACGCCTTCGACCTCGAGGTCGATGGCGCGCTCCCACCCGAGCTCGACGGCCTGTACGTGCGCAACGGCTCGAACCCGGCCGGCGGGGCCGGGGCGCACTGGTTCCTCGGTGACGGCATGGTGCACGGGGTGCGGCTCGAGCGCGGACGGGCGCGGTGGTATCGCAACCGCTGGGTCCGCACGCCGCTCCTCGGCCAGGGCGACCTCCTCGGCGGCGGTGGCACCGGTCCGCCCGGCGGCGCCAACAACTCCTCGAACACCTCGGTCGTCCACCACGCCGGACGACTGCTCAGCCTGCAGGAGGTGGGGTTCCCCTACGAGCTGTCGACTGCCGATCTGGCCACGGTGGGCGCCACCGATCTCGGCGGGACGTTGACGACGGCGCTGACGGCGCATCCCAAGCTGGACCCGGCCACCGGGCTCCTGCATGCGTTCGCCTACGGCTTCGTCCCGCCCTACCTGACCTACCTCGTGATCGACGCCGGCGGCCGGGTGATCTCGAGCCAGGAGGTCACCGTGCCCGGGCCGACGATGGTGCACGACTTCGCGATCACCGACCGCGACGTCGTGTTCTGGGATCTGCCGGTGGTGTTCGACCTCGACCTGGCGATCGCCGGGGAGATGCCCTTCGGCTGGGACCCGGCCTACGGCGCCCGGGTCGGCACCTTCCCGCTCGGCGGCCCGTCGAGCGCGGCGCGCTGGGTCGAGATCGAGCCGTGCTACGTGTTCCACGGCACGAACGCCTGGCGCGACGGCGACGACGTGGTCGTCGACGTCAGCCGGCTGCCGACGATGTTCGCCCCCGGCGGCGACACCGGCATCAACGCTCTCCACCGCTGGCGCCTGCGCGGTGTCGGCGGCCCCGGCAACACGGCACCGCTCTCGTTCGACGACACCCGGCTCGCCGCGGGGACGCTCGATCTCCCGACCACCGACGGGCGCCACCGGGGTCGACCCCATCGCCACGCCTGGTACGCGACGACCCGCGACACCCTGGGTGGGTACGACTTCGGCGGGGTCACCCACCTCGACACGACCACCGGACGCTTCGACGCGTGGGATCCCGGTCCGTCGGAGTCGTGCGCGGAGACGCTCTTCGTCCCGGCGGGCGCCAGCGCGGCCGAGGGTGAGGGGTGGCTGCTCACCTTCGGCTACGACGCGGCACGCGACGGCAGCGATCTGCTGGTGTTCGATGCCACCCGGGTCGCCGCCGGACCGGTCGCACGGGTCCGGCTCCCCCGCCGGGTGCCCTACGGCTTCCACGCGTGTTGGGTCGATGCAGCCGCGCTGGGCTGACCGGCGGTGTGGGGTCCGTGCGCCGACACCCGACCCGAGCGATCCGGTCGGGAGCGGCGGATCAGCCCGGCGGGAACGGCTCGAGGCCCTCGGCGGCCTGCACCGCACGCAGGTGGGCGACGACCGCATCCACCTCGGCGGCCGACAGGCCCGAGACCATCGGCATCGGGCCGAAGTCCCAGTTGACCTGCTCGACGCCCTGCGAGATCGAGGCGCGGATCTGGTCGTCGGTGAAGCGGTCGAGGCCGTAGAGCTCCGAGCGCAGCGACGGACCGAGCGCCCCGCCGCCCAGATCGGCACCGTGGCAGGAGGCGCACCGCGCCTCGTACACGTCGGGGCCGTTCACCACGCCGGCGGCGTCGGGCGCGTCGTCACCGCACGCCGCGAGGACCATCCCGGCGCCCAGGACCACCGCGGTCGCAGCGATCGGCAGCAGCCGGCTCGACCCGCTGGTGCCCCGGCCGTGCAGGGCGATGCGGGCTCGGGATCCGGTGCGGACGGAGCGGGCCATGACGAGAGTGTGGCCGACCCGGCGCGCGCTCGCACGCAACCTGCGCCACGCGGTGCCCGCCGCAGTCCCCGGAGGGTCGAGCGGTGACCGGTGACGCGACCCCCTGGCTCACGCCGCACCCCGACGGTGTGGTGCTCGCCCTGCGCGTCCACCCCGGTGCTCGACACGCCGGGCTCACGGGGGTCCACGGCGACCACGGGGAGGCCCTGGCGCTGCGGGTCACGGCGCCACCGGTCGAGGGGAAGGCCAACGAGGCCGTGCTCGTCGTCGTGGCCGACCTGCTGGGGGTGCGCCGCTCGAGCGTGGAGCTCCTGAGCGGGACCACCGCGCGGCACAAGCGGGTGCTGGTGCGCGGCGCGGACGCGGCTCGGATCGCCCGCACGATCCAGCAGCTCCTCGCGTGAGCCGTGAGCGGTCAGCCGTGAGCGGTCAGCGGTCGGCGGCCGCCTGGCGGGCGCGGTGGAGCTGGTCGACGAGGAGCGCCTCGTCGGAGCGGTCGACCCCGGCGGGCCGGGCGTGCAGGGCCGCCAGACGGGCCAGCGCAGCGTGCAGTTGGTCGAAGCGTCGACGCTCCGACCGGGGCAGGCCCCGGCGGGCCGTGAGCAGCTCCCGCCAGGAGCCGACCACGCCGACCTCGGCAGGCGACAGCCCGTAGTGCGCCACCAGGGTCGGCGCCATCGCCAGGTACGTGTCGCGCTCCCGGCGACGGACGCCGACCACGAGGGCGATCGCACCGCCGAACACCGCCACGAACGAGAGCGCCGCGCCGACCAGGACCCAGCCCGACCCGGTCTCACCGGCCCACACCAGCGAACCGTTCCACGAGGCGTGGAGCACGACGGCCAGCACCCAGCCCCACCACCAGCCCCGTCGGGGGTGCCAGAACGAGGGCACGCGTGACGATCCGGGTCCGCGGCGGGCGACGGCCAGACCGATCGCGGCGCCGATCCACATGGTGAACAGGGGGTGCGCGAACGGCGTGAGGATCCCCCGCAGCACGAAGGTGGTCGCGAGTGCCCCCTCGTCGGCCGCGACGAGGAAGAACTCCAGGTTCTCCACCATGGCGAACCCGGCGCCGGCCCAGCCGGCGTAGACGATCCCGTCGACCACGCCGTCGACCTCTCGTCGTCGCACCGCCCAGACGACGGCCAGCCCCTTCATCGTCTCCTCGGCGAGTGGCGCGGAGATCACCGCGGCGGCCGCCTCACCGAGGGTCAGGCCGACGATGGTGTTGGCGATCACCGCCACGAGCACCGCCGCCGTCGCACCCCAGGCGAACGCGTGGAGGCGGGCCGCCCGCGGTTCGGGCTCCAGACGATCGATCCACATCAGCACCGGCAGCACGAACAGCAGCGGGACGAGGGCGAGCAGCAGGATGATCGGCTCGAGCGCGACCGAGATGGCGGCGAGGGGAACGACGAAGACGGCCGAGACCAGCACCGGCGGGCTGAGCCAGGCCGGCAGCCGCGGACGTCGCTCGTCGGAGGCGGTGACCGTCGCGGTTCCCGCCCCTGTGCCGCCGGGCGCAGCCGCGCGTCCACCGGGCCAGGTGATGCTGGCCGTCCACATCGCGCCGTCCCACCAGCGGTAGGGCGCGAGCGACCAGGGGTCGGCATACCACCCGGGGGCTGCGGCGGGGGCCGGGACGACCGCCGGCGGGGGGAGGCTGCCGGGCACCACCTCGTCGTGCATGGGCGCCGACCCTACTGGGGGTCGACCACCGGGCCGAGGCCTCGGTCAGGCAGGTGCCGAGCCGGCGGGCCCGAGCCGGCGGACCACGATCGATGCCTCGCCATCGGCCTCGAACGAACAGATCACCTCGGCCGACGGGAGGCTCGCGTACGCGGCCACCAGCTCACCCGGCGGCGCGTGGAAGGCCCCGCCGTCGCCGTGCAGGCCGACCCGGCTCAGCACGGTGATCGCCAGCAGCCCGCCGGGCGCGGTCACGGCGAGCAGTGCGGGGTACAGCGACGGCACGCGGAACCGCTGGCACAGCACCAGGTGATAGGGGCCACCCAGGTCGGCGGGCAGTCCGTCGTCGAGGTCGACCACCCGTGCGCGGACCCGATCCGCGAGCCCGAGCCGATCGAGGCGGTGCCGGGTACGGTCGATCGCCACCGAGGACACGTCGACGGCATCCACCTCGAAGCCGAGCTCGGCCGCCCAGGCCGTCTCGTAGCCCGTGCCGCAGGCCAGATCGAGGGCGCGCACCGGGTCGACCGCCGGGTCCTGTCTCCGACCCAGTCCGTCGAGGAGCTCACGGACGAGCAGGCGGGAGGCCTCGAACGAGAACGCGGCCGGCACCCGTGTGTCGACGAGATCGGTGGCGGGGAGCTCGCTCCAGCGGAGGTCCCATCGTTCGGCATCGCTGCGCACCCCGCGATCCTGCCGGATGGCGGTCCTCCCGCCAGACCACGGCCTCCCCGGCGCGTGGTCCAGGTTCGCTCCAGATCGGCTCAAGATCCGGGCAAGACCACCACCGGCCGCCCCGCTGATCACCACGAACGGCCTGCTCCGGGGCGGATCGATCATGCCGATGGTGCGTCTGCACCACCCCGCGTGGGTCTGGTGCGTGCTTCGGGTCCCCCGCGTGGATGGGCACGGTCAAGACCCCTCCCCAGGTGCCGATGCCCCTCTTGGAAGGAGCACCCCCCGCCTCCGGAGATGACCTCCGCACGACGCCGACGGTGGCGAGGGAACGATCATGGGAGCACATCGATCATCGATCCGCCGTCTGGCCGCCACGATCGCCGCGATCACCGTCGCCGTGAGCATCGCGACGGTCACCCTCGTCCCCGGCGGCACCGCCCGGGCCGCGATCAGCGACAACGACTGGCTCGGCATCGTCAACGCCTACCGAGCGATGTCGGGTCTGAGCCCGGTGGTGGAGAACCCCGGCTGGTCGCTCGAGGGAGCTGCGCACGCCAACTACATGCTGCTCAACGGCATGAGCCACGACGAGATCCCCGGCAAGCCCGGCTACACCCCCGGCGGCGACGTCGCCGGCAACAACGGCAACGTCGCCGTCAGCAGCGGGATCGGCGCCACCCCCCGCAACCACATCGATCTCTGGATGACCGGCCCCTTCCACGCCATCGGCATCCTGCGCTCCAACCTCACCGCCGTGGGCTTCGGCATGGCCACCACCG
>CAYRXQ010000004.1:0-34073 GCA_964428115.1 uncultured Ilumatobacteraceae bacterium
CGATCATCTCCGGTGTCGTCACCGACATGTCCGAAGCGAAGGTCACCGTGTTCGGTGTGCCCGACCGGCCGGGCATCTCCGCGGCCCTCTTCGAGCCGCTCGCCGACGCCAACGTGAACGTCGACATGATCGTGCAGAACACCTCCACCGAGGGCACGACCGACATCAGCTTCACGGTGCCGATGGCCGACATGGGCGTGGCCCAGGGCATCGTCGAGCAGGTCGCCGCCGAGATGGCGGCCGCCGGGGTCACCCACGACGCCGACATCGCCAAGCTGTCGCTCGTCGGCGCCGGCATGAAGACCTCCCCCGGCATCGCCGCCAAGATGTTCCGCACCCTCGCCGACGAGGGCGTGAACCTCGAGATGATCTCGACCTCGACCATCAGGATCTCGGTGGTCATCGCCGCGGCAGACCTCGAGCGAGCCGCCCGTGCGCTGCACACGGCGTTCGGGCTCGATTCGGGTCAGGCGTACGCGGCACCGCTCCCCGAGCGCACCTGAGACCGGTCTGGCACACTGACGCCATGGGCCGCCGTCCACAGCTCATCCCCTGGAAGACGGCCGGCCGCGTCACCGAGGGGTTCGCGAGCGGCGACGAAGTGGTCCGCGAGACCGGCTGGGTGTTCAACAACGCCACCGGGTCCGAGCTCACGCTGGCCGAGTTCGTGGCCACCGGCGACGACGAGGTCCCCACCTACCTCGACCTGTTCGAGCTGCGTAACGTTCCCGGTGGGGCCGAGGCCGCCACGTTCGTCGAGATCGGCAGCGGGATCGGCCGGATGACCTGCGCCTTCACCCGCGTCTACGGCTCGGTCGTGGCCTGTGACCTCGACGCCGGGTTCCTCGAGCGCTGCCGCCAGACGGTCGCCCACTTCGGGCGCGTCGACCGCCTCCGCACCCTCGAGGTGGCCGACGGCCACACCCTCGACCTCCCCGACGACTCGGCCGAGGTCACGTTCAGCTACATCACCCTCCAGCACTGCGACCCCGACGACGCCCTCGACCTGGTGGCCGAGGCGGTCCGGGTGACCAAGCCGGGCGGCCGGATCGCGCTGAACTTCCGGTCGCGCTCGGGACTCGACTCGATCGTGCTCCCCGCCGGCGCGCTCGTGCGCTCGAGCTTCCGCGTGCCGAGCCTCGGGACCTGGCTGTCCTCGCGTCGGTTTTTCGCCCGGCTCGCCTGGCAGGCCAACCGGATCACCCCCGACCAGGTGATCGGACCGATCGAGGCGCAGCTCACCGACCTGGTGGTCTGGCGGCACCCGCGCAGCAGCACGGGTTCGATCGCCGCCGGGACCGGCACCTTCGAGGGGATCAACCCCCACCACTGGTGGCTCGTCGCCACCGTGCGCTGATCAATCGCGGGCCGGCGGCTCGAGGATCTTGTCCACCCGGTCGAGGGTGATGGAGTCGAAGCCGGCCACCGTGATGACGAGCAGCTCCTCGTCGCACTCGTAGGTGGCCGAACCACCCGTGTCGCTCGGCTGACCGACACCGTCGACGACCACGGTCGGGCCGCCGAACACGCTGGCGGTCCCCGAATCCTCACCGAGGACGATGGCGAGAGGCCCGAGGTTGCTCGTCACCTCGACGTAGGTCTGGACCATGTCGGTCACCGCCAAGGTCTCACCGTCGGCGGTGTAGGCGCCCTCGCTGAACGAGCTGGTCACGATGTCCGCGGAGAAGCCCTGCGCGCCGATCCGCGAGGTGAGGCCGTCACGCTGCTCCAAGAACACCCCGTCGTCGTCCATCGCCAGGTAGTAGTGACCGAGGAACTCGATCGTCGCGCCACCTGGCAAGCCCTCGGCGGCCAACCGGGTGGTGAGGCGATCGCGGAACGTGTCGAGCCGGATCTCCCAGGTGCCGAGCAGGCACGGATCGCACTCGGCCTTCTCGACCTCGTCGATCTCGATCTTCACCTCGTGCGTGGCGTCGACCGTGGTGGCGACCACGCCGTAGCGCACATCCTCGTCGCACTCGGAGCGGATCTCGGGGAAGATCCCCTTCCAGGCCTCGATCGCGAAGCGGTCCGGCCACTCGACCATCGCTTCACGGCCATCGGTCTCGGTGGCGTCGCTCTGCAGGAAGCGCAGCTCCTTGGCGTAGTCGAGCGCATAGCGGCGCAGCACGAACGGCTCGGCGACGATGGAGATGGTGGTCCCCTCGTCGGCCTCGCCGAGCTTGGGCGGCAACTCGAAGCGGCGGGCCCGCGGCAGCATGGCCCCGCTGGCGTCGGCGACCTGGCCGGCGACGAAGGCGATCGTGAACTCCTGGATCTCCCGGTCGTAGTCCTGCATCAGAGCTCGGCCACCGTCACCGGTGAGCGACATGGCCACGTGGAGATCCGCCACCGACCGGGGGGAGGACACGTTGGCGAGGTACTGCCAGAACACCCAGGTGGCGTAGTCGAGGTCGAGGAGCGATCCCCGGACCGTCCGCTCGTCGAACGACGGCAGCCACCCGTGCTCGTCGTCGATGGTCGGGTAGACGACGTTCGAGAAGTACTCGGCTGCGCCCTCCATGAACCACGCCTTCGAGCCGTAGTCGCTCATGTCGCCCGAGTAGTGCTGGACGCAGTGCCAGGCCTCGTGGGCGACGGTCTGCTGGAAGGCCCCGAAGCTCGACCCCGCCGCAGGGAACATGGTGATCGGGCAGGTTCCGGCGAACGTCGCCGTCCCCCAGTCGACGGCCGCGGCGTCGACGGCGATCGCCAGGGTGCCGTCGTCGTCGGCCAGCGAGAAGATGAGATCCATGTCGCCGACGGTGGCGAGCTCGGCGTAGACCTCGACGCTCGTCACGAGCGCCTCGAGGGCCGCCTGCGGGAAGTCGGCCAGGCTCGTCTCCTCGTACCAGGCCGGGTAGAAGACGCGCTGCTGCGTGCCCGCGGCGCTGGCCTCGATCATCCGGTAGCACCCGCCGGAGATCGTCGTGGAGCTGCTGAAGGCGTCGGCCTGGACCGCGGCGCAGTCGCCCGGAGCGGCCGCCGCCGGGAGCTGCAACGCATCGCCGGGACCCCCGGGCGTCGCGTCGATCGTCAGCGCCTCGACCACGTCGATCGGCGGGGACACGATCCGCCGGAGCCGGGCGAGCTCGTCGGCCTCGTCGTCGGTGGGCGAGTCGAGCTCGTCGATCGCAGCGATCAGTCCGCTGAGGCTGGTCGAGAGCACGCCGTCGAACCCGGGCACCTGCTCGGTGGGGACCTCGCCGATCACGGCGCGGAGCACGCGCACGAGACCCTCGGCCTCGGTCCACAGACCCTCCTCGACGCCCAGCTCGACCACCGCCTCGAAGGTCAGCGGGATGCCGGTGTCGACCTCCTCGAGCACGATCTCGTCGGTGTCGGGGTCGAGGCTGGCGAGCTCGACGAGGGGGCGGACTGCCGTGGTCGGCGGGGCGGCGACCGTGGTCGTGGTCGTGTCGGCGGAGTCACCGGCCTCGGCCGTGCCCTGCGTCTCGGCCGTACCGGTCGCTTCGGCGTCGGCCACCGACGAGGCCGTCGGGGCGCCCGTGTCGTCGGTGCTGCTGCAGGCGAGCAGGACCAGAGCAAGTGCAGACGCGAACAAACGACCGGATCGGCGGTGCATCACCCGACCCTAGTCGAGCGCGCGAAAACGGCGGGCGGGCGCGGAGCCCGGCGCCGTTAGCCTCGCTGCCATGGCGAGTGCAGGATTGCGTGTGGGTGTGGTCGGAGCCACGGGTCAGGTCGGAGCCGTCATGCGGCGACTGCTCGCCGAGCGGGGCTTCCCGCTGGCCGAGCTGCGGTACTTCGCGTCGGCTCGATCGGCCGGGAGCGCCCTGCCCTGGGGTGACGGCGAGATCGTGGTGGAGGATGCGGCCACGGCCGATCCGACCGGGCTCGACATCGCCCTGTTCTCGGCCGGCGCGACCTCCTCGAAGGAGCTCGCCCCTCGGTTCGCCGCGGCCGGCGTGACGGTCATCGACAACTCCTCGGCCTGGCGCATGGACCCGGACGTGCCGCTCGTGGTGTCGGAGGTCAACCCCGAGGACGCTCGTCGGGCTCCCAAGGGGATCATCGCCAACCCCAACTGCACCACGATGGCCGCCATGCCGGTGCTCAAGCCGCTGCACGACGAGTCGGGTCTCGTCCGCATGATCGCGAGCACCTACCAGGCGGTGTCGGGTGGCGGACTGGCCGGGGTGGAGGAGCTCGACCGCCAGGCGCGTGCCGTGGTGGAGCACGCCGCGGAGCTGACCCACGACGGAGACGCCGTGACCTTCCCGGCGCCACAGAAGTTCTCCAAGACGATCGCGTTCAACGTGCTGCCGTATGCCGGCAAGTACGTCGACGACGGGTCGTTCGAGACCGACGAGGAGCAGAAGCTCCGCAACGAGAGCCGCAAGATCCTCGGCATCCCCGACCTCGCCGTCTCCGGCACCTGTGTCCGGGTCCCGGTCTTCACCGGGCACTCGCTCTCGCTCAACCTCGAGTTCGCTCGGCCGATGTCGGTGGAGCGAGCGCTCGAACTGCTCGCCGGCGCGCCCGGCGTGGTCGTGAGCGACGTGCCGACCCCGCTCGAGGCCGCCGGCAAGGACCCGAGCTACGTGGGCCGCGTACGCGTCGACCCGGGGGTGGCCGATGGCCGCGGCCTGGCGTTGTTCGTGAGCAACGACAACCTCCGCAAGGGCGCGGCGCTCAACGCCGTGCAGATCGCCGAGCTGTTCCTCGTCTGAACCTCACCTGCAGGTGCAGGGCATCGCGCCGCAGGAGGGGCAGCCGTTGGCGTAGCGCTCGACCGCGACCGTGAGGTCGATCCCCACCTGGTTGGCGAGGGATGCCACCCAGGCGAGCACGTCGGCGAACTCGTGGAGGCGTTGCTCGGGGCTGCCCTTGCGCACGGCCTGGGCGAGTTCGCCGACCTCCTCGGCCAACCAGGCCACCGAGGCCGGTACGCCGCGCGCCCGGTCGCGTTCGCCGTAGGTGCGTTCGATGACATCCTGCAGCCGCGCCAGGTCCATGCATCGGACGGTACCGGTCGAGACCGAACCGGCGCGCCTCGCCCGCCGATCAGAGGTGGGCGGTCACCTTGCGGAGATCCCGCTTGCGCGTCATCTCGAGCACCGACGTGAAGGTCCCCAGCTGCGACGCTGCCTTCGTCGCGTGCGTCACGACCTCAGCTCCCTCTTGCGAGTACGACGATCGAGGAACGGCGAGGTTGACGGCGCTGAGCGCACCGACGTAGGGGTTGGCGATGCCTTCGAGGTAGGCCGGCATGCGGTCCAGGAATCCGGCGAGCTGCTTCACCGCCACTGCCTCGGATCCCTCGAACTTGCCTTGCGCATGCTTCACCCCGTCGGTCAGCGCCGACGAGGCAAGGTTGAGTGCGTGTGCCAGGTTGAGCGCCCGCCCCGCGCCCGCCACGACGGCGTTCGCATCGACCATGGCATGTCCGAGCAGGTTGCGGTCGCGAGGGACGCTCTTGCGCAGGATCCCACGCTTCTTCGGTTGCAGGTTCGTGTCGACCTCGGTGTGGGCAGCGTCGATGGACGCTGGGTACGAGCTGAGCACCTGCTTCTCGCTCGGGGTCAGCGACATGATCTTGTTCGCCGGCACCACCTTCTTCAACTCCGCTGGTGCCGGGAGCGAGGGGGGCTCCACCCAGTCGGCCTCCAACACGTGCTTCGAGGGGGCCACGAACCGCTGGGCCGCGAGCGCGTCGGTCGGCACGGTGAACACCGAACGATCGAACGATCGAGCCATGTTGCTGACGTTCACCGCCGAGGCACGTGCGATGGCATCGGTGTGTGACCCGCCCGCTCCCCGTCCGGCGATGTAGATGGCGTTCGTCTTCGCTCCCTCGGCGTTGACGTTCTTTCCGCCGAGCCCGCCCATCGCCCCCTGGAGGTACTCCTCGCCACTGGAACCGGCCAGGGTCATGGCGATCGCGATCCCGTCGTCCCACCCCTGCTGGAACATCCCCAACCACCGGTCGAAGTACTGCTTGGCGCCGTTCTCGATGTACTGCCAGGTCGGCTTGGCAGGTGTGCCGGTCGTCTTCGACTTCATCGTCTCGACGACGACGGCGAAGAACCGCTCGAGCTTGGCCGCCGGCCCCTTGGCGAACTCCTGCTGGGCGTCGATCATCAGGTTCCCCTCGACCGAGAAACCGCCGGGTTTGCTCCACTTCGGCAGGTACGCAGTGCTGTCGATCGCGTGGAGTTCGCCCGCGCCGTTCTGCATCGACACCATCACGTTGCCGATGTTGTCCGCGTTGCCCATGAGGCGGTCGGGGTTGCCGATGAGCAGGTCGCCGATCATCAACTTCCCCAGGTCGCGCAGGAACGCCGGGTTGAAGATCGTCCGCATCAGATCGGCCGTCTTGCCGCGGTCGTCGCCCGCATCCTCGGCGAGGCCCTTGATCGAATCCGCGTTGGGGACCTCGGACATGATCACGAACGACTGGGCCGCCGAGAGCGGCTTCCACGTCTTGTCGTTCGGATCCGCCTTCGGGGGTTGCTTGTGCTGGCAGGTGTTGACCAGTTCGTCGAACTCGGCGGTGCCCTTCATGACGATGCGCGAGGTCGGTGTCCGCAACCCGAGCAGCGACCCGAGGATGCGGTCGGAGACGACGAGCTGTTCGGCGGTCTCCTCGCCCATGGCGGTCATGCCGAACACCGGCTTCGCGACGGCCTTCTGGACGGGGGACTGCGTGTCGCTCGCCGACAGGATGTAGACGCCCCCCGACACGCCGGCGCCGGGCCGGAAGACGCTGCCCGTCTCGGCCTTCCACGCGACCGGTGCGCTCATCGCGGTGGCGGGGAAGCGGTGCAGGCCGTCGGTGTGCTGCGTCGTGTGGGCGACCTCGTGGGCGAGTACGTGATCGCCCGCCGTGTCGTGCGGCGTGTACTCGCCGCGGTTGAAGTAGATGTCCGAACCGGAGGTGAACGCCCTGGCCCCGATCTTGCCGGCCAGATCGGCGGCGGCCGGCCCCGTGTGGACGCGCACGCCCCCGAGGTCGCGCCCGAACCCCGCCTCGAGTCGGTCACGCGCGGTGGACTCCAGCGCCACGCCGCCCGAACTGGCCCGCTGCACCATCGAGGCGTCGATGTCGAACTCACCTGCGAGTCCGCCGGATCCCGAGCCCGATGTCGCCGAACGGTGGACCTGCTCGTGCGACTCGGGTGCCGCTCCGGCGTAGCGCCGAGACAGCGAGAGCGCAGCGTCGGCGAGCTGATCGGCATGGCGTTCGGCGGGATGGTCGACGGCGCCGACCCGAACGGTGGCCTGCCGACGGACGACCTCGTCGGGCACGGGCTGATGGGAGACGTCGACCTTCGATCGACGAGAACCGTCCACCGCTCGCATCAGATCCGCCCTCTCCTGCTCCACCGTTCCGTCCGGCGCAACGAGGTGAAAGTAGCACTCCACCAGCATCTGAGTGCTCGTGTGCGCGGGCCCCTCAGGTCGTGCTCATCGAGAACAGGCGGCCGAGCTTCGTGTACTCGCGTCGAGCGGCAGCGACGAGCATCGCCTGATCGATGGGCATGTCACTGCTCGCTGCGGCATGGGCGGCGGTGAGGGTGATGTTGCGGATCGTGCCGCCCGACACTTGGAGCTGGTCGGCAAGCACCGTGAGGTCGATGTCGTCAGCTTGAGGGACCACGTCGGGCAGGTGCCGCTGCCACAGAGCGAGGCGATCGACGGCGTCGGGCTCCGGGAACGAGCACACGACGTCGAGCCGGCGTGCGAACGCCTGGTCGATGTTGTTGCGCAGGTTCGTGGTCAGGACGGCAACGCCGTCGTAGCGCTCCATCCGTTGCAGCAGGTAGGCGACCTCGACGTTGGCGTGACGGTCGTGGGAGCTCTTCACGTCGCTGCGCTTGCCGAACAGGGCATCGGCCTCGTCGAACAGCAGCACCCCGTTGACGCCCTCGGCCTCGGCGAAGAGTCGATCGAGGTTCTTCTCCGTCTCGCCGATGTACTTGTCGACGATCTGGGAGAGGTCGATGATGAACAGATCGACACCGAGTTGGTTGGCGACGACCTCGGCGGCGAGCGTCTTGCCCGTACCGGACGGGCCCGCGAACAGGCAGGTGATTCCCAGCTTGCGGTGCCCCAGGCCCCAGAGACCGCGGACCACGTGACGAGTGCGGAAGCGGGCGGGGAGATGGCGGATCTCGTCGATCAGGCTCTCGGGCAGCACCAGGTCGTCGATCGTCGCTTCGGGCACGATTCGCTGGGCGAGCTGGTCGAGACGTCCGGCGCCCTGTGCGAGCGCCGCGGTGCGAAGGTGCCTGATGGAGACCGGTTCGTCGTGGGCAGCGGCGAGTCCCACTGCGAATGCGGCGACGTCCGCAGCCCGCTCGGGCGCGAGGCGGAAGTGCGACAACTCGTCGGCCGCTCCCACGGCGTTGCCGGAGCGGTCGAGGTCGAGTTCGAGACCGAGACCGAGCTCACCCACGAGTTGGTCCCACACGGGCCGCCGCATCGACGGATCGAGACGAGGCGCGTCGAGCAGGACGGGAGTGGCTGCGCTCAGGTCCACATCCCACGGCGCGTTCGACACGAGGATCAGCGGACGGATCGGCGGGGCGGCGAGTTCGCGCAGGGCCGCCCGATCCCGTACCGCATCGATCGGTCCGACGATCGCTCCGGCGCCCGCCATCCCGGCTTCGCGGACGATCGACGGGAGCAGGTCGTGCAGCCCGCGATCGGGTGGGAGTCGATGAAGGTCGACGACGATGGCCCCGGCACCGAGTGCGGCCAGCCCGGTCGCTGCCGTGCTGGCCGCGGACCCGCCCTGATCGCGCATCCAGATGAGCCACTCGCCGGCCAGGAGGGCCCGGGCGACCAGGACGGCCTCCGGCACGTCGAGCGCGACGGGGCCGACGAGCATCGGCGCCAGCACCGGGTCGGCCTCGTCCGCGCCGAGCAGGAACGACACGACGCGTTCTGGTGCGGAGATCACCTGCTCGGGCAACGGAACCTCGTGGTCGTCGAGGCTGAGCAACCCACCGCGTCGGAGCACGCCATCGGCACGTACGAGTGCGCGATCAGAGGGGTCGAGCAGGGACAACCCGGCGACGGCGAATGCCGTGTCGACGCGAACCCGTGAACGTTGGCGGAGCGGATCGAGGCGGGCGAACAACGCGCCGAACCGGCCGTCGAGACCGGTCGTGGCAGCGACGCTCAACAGTCCGAGGGCGCGGGCGTCGAGATCGAAGCGCTCACCGAGTTCTGCGAGCCGGCTCGACGGGGCCACGGCGAGCGGCTCGAACACCGTCGCGTCGTCGACCGCGAGCGCGGCGATCCGCTGAGCCACCTCCTGACAGAGCTGATCGATGCCATCGCCCGCCCTCGACGTCTCCGCCCGCCCCGTCATCGCACGAGTGTGGCGCACCGGAACAGCGCCGGCGGTGTCGTTCGTCGAGCAGTCACCAGACCCAAGGTGCCCAAGAACGGCAGAACCCCCGGCCCGGGCTGCTCTCGCAGTCCCGTGACCAGGGGTTTCGTGGTCGGGGTGGGGAGATTTGAACTCCCGGCCTCCACGTCCCGAACGTGGCGCGCTAACCAAGCTGCGCTACACCCCGTAGCGGTGGACGATGCTACCCGGCAGGAGCCGGTTCCACCTCGGGCGCCTCGGCCTCGTCGACCACTCCCGTGGCTTCCGGATCGACGACGACACCCTCGGTGTACGTGCCGCCGCCGACGATCACGGCGGTCGCCCGCGCGAGGCGGAGCGAGTCGAGCGGCTTGACGATCCACCCCTCGGCACCGGTCCGACGGGCCAGGTGGAGATCGACCTGGCGGTCGAGCAGCATCAGCACCGGGACGTGCGGCAGGGCGCCCGAGGACTCGTCGAGGCGCAGGTCCATCGTCACCGCGAGCCCGCCCATCGAGCCGATCTGCATGTCGAGGATCGCCAGGTCGGGCGTGCGCGCCTCGACCACGTCGCTGACCACCCGCCCCTCGCGGCACACGGTGAAGCTGGTGTCGGGGCCGCCGAGCGCTGCGGTGACCTCGTCGACGACCCAATCGGCATCGGTGGCGAGCAGGATGTGCACGACGGGGACGATACCGCTCAGGCGTTCGGCGCGAAGAGGTGACCTCGCAGCGTCAGCAGTCCGTCGAGGTCGTGGACGTCGCCGCCGAGGAGCGGCACCTCGACCATCGGGGCGCCGTCGAGGCTCGCGGCCAGGGGCGCGAGCTGCGCCTGCTCGCGTTCGCGCATGGTCCGCAGGTCGACCAGGTTCTGCCAGAGCGGGGTCAGCGCCGGGTCCTCGGGCTGCGACACGGCATCGAAGGTCGGGTGGGCGCGGTTCACGATCGCGGCGGCCACGCTCAACCCCTGACCCGTGAGCTGGTCGACGAACCAGACGGCCTCGGTGACCGTGTCGTAGCGCGGCGAGGCGACGACGAGGAACCGGGTGGAGGGCGCCCGGAGCAGGGCCGTCACCTCCTCGGCACGTTCGCGGAACCCGACGTCCATGCCGGCGAAGGCCTGGAAGAACGCCACTGCGTCGGCCAGCACGTCGGAGCCGACCACCTTGCCGATCGCCCGCAGGAGCGGTTGCGCGGCCACGTTGAGCACGCGCAGGCCGCTGCGGGTGGGGAGCATGAGCAGCTTGAACACCCGATGGTCGAGGAAGCGGGCGAGGACGCCCGGCGCCTCGAGGAAGTCGAGGGCGTTGCGACTCGGCGGGGTGTCGACCACGACCAGGTCGAACCGGGGATCCCCGTGGAGCTGATGGAGGGCCTCGCTCGCCATGTACTCCTGCGTGCCGCTGAGCGACCCCGCGATGTTGCGGTAGAAGCGGTTCTCCACGATGCGGGCGGCCTGCTCGTCGCTGCCGGCGTTGGCGCGCACCACCCGATCGAACATCGCAGCGGTGTCGAGCATCATCGCCCACAGCTCGCCCGGTGCATCCAGGTCGACGCGGGTCGGCTCGGGGCCGAGCCCGTCGGGGAGCCCGAGCGCGTCGGCGAGGCGGCGCGCCGGGTCGATCGTGACCACCACGACGCGTCGGCCACGGTGGGCGGCGTCCAGGCCGAGCACCGCGGCGGTGGTCGTCTTGCCGACCCCACCCGAGCCACAGCACACCACGACCTCGGCGCCGGCGAGCGCGTCGCGCAGCGTCACGACGGTGCTCCGAGCGACCGCGCCAGTTCAGCGATGTCGGCGGCGGTCAGCCCGGCCACGGGAAGGGCCGGCAGGTGCACCTGGGGCAGCGGGACCGACGCCGTGAGCCGGGCCACCTCGTCGCGCTCCATCGCCCGACGGTCGCGCCGGAACCGGGCCGCAGCCTCGAGCGCTCCCCGTGCGGTCGGGTCGAGCGCAGCCAGGGCGGCGAGCACGTCGGGATCGTCGGCGGCGGGCAGCTCGACGCCCGAGTCGAGCTGATCGACCACGATCGGACCGAGCTGGACCCCGGCCACGTCCTCGAGGGCGAAGGCCGTCTCGACCAGTTCGTTGACCGGGGTGGTCTCGGGCAGCGTGACCATCACCACCTGGCAGCGAGCCGGGTCGTGGAGGAGCTCCAGCACGGCGATCGCCTGGTTGCGCACCGGCCCGCCTCGCGCTGCGTCGGCCAGACCGGCCGCCGAGGTCAGGAAGGTGATGGCGTGGCCGGCCGCCGGACCGTCGACCACGATGACGTCCCACTCGCCCGAGCGCTCGAGCTGCTTGATCTTGCCGAGGACCACCACGTCGTCGATCCCGGGTGCGGCGGTGCCCACCACGTCGATCACACCGGTCGACGCGAGGCGCGACGCGACCCGGGCGAACCCGTGCTCGCGCAGGTACTCGTCGAGGGCGTCGGGGGCTGCGATGGTACGGACGTCGAGGTCGGGCAGGAGCTCGGCGAGGGTCGGCTTGCCGTCGAGCTCCACCACCAGGACACGACGTCCGAGGTCGGCTGCGCCACGTGCCAGAACTGCCGTTACCGTGGTCTTGCCGACACCCCCCTTGCCGGCCACCACCACCACTCGAGCGGCGAGCAGCGACGACCAGGGCTCGGCCAGGGTCGCATCGTCGGTCTCGCTCACTCGATCACGTCCTCCGGAGGCACCCGTGCGCAGACTAGCGATCGCCCTGCTCGGCACCGCCGCCCTGCTCGGCATCGCCGGGAGCTCGGCAGCGGCGCAGTCGACCACCGAGATCCCGCCGGTCGACGTGCTCCAGGTCAGCGGGCTGTTCGACGAGATCCTCGTCGAGGAGGTGCTCACCGCCATCCCGCGCGCCGTCGACGGTGGCGCCCAGGCGTTGATCCTGCAGGTGAACACGCGCGGCGCCGTGGTCGGCGAGGCGCGCATGGTGGAGCTGCTCCAGGCGGTCGCCGACGCGCCCCTGCCGATCGGCGTGTGGGTCGGGCCCTCGGGCGCCCGGCTGTACGGCACCCCGGCCCAGCTGCTGTCGGTGGCCGATGTCACGGGCATGGCACCCGGATCGCGGGTCGGCTACACGGGTGCACCACTCGAGCTCGACGGGGCGACGATCGAGTTCGGTGCCGCCACCGACGTCCTGCGCAACGGATCCCTCGGGTTGAGCGACGCCCGCGAACTGGGCGTGTTCAAACAGCGCATCTCCGATGAGGGCATCGCCACGATCGCCAACATGATCGATGCGCTCGACGGCTACGAGGAGGGCGGCGTGGTGCTCGACACCACCACCGAGACCGTCACCGACGACGGCACCGTCCAGCGTGACACCGTCTCGACGGTCCGGTTCTTCAAGCTCGGCCTCGTCGACCAGCTCTTCCACACCGTCGCCAGCCCGGCGGTGACGTACCTGCTGTTCCTGACCGGCATGGCCCTGATCCTGTTCGAGTTCTTCACCGCCGGGGTGGGCATCGCCGGCGTGGTCGGCGCCGGATCGGTGGTGCTCGCCTCCTACGGCCTGGCCGAGCTCCCGTCGCGGCCGTGGGCCATCGCACTGCTCGTGTTGGCGATGATCGCGTTCGCGATCGACGTCCAGGTGGGGCTGCCACGGGTCTGGACCGGCGTCGGCATCGTGCTCACGATCGTCGGATCGATCTTCCTGTTCGAGGAGCTCCCCGGCGCCAACCTCCGCCCGGCCTGGCTCACCCTGATCGTGGGCATCGGCGGCATCATGCTCTCGTTCATCGTCGGCATGCCCTCGATGGTGCGGACCCGGTTCGCCACCCCGACCATCGGCCGGGAGTGGATGATCGGCGAGCTCGGCACCGTCGTCGACGAGATCGCTCCGGAGGGCGTGGTCCAGGTGGGTGACGCCCAGTGGCGGGCCCGCACCAACCGCGCGACCCCGATCGCAGCCGGCGAACCCCTCCGGGTCGTGGCGATCGACGGCGTCACCCTCGAGGTCGAGCCGCTCGAGGGCGCCGCCAAGGACTACCGGGAGATGCGCAACCGCTCCTGAACGGGCTCTTGCGTCCGCACGGGACGCGGCCTAGGTTCGCCGTCGATGTCGCGCACACCCCCCGTGCCGACCTCCGACCGACACGCGTGGCAACAGCAGGCGGCGTGTCGTGGAGAGTTCGGCTCCGCCTTCTTCCCACCCGCCCACGTCGAAGGACGTGAGGAGAAGCTCGACCGTGAACGTGCCGCCAAGGCCGTCTGCGCGAGCTGCCCCGTCCAGGTCGCGTGCCTCGACCACGCCGTGGTCCACGACGAGCGCCACGGCATCTGGGGCGGGCTCACCGACGCCGAACGACGTCAGCTGCGCCGGTCGGCCTGAGAACGAGCGCCCGTCAGACGGGCAGCCGTGGTCCCGCGATCCGCAGGTCGTCGCGCCGTCGGGTGATGCCGCGGGCGTCGAGCTCGGCGGCCAGGGGCAGCGCGTACTTGCGGGTCGTGCCCGTGGCCTCCCGGAAGGCCGAGACGGTGAACCCCTCGGGCGTGGCGCGCAGCAGCTCGGCAGCGACGCGGGCAGCTGCCGCGATCGCGTCGGGGTGGAAGAGGATCCCGTCGCGCTCCACGAGGAGCCCGCGCCGCACGAGGGCCCGGAGCTCGCCACGGTCGACGCCCTCGGGCGCAGGCGGGGTGAACCCCCCGGTCGCGGCAGCGGCGAGGAAGGGGTGATCGGCCAGGACGTCGACCGCGTCGGCGAGCTTGACGCGGCCGTCGACCACCACGAGATCGGCGAGCGTGGCGAGCAGGGCCCGGCCCCGGTCGTCGAGGGTCGCCAGGTCGAGCCCGGCCGGATCGGCGGCCCCGGCGCGGATCTCGGCCTCGAGCCGGGCGAGCTCCTCGCCGGTGGTCGCCCACCGTCCGATCGTCGGCTCGACGCGCACACCGGTGAGCAGCTCGAGTTCGTCGACGTCGATCCAGGCGCGCTCGGCGACCACCCGGTCGATCGAGCGGTCGGGGCGGGCCTTCGAGGCCGGGCGCACCGGCGCCACGTCGAGCACCTCGCCGCCCCCGACGGTCTCGTCTCGGCCCGACTCACGCAGCACGAACCGGTCGCCGGGCAGCAGCGGCAGCGCGACGGGCAGGTGGAGGCGGATCGGGCCGGTGGAGCCGGGAGCGAGACGCTCGTCGCCGAGAACGCGGACCCGCACCGGCAGCTCGCGCGATCCCAGGTGGACGACGTGCGCGCCGCGGCGTGAGACCGAGTGGTCGAGCGCGTCGAGTACCTGCAGGGTGGCGTCGACGCGGTCGGTGCGGTGCCACCGCCCGGGCGTGACCACCACGTCGCCGCGGGTCAGGTCGTCGTGGGCGACCCCCGACAGGTTGACCGCGACCCGGTGGCCCGGGGCGACGGAGTCGGCCGATCGACCGTGGACCTGCAGGGAGCGGACCCGCGCCGGCCGGTTGCCGGGTTCGACCACCACCTGATCGTCGACGGAGAGCGCGCCGCCGGTGAGCGTGCCGGTCACGACGGTGCCGCTCCCCCGGGCCGCGAACACCCGGTCGATCCACAGCCGGGGTCGACCGTGGTCGGCGGCGGGTGGAGTCCGCTCGACGAGGCGATCGAGCTCGGACCGCAGCTCCTCGAGGCCGAGCCCGGTCGTGGCAGCCACGGGGACGATCGGCGCGCCGTCGAGGAAGGTCCCCGCGACGTGGTCGAGCACCTCGAGCACGGCGAGGTCGCGCCACTCCTCGTCGACCAGATCGACCTTGGTGAGCGCCACCAACCCGTGGCGGATCCCGAGCAGCTCCAGGATGCGCAGGTGCTCCTCGGACTGCGGCTTCCACCCTTCGGTGGCGGCCACGACGAACACGCACGCGTCGACGCCACCGACGCCGGCGAGCATGTTGCGGATGAACCGGACGTGACCCGGGACGTCGACGAAGCCGAGCTCCTCGCCCGACGGGAGGGTGAGGTGGGCGAAGCCGAGGTCGATCGTGAGCCCGCGGCGCTTCTCCTCCTCGAATCGGTCGGGGTCGGTGCCCGTGAGCGCGAGGACCAGCGACGACTTGCCGTGGTCGACGTGCCCGGCGGTGGCGACGACCCTCATCGGTCGACAGTTGCGACGAGCGCTGCGGTGATCACCGGATCGTCGGCCGGGTCGACCGATCGGAGATCGAGCAGGGTCCGGTCGTCGCGGGTGCGGGCGATGACCGGTGGCGTGTGGGCCCGGAGCCGGGCCGTGCGGTCGCCGACCAGCTCGATCCCGACCGAGGGCATCGTGGCCCCGGGCGCCGAGCCGGCCCCCGGCAGCGCCTCGGTGAGGACGATGACGCCGACGCCGGCCGCGGCGACGATGGCGGCGGCGCGACGTTCGAGCTCCTCCACCGCCGCGGCGACCATGCGCCAGAACGCGACGGTGGTCGCGGCGTCGCGGCGGAGGTAGGCGAGTGCCACCTCCTGCAGGGCCGCGAGCACCAGGCCGCCGGGGCGCAGCGCCCGTGCCAGGGGGTGCGCGGCGCAGGCGGCGACGAGATCGGCGCGACCGGCGATGATGCCCGACTGCGGGCCGCCGAGCAGCTTGTCGCCGCTGAAGGTGACGAGCGCCGCCCCGTGCTCGATCGACTGCCGGGCCGCCGGCTCACCGGCCAACCAGGCCGGCGGCGGACCGTGCAGCCACGGCACGTCGGCGTCGAGGAGGCCCGATCCGATGTCGGCCACCACCGGCACGCCGAGGGTGGCCAGCTCGGCGATCGAGGTCTCCTCGACGAAGCCCTCGATGCGGTAGTTGCTCGGGTGGACCTTGAGCACGAGCGCCGCGTCGACGGTCGGGCGCTCGACGGCCCGGCGGTAGTCGGCGAGGCGGGTGCGGTTGGTGGTGCCGACGTCGACGAGTCGGGCGCCCGACTGCTCCATCACCTCGGGGACGCGGAACGCGCCGCCGATCTCGACGCTCTCGCCGCGGCTGACCGGCACATCGCGGTCGGCCGCGAGCGCGGCGAGCACGAGCAGGACGGCCGCTGCGTTGTTGTTCACGACCATCGCCGACTCGGCCCCGCACAGCCGGGCGAAGAGCTGGCCGACAGCGCGCTGGCGCGAGCCGCGCTCACCGGTGGCCAGGTCGAACTCCACGGTCTGGGCCCGGGCGGCCTGGTGGTGGGCCAGCGGTGCGCGGCCGAGGTTGGTGTGGAGCAGCACCCCGGTGGCGTTGACGACCGGCGTGAGCAGCGTGCGGGCGAACGCCTCGGCCCGTGCCGCCGCAGAATCGGGGTCACCCGCGGCGATCGCCTCGCGGGCACAGTCGACGAGGATCGGGTGCGGGAGACCGGTCGCGGCGAGCGAGCGCGCCAGGCGGTCGACCGAGGGGGGCCGGTGCTCGGGGGTGGCCTCCATCGCCGGCGAGCCTACGCTCGCCATCCGTGCCGCTGCCCGTCGAGATCACCCGCCTGGACCCCGAACTCCCGTTGCCGGCCTACGCCCGCGAGGGCGATGCCGGCCTCGACCTCTCCGCCCGGTCGGGGGCGCACCTGGCCGCGGGTGGCGGGCGGGCGCTCGTGCCCACCGGCATCTCGGTCGCGATCCCCGTCGGTTGCGTGGGCTACGTGATGCCTCGGTCGGGGCTCGCGCTGCGCCACGGGGTGACCGTCGTGAACGCGCCCGGGGTGATCGACGCCGCCTACCGCGGCGAGATCCAGGTGGTGCTCCTCAACACCGACCCGCACGAGGCCTACGACGTGCACCGCGGCGACCGCATCGCCCAGTTGGTGGTCCAGCGTGTCGAGGCGGTCGAGTGGCACGAGGTCGACGGGTTCGACGGCGAGCACCGCGGCGGGGGCTTCGGCCACACCGGCCGGTAGTCAGCGCCAGGCGAAGACGGGTTGCTCGAAGTGGTCGACGCGGGCCTCCGCCGGCGCACGGCCTTCGACGGCGACCCAGCGGAACTGGACCAGCACGGCGCCCGTCGGCGCGTGGATCAGGTCGCCACCGAGGGGCACCTGCACCACCGGCCGGTCGCTCTCGGGGATCGTGACGAAGCGGGGCGAGTCGTCGCGCAGGAGCTGGTGGACGCCGACCCGGTAGGCCGCCAGCACCTCGTCGGGGTGCGGGCGGAGCTCGGTCCGGCCCCCGCCCCACAGCACGACGGGGGTGATGACGTAGCCCGAACGGGTCGGGTAGTCGTCGAGCAGGCCGAGCACCGACGACTCGGGGAGCGCGACCCCGAGCTCCTCGTCGAGCTCGCGCCGGGCCGCCTCCTCGGGGGTCTCGCCGGGATCGAGTCGGCCGCCGGGGAGCGCCCACTGCCCGGCGTGGGCGTTGAGCCGGGAGGCCCGGCGACACAGGACGAACGCCGCGCCGCCCGCCACGCCCTCGAGCCGTCCGTCGAGTCCGGTGACGTCGGAGGGGATCACCGAGAGCGCATCGAGGTCGGGGGCCCAGTGATCGACCCGCCCGTCGCGCTCGGCGTCGGAATCGACCACGACGATGGCGACGGCCGCGTGACGGCGACCGTCCAGGTCGACCTCGACGCGATCGTGTGCCGCGAGGTTGGCCCGCATGCGGTCGGCGAGGGCGTCGTCGTAGGGGATCAGGGGGTCGGGGTCGGCTCCGGTGTCGATGTCAACACCTTGGCAGCCAGGTACGTCGAGATCGGCACCGAGGCGACCAGGCCGATCGAGCCCACCAGGGCGCGGACCACCTCGACCGCCACGATCTCGCGGGTGACCACCGAGCCGACCGACTGGGCGGCCTCGGTGAACAGCAGCAGCAGGGGCAGCGACGCGCCGGCGTAGGCGAGGAAGAGGGTGTTGACCGTGGACGAGATGTGGTCGCGCCCGATCCGCAGCGCCGGTCGGACCAGCTCGGTCGAGCTCCACGCCGGGTTCGCCCGCCGCAGCTCCCACACGGCCGAGACCTGGGTGACGGTGACGTCGTCGAGCACACCGAGCGATCCGATCACCACACCGGCCAGCACGATGCCGCGGGCGTCCAGCCCGGAGCCGAGGCCGAGCAGCAGCAGGCTCGACTCGTCGGCGTAGCCGGTGAGGTGGGTGGCCTGGACGAACACCCACGACAGCAGTGCGGTCACCACCAGGCTCGCGAAGGTCGACAGCAGGGCCACGGCCGTGCCGACGCCGGGACCGTGGGCGAGGAACAGGGCGACGAACGCGATCACCGAGGCCGTCACGAGCGCGACCGGCACCGCCGGGTTCTGGTCGAGGAGTGAGGGCAGCAGGTAGAGCACGATGACCAACAGGCTCAGCGCCAGCCCGGCCAGTGCACCGAGCCCGCGCCATCGTCCGAGCAGCAGGACCGCGACCACGAAGCACAGGACCAGCAGCAACATCGGCGTGCTGCGCTGGAACTCGTAGAAGCTGTAGCTGGTCGTGCCGTCCTCGAAGACGGTGAGCAGCACGTCGATCCCGTCGCCCACACCGAACCGACTGTCGAGGGTGACCTCCATCGCCACGACCGTGCCGGCGTCGGGTCCGCTCGCGGGTTCGAGCCCCACGAGCCGACAGGCCAGCAGCGGGTCGTAGGAGCAGGGCACCTCGGTCACGCTCACGACCCGGGCCCCGATCGGGTCGGCCTCGAGGCCGAGCGGATCGGTGCGGCCCGCCCCACCGCCGGGCCAGAAGGCGACGACCCCGATGAGCGTCAGGAGGGCGCAGATCGCGACGGCGATCCACAGCACCCGGCGGACCTCGGGTGACGTGTGGAGGTCGTCGGCTCCGCCGTGATGGTGATGGTGGACGTGCATGGCAGGGCCAGTGTGATCCATCGAGACCCGACAACGGGAGCATCGGGCCATGGGGTATTGACGATCATCGATATAGCCGGTAGGTTGCTGCCATGCGCCTGCAACTCGCCCTCAACGTCCAGGATCTCGACGAGGCCGTCGACTTCTACTCCCGCATGTTCGGCACCGAGCCCGCCAAGCGCAAGCCCGGCTACGCCAACTTCGCGATCGAGAACCCGCCACTCAAGCTGGTGCTCTTCGAAGGTGACGGCGAGCCCGGGTCGATCAACCACCTGGGGGTGGAGACCGAGACCGCCGAGGAGGTCGAGGCAGCCGAGGCACGCCTGACGGGCTCGGGCCTCGAGACCACCGGCGTCGACGACACGATGTGCTGCTACGCGCTCAAGACCGAGACCTGGGTCGACGGCCCCGACGGGACGAAGTGGGAGTGGTACGTCAAGACCGGCGACACCGAGCAGCTGGTGAACGTCAGCCTCGGTCGCGCCGAGAACACCTGCTGTTCCTGATCAGCCCCGGTAGCCGCTGGTGATCGGCATGCGGCGGTCCTTGCCGAAGGCCTTGCGGGTGACCCGCACCCCCGGTGGCGTCTGGCGTCGCTTGTACTCGGCGATGTCGACGAGTCGGGTCACCCGCCGCACCGCGGCCTCGTCGTGGCCCAACTCGACGATCTCGGCGGAAGTGCGGTCGTCCTCGACGTAGAGGCGCAGGATCGGGTCGAGCAGCTCGTAGGGCGGCAGCGACTGGTCGTCGCGCTGATCGGGACGCAGCTCGGCCGACGGCGGCTTGGTGATGACGTTCTCGGGGATCACCTCGCGACCGGCCGCCCGGTTGACGTAGCGACACAGGTCGTAGACCCGCATCTTGAGCACGTCCTTGATCACCGCGTAGCCGCCCACCGAGTCGCCGTAGATCGTGAAGTACCCGACCGCCAGCTCGCTCTTGTTGCCGGTGGTCAGCACCATCCACCCGAACTCGTTCGAGAGGGCCATGAGGAGCTGGCCGCGACACCGGCTCTGCAGGTTCTCGTAGGTGAGCCCGGGCTCGCGGCCCTCGAAGGAGGGGCCGAGCATGTCGAGGTAGGCCTGGAAGGCCGGCTCGATCGAGATCGTCCGGTAGTCGATGCCGAGGTTGTCGGCGAGCAGCTCGGCGTCGCTGCGGGAGTGGTCGCTCGAGTAGCGCGACGGCATCGAGACCCCGTGGACGTGGTCGGGGCCGAGCGCGTCGGCGGCGACGCAGGCCACGATCGTGGAGTCGATGCCGCCCGACAGGCCGATCACCACGTCGGTGAACCCGTTCTTGCGGCAGTAGTCGCGAGTACCGAGCACGAGCGCGTCGTACAGCTCGCGGTCGGCGTCGAGGTGCTCGACCACCGGCGAGGCCGGGCCCACGTGCGCGGCCGGCTCCGAGGACACGTGCACCACCGGGAGCTCCACCTCGGTGCGACGACCGCGCGGGTCGAGGAGGCGCTTGCGGTAGACCGGCGGGATCGGCACGTCGACGATCAGCAGCTCCTCGGTGAACTGCCCGGCGCGGGCCAGGAGGTTGCCCTCGGCATCGAACGCGACCGAACCACCGTCGAACACCAGCTCGTCCTGGCCGCCCACCTGGTTCACGTAGACGAGCGCGCTGTGGGCGTCCGCGGCCCGGGTGGCGAGCATCCGCTCCCGCTCGACGGCCTTGCCCACGTGATAGGGGGAGCCGTTGATGTTGACGCTCAGCTCGGCGCCGCCGGCGGCCTGGGTGGCGAGCGGGCCGACCGGGCTCCAGATGTCCTCGCAGATCGAGATGCCGACCTTGACCCCGCCGATCACGTAGAGCTCGAGCGGGTCGTTCTCGGTGCCGGGGGTGAAGTAGCGCGCTTCGTCGAACACGGCGTAGTTCGGGAGCAGACGCTTGCGGTAGGTACCGACCACTGCGCCGTTCGCGCAGACGGCGGCCGCGTTGTAGAGGTCGCGGTCGACGTCGACGAAGCCGACCACGGCAGCACACGCACCGGTGTGCGCGGCGAAGCGCTCGAGTGCGCGGAGGTTGTCGACCACGAAGCCGGGCTTGAGCACCAGATCCTCGGGCGGGTACCCGGTGGTCGACAGCTCGGGGAAGGCGACGAGGTCGCTCCCGGCCGCGACCGCACGGTCGTAGGCGTCGACGAGCTTGGCCAGGTTGCCCTCGAGATCGCCCACCGTGGGGTTCACCTGGGCGAGCGCGATGCGCAGCACGGTCACGGCGTCAGGCTACGACGCGCCGCGACGCGGGCCGCGAGCGGGGCCCCATTCACAGAGCATTCACAATCGGGACACGGCGGGGAAACCCCCTCCCGACACAGTGCCGTCGCCCCTAACTACCTGTGAACATCGAGAGGACGGTCCACGTGGCCTACCAAGCCGAGTACATCTGGCTCGACGGAACCGAGCCGACGCAGCAGCTGCGCAGCAAGACCAAGATCATCGCCGACGGCACCGATGCGCCGCCGATCTGGGGCTTCGACGGCTCCAGCACCAACCAGGCCGACGGCGAGCACTCCGACTGCGTGCTCCAGCCCGTGTTCACCTGCCCGGACCCGATCCGTGGCGGCGACAACATCCTGGTGCTGTGCGAGGTGCTCGACGCATCGACGATGAAGCCGCACTCGACCAACACCCGCGCCGCGGCCGCCCGCGTCGCCAAGAAGTACGCCAAGTACGACATGTGGTTCGGCCTCGAGCAGGAGTACACGATGCTCCGCCCCGACGGCTCCCCGCTCGGCTTCCCCAAGGACGGCTTCCCCGGCCCGCAGGGCCCGTACTACTGCGGCGTCGGCACCGGCAAGATCGTCGGCCGTGACATCGTCGAGGAGCACACGCAGGCCTGCCTCGATGCCGGCCTCGCGATCTCGGGCACCAACCCCGAGGTCATGCCCGGCCAGTGGGAGTTCCAGATCGGCCCGCTCGGCACCGTCGAGGTCGGCGACCACCTGTGGGTCGCCCGTTGGCTGCTCCATCGCATCGCCGAGGATTACGACGTCGTCATCAGCCTCGACGCCAAGCCCGTGAAGGGCGACTGGAACGGCGCCGGCTGCCACACGAACTTCTCGACCAACGAGATGCGCGAGAGCTACGCCGCCATCGACGCCGCCTGCAAGGCGATCGGCAAGAAGGTCGACCAGCACGTGAGCAACTACGGCCACGACATCGAGAGCCGCCTCACCGGCAAGCACGAGACGGCCCCGTACAACAAGTTCTCGTACGGCGTCTCGAACCGTGGCGCCTCGATCCGCATCCCGTGGCAGGTCGAGAAGGACGGCAAGGGCTACGCCGAGGATCGTCGCCCGAACGCCAACGTCGATCCGTACGTGGTCGCGCGGCTGATCACCGACACCGTCTGCAGCGACGCTGCAGCCAAGTGACCCGCGACGACTGAGCCCGGGGAGGGCGTTCGAACGGGGCCCGGGGTCGATCCCCGGGCCCCGTTCCGCGTGCCCAGGTTTTCCCGCCAGACTGGAGAGGTGAGCAACATGCTCGACCAACACCGCGACTACGTGCTGCGCACGGTGGAAGAACGCGGGGTCCGGCTCGTCCGGCTCTGGTTCACCGACGTGCTCGGCAACCTCAAGAGCTTCGCGATCAGCCCTGCCGAGCTCGAGAACGCGCTCGCCGACGGGATGACCTTCGACGGGTCCTCGATCGACGGCTTCTCCCGGGTCCAGGAGTCCGACGTCCTCGCGGTCCCCGACCCCGACACCTTCGAGATCCTCCCCTGGGCCGGGCGCGACGCTGCCGAGGCCCGGGTGTTCTGCGACATCCACCACCTCGACGGCGACCCCTTCGAGGGCGATCCCCGTCAGGTGCTGCGCCGCCACGTGCGCGCCGCGCACGAGCTGGGCTACACGTTCTACGTCGCACCCGACATCGAGTTCTTCTACTTCGAGCCCCCGGTGCCCGGCCAGCCGCCCAAGCCGCTCGACGAGGGCAGCTTCTTCGACCTGACCACCACCGACGCCACCGGCGATCTGCGCAAGCAGACCATCCGCACCCTCGAGCAACTCGGTATCCCGGTGGAGTACAGCTTCCACGAGGACGCGCCCAGCCAGCACGAGATCGACCTGCGCCACACCGACGCTCTGACCATGGCCGACAGCGTCATGACCTTCCGCCTCGCCGTCCGCGAGGTCGCAGCCCGACAGGGCGTCTACGCCACGTTCATGCCCAAGCCCCTCGAGGGCGTCCAGGGCTCGGGCATGCACCTGCACCTCTCGCTGTTCCAGGGCGACGAGAACGCGTTCCACGACCCCGACGACCCGTACAACCTGTCGCCGGTGGCCAAGTCGTTCATGGCCGGCCTGCTCCGCCACGCCGCCGAGATCACCGCGATCACGAACCAGACGGTCAACAGCTACAAGCGGCTCGTGCCCGGCTTCGAGGCCCCCGTGCACCTGAGCTGGGCCCGCAACAACCGCTCGGGGCTGATCCGGGTGCCGGTGCCCAAGCGCGCGAACCCGTCGGCGACCCGCATCGAGTACCGCTCCCCCGATCCGGCCTGCAACCCGTACCTCGCGTTCAGCGTGCTGCTGGCCGCCGGACTGCGCGGCGTGACCGAGGGCTACGAGCTCCCGCCCGAGGCCGACGCGAACCTGTTCGAGGCCGACGACGCCGCACTCGCCGCGCTCGGGGTCGGCCAGCTCCCGCAGTCGCTCGCCGAGGCGCTCGCCGTGATGGAGCGCTCCGAGCTCGTTCGTGAGGCGCTCGGTGAGCACATCTTCGAGTGGTTCCTGCGCAACAAGCGCACCGAGTGGCGGGGCTACAAGACCCACGTCAGCACGTTCGAGCTCGAGCGCTACCTGAGGTCGATCTGAGCGATGGCGGCACGCGACGCGCTCGGCCTGTTGGTGGTGTTCGGCAACCCGGTGTCGCCGGAGCTGTCGCGCACCCTCGACCTGTCGGGGCACCGCTGGAAGGCGGTCGCCTCGGCCGACGAGGCCGCCTCGGCGTCGCCGACCGACGGGTGGGCCGGAGCGATCGTCGAGTGCACCGCCGACCCCGAGTCGGCCTGGGCCTTCGCCCGCACCGTTCGTGGCCGTGAGCAGTCGGTCCTGCCGACGCTGGTGCTGGTGGGCGGGGCGCAGCTCGACGACCTGCAGCTGCGCGACGAGCTGTTCGACGACTTCTGCCTCGCCCCGTTCCACCCCTCCGAGCTCGAGGCCCGGCTGCGCCACCTCCTCCACCGCTCGGGTGGCACGACCAGCGTGGAGCTGGTCGAGTACGGCGACCTGTTGCTCAACCTCGAGACCTACCAGGCCTCGATCGCCGGTCACCCCCTCGACCTGACGTACATGGAGTACGAGCTGCTGAAGTTCCTGGCCCAGAACCCGGGCAAGGTCTTCACCCGCGAGATGCTGCTGTCACGGGTGTGGGGCTACGAGTACTACGGCGGCGCCCGAACGGTGGACGTCCACGTCCGGCGCCTGCGCGCCAAGCTCGGCGAGGAGCACGCCGGGCTGATCCAGACGGTCCGTTCGGTCGGCTACCGATTCGGTCAGAGCCGCTGGGGCACCTGACCTCCGGCGATCGACAGGTCAGAGCTGCTCGAGCAGTTCGGTGACCGCTGCGGCGGTGACCTCGGCGAAGCGGTCGGAGCCGGCCGGCGTCGGGTGCACCCCGTCGCTCGTGAGGACCCCGGGCTCCTCGGCGGGTGCGGCCCAATCGGCCACCACCGACCGATCCCGTGCACCGAGCACGTCGCGCAGCACGAGGTTGAAGACCTCGCTCGCCTCACCACGAGCGCGGAACCAGGTATCGACCCACACCAGCGGGGCGGCCGGTGGGATCTCGGCGAGGAGCAGCTCGATCTGCTTCCGGTAGGCGTCGGCGCCGTCGAACTGCCCGATGTCGTTGGTGCCGAGGGCCACCACCCACACGTCGGGCGGGGTGCTGGCGGCGACGAAGCGGATCACGTCGGCCCCGGGGGTCAGCACGCGGGTCCCGACGTTCATGCGCCGCCCGACCTGGGCGTCGATCGCCGAGACCGTGAGCCCGGTGGCGGCCAGGGCGACCTCGAGGGCCGGCGTGGAGGCGACGGTGATGGAGTCGCCGACCATCACCAGGTCGACGGCCGGTGTCGGCGGTGCCCCACCGGCGACGGTGCCACGGTCGGCAGCGGCGGCCAGCCCCTCGAGCCCGGGCTCCTCGAGCGTCGGACGGGCGCCGGTCGGGGTGCAGGCCGCGGCGAGCGCGCCGATCCCGGCCAGCAGCAGTGTCCGCCGGTCGATCGGCCTCATCGCTCGGCGAGCCGTTGGACGCGTGCGGCCACCCGGGCGTGCTCGGCGAGCAGGTCGTCGACCCGCGGCGAGACGAGCCGACCGTCGCGCACGATCTGACGACCGTGGACGACGGTGTCGCGAACCGAGACCGGCCCACAGCGCAGCCAGGCCTCGATCGGGTCGGCCAGCGCACCGGCGAAGGTCGGCCCGGTGAGCGACCAGACTGCCACGTCGCCGACGGCACCGACGGCCAGCACCCCGAGCTCGCCCTCGCGACCGAGGCACCCGGCGCCGCCGAGCGTCGCCATCTCGAGGGCCATCCGCGCCGTGCCCGCGGCCGCACCGTCGCGCAGCTTGGCCAGCAGCATCGCCTGACGGGCCTCGAGCCACAGCGAGCCGGCATCGGCCGAGGACGACCCGTCGACCCCGAGGCCGACCTTGACCCCCGCGGCGCGCATCGGGACGATCGGGGCGATTCCCGAGGACAGGATGAGGTTGCTCGACGGGCAGTGGGCCACGCCGATGCCGGCCGCGCCGAGGCGGTGGACCTCGTCGTGGTCGGGCATCACGCAGTGCGCGACCCAGGTGCGATCGGTGCACCACCCGGTGCGCTCGAGATACTCCATCGGGCGACACCCGAACGTGGCCAGGCTGAACTCGTCGTCCTCGGCGTTCTCGGCGAAGTGGGTGTGCAGCCGCACGTCGAGCCGCTCGGCCAGCTCGGCCGTTCGCACCATCAACGATTCGGTGACGCTGAAGGGCGAGCACGGTGCGAGCGCGATCCGCGTCATGGCGCCGTGCCCACGGTCGTGGTGGCGCGCCACCGCCTCCTCGCAGGCCGCCAGGATGTCGTCGTCGTCCGCGACCACGTCGTCGGGTGGCAGCCCACCGTCCTTCTCCGACAGCGACATCGAGCCGCGGGTCGGGTGGAAGCGCATCCCCAGATCGCGCGCCGCCTCGATCTCGGCGGTGAGGAGATCACCGGCGCCACGGGGATGCAGGTACAGGTGGTCGGTCGAGGTGGTGCACCCCGAGAGCGCCAGCTCGGCCAGCCCGATCCAGGCCGACACGTGGACCGACTCGGTGTCGATGGCCCGCCACAGCGGGTACAGCGACTGCAGCCAGCCGAAGAGCGGCTTGTCGGTCATCGTCGGGTTGGCCCGCGTCAGGTTCTGGAACAGGTGATGGTGGGTGTTGACCAGGCCCGGCGTGACGAGGCAGTCGGTGGCGTCGATGACCGCGGTCGCCGGCGGTGCCGGCCCGGTGCCGACGGCTTCGACCAGCCCGTCGCGGATCGCCACCCAGCCACCGGCGAGCTCGCGTCGCTCGGCGTCCATCGTGGCCACGCACCGGGCGTTCGCGATCACCAGATCGGCGGTCACGCCAACGTGTCCAGGATCAGCGCGATGTCGTCGACGGTGGTGAGCGGGTTGACGATGCAGATCCGCAGGATGGTCTCGCCGTTCCAGGTGGTGGGCACGACGAAGGCCGTCCCCTCGGCGAGCTCCCGGTCGCTCCACGCCTGGTACTGCTCGGGTGTCCAGCCGACCCGTCGGAACATCACCACCGAGAGCTCGGGTTCGAGCAGCAGCTCGGTGTGGGGCGCCGCGTCGACGAGCCGCGCCGCTTCGCGGGTGACGCGCAGGTTGGCCTCGATCGCCTCGGTGTAGGCGTCGGTGCCGTGGGTCGCGAGGCTGAACCACAGCGGCAGGCCGCGGGCGCGGCGCGACAGGTGGTGGGCGTAGTCGCTCGGGTTCCAGGGTTGCTCGGCGCCGACGTGGAGCACGTCGAGGTACTCGGCGTGCTGGGTGTGGGCACGTCGGGCGATCTCGGGGTCGCGGTAGAGCAGGGCGCAGGAGTCGAACGGGGCGAACAGCCACTTGTGCGGATCGACGATGAAGGAGTCGGCCTGCTCCACCCCCGTGTAGCGGTGGCGGATGCTCGGGGCGGCCAGACCGGCGCCGCCGTAGGCCCCGTCGACGTGCATCCACACCTCGTGCTCGGTGCACACCTCGGCGGTTGCGGCCAGGTCGTCGATCACCCCGGCGTTGGTGGTGCCCGCGGTGGCCACGACGGCGAAGAGCCGCCCGAGGTCCTCGGGTGCGAGCCCGTCGATGGTGTCGCGCAGTGCGGCGCCGGTGAGGCGACCGTCGGCGTCGGCTGGGACGACGACCACGTCGGCGTCCATGGCACGCCCGGCCTGGGCGACCGAGGAGTGGGCGCCCGAGGAGGTCACCATCAGCCCGCGGGTCCGATCGTGGCGGCCCTCGGCCCGGTCGCGCCACCGCCAGCGGGCGGCGATGAGGGCACTCAGGTTGCCGGCGGTGCCACCGCTCACGAACACCCCGCCGGCCTCGGCGGGCAGCCCGGCCAGGTCGGCGATCCAGCGCAGGGCCTCGTTCTCGGCGAACACCGCGCCGGCACCCTCGAGCCACGACCCGGCGTAGACGCTCGACGCACCGACCACGAGGTCGAACAGGATCGAGGCCTCGGTGGGCGCGGCGGGCACGAACGACAGGAACCGGGGATGGTCCACCGAGATGCAGGCCGGCGCCAGGACGTCGCCGTAGACGCGCAGGGCCTCGAGACCCCCCAGCCCACCGGGGGTGACGGTGCGCCCGGCCATCGCGGCCAGCTCGGCTCGGGTGCGGCTGCCGTCCAAGGGCGGCGGGTTCAGGCGGACCCGGTCGACGGCGTAGCGGACGATGGCCTGGGTCAGGACCTCGGTCGAGGCGTCGTGGAGGTGCACGGAGGCCGACCGACGTCAGTCGTCGAGTTCGAGCAGCTCGCTGCCCTCGTGGCGGACCTGCGCGTCCTTCCAGAGGACCTGGCCGATGAGCGCCGAAGCGACGGCACCGCTCATGAGCACGGCGACGGGGATCGCCAGGAGCACGATGATGATGGCGATGACACCGGGCATCGGCTCAGGCTAGCCCGGCGCACTCGCCGTGCCGGAAGCAGGTGGTCACATGGTCGTTCACCATGCCGGTGGCCTGCATGAAGGCGTAGCAGATCGTCGGCCCGACGAACCGGAAGCCCCGACGCTTCAGCTCCTTGCTCATGGCCTGCGAGTCGGGGTCCTCGGCGGGCAGCTCGGCCATCGACGCGAACGCGTGCTGGCGGGGCGTGCCGTCGACGAAGCCCCACAGGAACCCCACCGGGTCGTCGAGCTCGAGCCAGGACCGGGCGTTGTCGATGGCGGCTGCCACCTTGGCCCGGTTGCGCACGATGCCGGGATCGGCGAGCAGGCGTGCCACGTCGTCGGCGTCGAATTCGGCGACGACGGCCGGGTCGAAGTCGGCGAAGGCGAGGCGGTAGGTGGGGATCTTGCGCAGGATCGTGAGCCACGACAGACCGGCCTGGGCGCCCTCGAGGATCAGGAACTCGAACAGCCCGCGCTCGTCGCGCAGCGGGACGCCCCAGACCTCGTCGTGGTACTCGACGTACTCGGGTGCGCCGAGGCACCACTCGCAGCGGTCGGACACCGTCAGCTCAGGGGTGCGTACGCCCAGGCTTCGATCTCGACGTTCACCCCACCGGGGAGTGCCGAGACCTCGACCGTCGAGCGCGCCGGGCGGTGATCCCCGAATCCGGCCACGTAGGCCTCGTTGAACTCGGCGAAGGTGCCCATGTCGGTCAGGAAGCACATGGTCTTGACGACCTGGCCCAACTCGACGCCCATCTCCTCGAGGCGGGCCGTCAGGTTGGCGATGACCTGCGCGGTCTGGCCGGCGACGCCGCCGTCGACGATCACGCCGTCGCGCATGCCCACCTGACCGGAGACGATGACGAGGTCACCCGCGCGGACGGCGGGCGTGTAGGGGCCGAGGGGCTTGTTCATGGATGCCGACCGTAGCCGCGATGGGCGGCGTGGCTCAGCGGGCGCAGGGCCAGTGGGTCGGGAAGCCGGCATGCCGCCAGGCAGCCAGCGCGACGGCTGCGAACACGGCGTCGGAGCCGTTGACCGGCGGGCCGTCGTCGGGTTCCACGGTCACGTGGATCGGCGGGGTGTCCACGGCTCGCAGGACGCCGAAGGATCGGATGGTGAGATCCAGCGGCACCCCGCCCGCGTCGACGGCGAGGCCCTCGGAGCGGACCCAGCCGAGCGCCATGTGCGCGGCGCCGGTGGCGTAGCTGCGCAGCACCGTCTCGTCGAGCGGATCGCCGCAGCGCACCGTCACGTGGACGGCACCGGTCTCGTCGATCCGTGCGGTGGCCATGCCGCCCGCGGGCGAGGTGATGCGATCGACCGCGACGTCGCTCGCCGCCGCGAGGAGCACGGCCGCCTCGGCCCAGCCGGCGGCTCGGAGCTCCACCGAGGTCGGCGGCCCGGCGACCTCGAGCTCGACCACCTCGAGCCCGGGCGCGACCGACGCGATGGCCGTCGCGATGCCGGGGGTCCGGGCGATGTGGACGACGCCGGTGCCGTCGGCGCGGACCCCGGCCGCGATCGGCGGGCGCTTGGGCCCGAGGCGCACCACGTCCTCGCGCGACCACTGCACGAGCACCGGGCGGCCGTGCTCGCGGGCCAGGCGTCGGGCCACCTCACCCACCTCGGTGCGACGCTTGCCGCCGAAGGCGCCGGCGTTGCCCAGCGCGCTCACCGGCTCGCCGCCCGGCTCGCACCAGGCGGCGTCGGGCTCGAGGTAGGCCGGCTCCACCCAGGTGGTGCGCAACGTGCGGACCCAGTCGCCCTCGGGCAGCTCGATCGGCCACTGCAGCGCGGCGGTGGTGCGGCGGCCCTGGACCTTGCCGCTGCGGGCGCGCGCCTCGGCCAGGTGCTCGCCCACGACGTACGACCCGTCGGCGGCACGGACGGCCACCAGCGCGTCGGCCGGCGCGGTGTCGGCGGCGAACCCGCCGCGTCCGAGTGCCACCTCGGGGCCGACGCGTTGCGGGTCGCCACCCTCGATCTCGGCACGCCGGGCTGCGGCGGTGCGGTCGCGAGCCGGGTCAGCCGGGTCGGAGCCGGTCGGGCTCGGGCCGGCGGCGATCGCGTCGAACACACCCGCCCATCCGGTGCACCGGCAGAGGTGCGCGAGCAGGGCCCGTCCGACGACGGCCCGGTCGGCCCGCTCCCCGCTGCCCAGCGCAGCCGCCCGCACCACGATCCCGGGGGTGCAGAACCCGCACTGCGTGGCGCCGCACGCGGCGAACGAAGCAGCCCACTCCGCGGCGTCGGGCAACCCGTCGACGGTGGTGACGGCGCGGCCGGCGATGCGGCCGAGGGGGGTGACGCATGCGACCCGCGGTGCGCCGTCGACGAGCACGGTGCAGCAGCCGCACTGACCCTGCGGGCTGCAGCCGTCCTTGGCCGAGTGCACGCCGAGCCGGTCGCGCAGCGCATCGAGGAGGGTCCCGCCCGTCGGCACGCTGACCACCCGGCCGTCGAGCGTGAACGACACGACGGGTTCGGTCACGAGGGCGGACCCTCGTGACCGGCGCGCAGCTCGCTCACGAACCGTCGGAACTCCTCCCACCGGCCCTCGGCGAGCAGCCCGGCCTGGTACGGCCAGGTCGTCGGGTCCTGA
Source organism: uncultured Ilumatobacteraceae bacterium (assembly GCA_964428115.1). Classification (GTDB taxonomy): domain Bacteria; phylum Actinomycetota; class Acidimicrobiia; order Acidimicrobiales; family Ilumatobacteraceae; genus CAYRXQ01. Next base: position 30,810 of record CAYRXQ010000004.1, read on the forward strand.
CCGCGGACCCGCGCGCCGGCGTCGTCGAGCAGGGTCTGCAGCAGCGACACCTCGGTGGCGGCGAGGTCGGCCCAGGTCACGATCCCGATGCCGTGGCAGAGCTCGGCCGCCGACGCTCCGAGCCCCTCGATCACGGTGAGGTCGTCGGGCGTCAGGTCCGGGGTGATCGGCGGCGGTGCGTCTCGCAGCCGCGCCACCTCGGCACGCAGGCGACGGATCGTGCGCGACGCCGTGACGCTGCGCACCAGGAGGCCGATGACGAACCCGAGTCCGAGCGCGAGCAGCACCCAGATGATCCCTTTGGCGAGCGTGTACGGCATGTCACCCCAATGTTGCCAGCCGGACCACGAACTCGATGCGCCGGCTCGCCTCGACGTCCTCGACGCCGTCGACGCGGATCGGCTCGAGACCGCCCCGGGCCTCGACGCGCAGCATCGCCCGTGGGAGACCGCGAGCGAGGAGCTCGTCGCGAACCGCCTCGGCGCGGACCCGGCTCAGCTCGAGGTTGGCGTCGTCGTCACCGGTGCTGTCGGTGTGCCCGACCAGGGTGACGACGAGGCCGTCGACCCGTCGCAGCGCAGCGGCGATCAGATCGAGCACCACCTCGGCGTCCGCGGGCGCGACGGATCCCGGTGCGAAGGAGAGCGGCCGATCCACGAGCAGCGCGGCGATCCGACGCTGCACGTCGAGCGCAGCGTCCTCGGTGGCCGCCGGCCGAGGTTCGGTGTCGACCATGGCCATGGTCTCGTCGAGGAGCTCGACCAGCCGGTCCCGAGCCGTGTCGTCCACGTGGATCCCGACGACCCGGACGGCCAGGACACCGTCGCCGTCGAGCACCTCCACTCGGCCCGAGACCAGCAGGCGCGGCAGCTCGGCCGCGACCGCGGTGAGCGCGTCGAGGATCTCGGTCGGGAGGCCCCTGCCCTCGGCGATCACGAGCTCGTCGTCGACGAGGTCGGGGTGTGCGCCACCGTGGGTCGCGACGACGAGCACGAACTGCTCCTCGACGGATCCGACCGACCCCGTGAGGGCGACGCGTCCGCCCTCCACGGCCACCGACAGCACCGGGTCGACGGGCTCCTCGACGAGGGCGTCGGGGAGCAGGACGGTGTCGACGGCGTGGACGACCCCGTCGGCCGCCACCAGGTCGCGCCCGATCACGGTGGCCTCGTCGACACGCACGAGCGCACCGCGCCGGGCGACCGTGACGGTGGTGCCAGCCAAGGTGTCGGCGGGCCCGGCGGTGAGCTCGGCGGCGAGCAGGGCCCCGGGGACGACGTGGTGGCCGAGCAGTCGGGCGAGGAGGTCGGGATCGCGTCGAAGCTGCGCGAGGACATCGGCCGGTACCTGCTCGAAGGCCTGATCGGTGGGGGCGAAGACGGTGAGCGGGGCCTCACCGAAGCCCGCCGTGAGCGTGCCCGACTCCATCAGGAGGACGGCCAGCACCGAGAAGCGCGGGTCGTCGCGCAGCACCTCGAGCACCGAGTCGAACGGCGGTACGTCGCCGACGACGGTGGCCGGCGTGGTCGGTGGCGGGGTCGTGGGGTCGGCCCCGACGCGGACGTCGGGGGCGCGGTTGACCCGACAGCCCCGTTCGAGCTCGATCACGTCGACGCCGCGCAGGGCCACGAGCGAGGCGACGACCGCCTCGGGATCGGCGAGCGGGGTCGCACACACGACGGTGCCCGACTGGCCCGAGAAGCTCGCGACGGCCCCGGCGACCCCGAGCCGGTCGAGCTCGTCGGCCGCACGCGCCGCCAGGTCGCGCTCGACCGCACGCACGAACATCGGTGCGCCCACGCCGAGGAGCACGACCGTGAGCAGGCCGCCAAGGAGCAGGACCCGACGGCGGGCGGTCCGCACGGACGCGTCAGACGACGGCATCGTGCCGAGAGCGAACGCCGCCGCGGCTCAGGAGAAGCTCTGGCCGCAGCCGCAGGTGCGGCTGGCGTTGGGGTTCGTGATCGCGAACCCGGACTGGTCGAGACCGTCCTTGTAGTCGAGCGTGGCGCCCTGGAGGAGCTGCGCCGAGGCCGGGTCGACCACGACGCGTACGGCCTCACCGAAGAGCGCCTGCTCGTCGTCGGTGGCGATGTCGCCGTCGAAGAACATCTCGTACGAGAAGCCGCTGCACCCGCCGGGGCGCACGGCGACGCGGAGGGCCAGCTCGTTGGCACCCTCGGCTTCGAGCAGTTCCTTGACCTTGCTGGCGGCGGTGTCGGTGAGCGTGATCATCGGTGAATTTCTCCTCTCGCGGTAGTGGAAATGTTACCGGGACCGTACGGCCACCTGGCAAGGGGTGCGGTGCGCCAGGGTGCAGAACTCGCGCACCTCGGTGTCACCCATGCGTTCGACGAACCCGGCGACCAGTCCTCGGTGCAGGGAGCAGACCAGTTCGGGGTGCTCGGTGGCGGCGTCGGCGAACGGGCAGTGCGCGAACGCGACGACGGCGGTGTCCTCGTCGTCGCCCTCCGACACCACCGGATCGAACCCGAGCCGGTCGAGGTCCGAGACGAGCGCCTCCAGACTCGAGGGTGCGTCGAGGTAGCGGGCGGCGCGGTGGCTGCCCTCGTCCCATCCGACCGCCTCGGCGTCGTCGGAGCGGGCCCCGACACGGGAGGCCAGGCCGAGCACGAGGCGGGCCAGCAGGGGCAGCCGCGGCGGCTCGAGCCCGAGCGAGGGGGCGCCCGGGGCCACCGAGTAGCGGTGCTGCGGGCGACCCACCTCGCCGCGGGCGGTCGACTCGACCTGGACCAGCCCGACGTCGCGCATGCGCTCGAGGTGCGGCCGCACGGTGTTGGGGTGGAGATCGAGGGTCTCGGCGATCTCGGCCGTGGTCAGTGGCCGGACCGCACCGAGCAGCTCGGTGTAGATGGCGAAGCGCGTGTTGTCGCCGAGTGCCTTCAGCAGATCGAGCGTGCTGGTGGCCGGTTCGAGCACGGGACGAGATTACACGGCCGCGACCGGTAAAATGTCGGCATGGCCCATCCCGCCAGCACCCCTCCCGACGCACCACCCACCGTCGAGGCCGTCATGGGCGTGCTCGCGACCGTGATCGACCCCGAGCTCGGCGCCGACATCGTCACCCTCGGCATGGTGCCGGGCGTGCAGGTCGACGACGACGGGGTCGTGCACGTCGGCATCAAGCTCACCATCGGTGGCTGCCCACTGCGGGCCGAGATCAAGCGCGAGGTCGAAGAGCGCATCGGCCGCCACCCGGGCGTGGTCGAGGTGCGCATCGACTGGGGCGAGATGACCCCCGAG
>CAYRXQ010000005.1:0-1053 GCA_964428115.1 uncultured Ilumatobacteraceae bacterium
CGATGCCGACGTTGGGCCCGGTGGCCGACGGCTCCTGGGCGATCTCACCGGCGGTGATGCCGATGTTGCACTTGCCGGGGCTGATAATGCCGGGGCAGTTGGGGCCGAGCAGGCGGGTGCCGGGGAAGTCCCGCACGAGGGTGTTGTAGACCTTGGCCTCGTCCTGGGCGGGGATGCCCTCGGTGATGCAGACCACGAAGCCGATGCCCGCGGCGGCCGCTTCGAGGATCGCTGCCGGAGCCGCCTTGGGCGGCACGGCGACGAACGAGGCCGTCGCGCCGGTGGCGGCGACCGCGTCGGCGACGGTGTCGAACACCGGGATGCCCTCGACGTCCTGGCCGGCCTTGCCGGGGGTCACGCCGGCCACCACCTGGGTGCCGTAGGCCAGGTTGCGCAGGCCGTGGTACTTGCCCTGGCCGCCGGTGAGGCCCTGGACGATGACCTTGGTGTGTTCGTTCACGAAAATGGCCATGTCGGTGCCTCTCAGTTCCCGTTCGCGATCGCCACGGCCGCGTGCGCGGCCTCGAGCATGGTGGGCTTGGACGTGAGCTTCGACTCCGGGATGCCGGCGTCGGCCAGGATCTGGCGGCCCTCCTCGGCGTTGGTGCCGTCGAGGCGGATCACGATGGGCGCCCGCAGGTCGACCCGGCCGAGCGCCTCGACGATGCCCTTGGCGACCTCCTCGCCGCGCGTGATGCCACCGAAGATGTTGATGAAGATCGCCTTGACCGCCTCGTCGTGGTTGATCACGTCGAGTGCGGCGGCCATCACGTCGGCGTTCGCGCCGCCGCCGATGTCGAGGAAGTTGGCGGCCTTGCCACCGACCTGGTTGACCACGTCGAGGGTGCTCATCGCGAGGCCCGCGCCGTTGGCGATGATCCCGACCGAACCCTCCAGACCGATGTACTGCAGCCCCTTCGACTTGGCGAGCTGCTCACGCTCGTCGAGCACCTCGGTGGCCGAGTACTCGGCCCACTCGGGGTGACGGAACTCGGCGTTGCCGTCGAGGGTGACCTTGGCGTCGAGCGCGTGCACCTCGCCGGTGGGCTTGAG
>CAYRXQ010000005.1:1063-31420 GCA_964428115.1 uncultured Ilumatobacteraceae bacterium
CTTGAGGATCAACGGGTTGATCTCGGCCAGGTCGCAGTCGCCCTCGGTGAAGCAGCGGTACAGCTTGACGAGGATGTCGGCGGCACCGTCGAGGGCCCGCTCGGGGAGCTTGGCGTCGACGGCGGCCTGACGAGCCGTCGCGAGGTCGAGCCCGTCGACCGGATCGATGTGCAGCTTCACGATCGCGTCGGGGTTCGTCTCGGCCACGGTCTCGATCTCGACGCCGCCCTCGGCCGAGAGCATCAGGAGGTGCTTCTTCGCGGCGCGGTCGAGCGTGAAGCTCGCGTAGTACTCCTCCTCGATGTCGGAGGCGTTCTCGACCCACAGCCGCTGGACGACGTGGCCCTTGATGTCCATGCCGAGGATGTTCCCGGCGTGGTGGCGCACCTCGTCGGCGTCGTTGGCCAGCTTGATGCCGCCGGCCTTGCCGCGACCACCCACCTGGACCTGGGCCTTCACGACGACCGGATAGCCGGCCGCCTCGGCGGCGGCAACGGCCTCGTCGACCGTGTCGGCGACGCCCCCGGCACTCACCGGGATGTCGTAGCGGGCGAAGTACTGCTTGCCCTGGTACTCGAACAGGTCCACCTGGTCAGTCCTCTCTGGAGTCGAGCTCGGCTTCGAGCCATGTGCTGATTGCCTTGAGGGAGGAACCGGGTCCGAAGACCTCGGCCACCCCCTGCTCGCGCAACGTCCGGGCGTCGGCATCGGGGATGACCCCGCCACCGAACACGAGCACGTCACCGAGGTCGCGTGCGCGCAGCTCCTCCATGACCCGTGGGAACAGGGTCAGGTGGGCGCCCGACAGGAGCGACAGGCCGATCGCGTCGGCGTCCTCCTGCAGCACGGTCTCGGCGATCTGCTCGGGCGACTGGTGCAGGCCCGTGTAGATCACCTCGAAGCCGTGGTCGCGCAGTGCCCGTGTGATCGTCTTGGCGCCGCGGTCGTGCCCGTCGAGGCCGGGCTTGGCCACCACCACACGATAAGGCCGCTTCACGAGCGGTGGACCCTACGCCCTCGGCGGGTGTGCACTCCAACCCGCGCGACGGCACACTGGCCGGGTGCCTCCGCCCCGCCTGCGCTCCCCGTTCGCCCGTGCCGTCGTGCCGGTGCTCGGGGGCATCCTCGTGATCGGCCTGCTCGGGCTGTTCACGTGGGGCATGGCGGCCTTCATCTCGGGCGGTGGTGCCCAGAGCACCGAGCGGCTCGCACCGACCACGTTCCGTCTCGGGCCGGTCGGAACGATCTCGGCCGAGATCGCCGATCGTGGTCCGCTGCTGTTCTCACCGCCCGGGGTCGCTTCCGGCGACGCCGACCAGTCGATCGTGCTCGACCACGAGGGCGAGGACCCGACCCGCGGCTGGGTGATCTACGCCGCCCATCCTGCGGATCGGCCGGTGACCTGCGCGGTCGTCCAGGTCGAGGGCACGGCCACGTTCACCGACTGCGAGGGGCGCACCCTCGGGGTGACCGACCTGGCCCCGCCGGCCCCGGGGGTGCGGCCGATCGTCGAGAACCGCGAGACCCTGATCCTCGACCTGCGCGGGATCACCAGCGCCACGACCACGACCACGACCACCGGCTGACGCCACCGGTCGAACGTCGCGTCACCAGGGTCCGATGGCCCGACCACTCGGGCCGAGCGGCCCGCCGCACGACGGCGCAGATCGACCTACCATCAGCGCAGCTACCGGGGCGCGAGCGACGCGAACCGATCGGGCGAGTCGGAGGGTGAGATGGACCGGTACACGACCGACAGGATCCGCAACGTGGCCGTCATCGGCCACAGCGGGGTCGGCAAGACCACCCTCGTGGAGGCAATCCTGCACCGAGCGGGGCTCACCACCCGTGCCGGTTCGGTCGACGACGGCACCACCGTCACCGACACCGATCCCGACGAGGTCGCTCGCAAGATGACCATCTCGCTCGGCCTCGCGCCGGTGGAGTGGAAGGCGACCGACGGCAACACCTACAAGATCAACCTCCTCGACACCCCCGGCTACCCCGACTTCTCGGCCGAGATCGACACCGCGCTCGCGGTGGCCGACCTCGCCGTGGTGGTGGTGAGCGCCGTCGACGGCATCGAGATCGGCACCGAGCAGCTGTGGCGCCGCCTCGACGCGCTCGGGACCCCGCGACTGGTCTTCGTCACCCGTGAGGACAAGCAACGAGCCGACTTCCGCAGCGTGCTGGCCGCGCTGCGGGCCCGCTTCGGCGAGGGCATCACCCCGCTCGAGCTCCCGCTCGGCGAGGAGACCGAGCTGCACGGTGTGGCCGACCTCCTGACCGAGGAGGCGCTCGAGTACGAGGCCGACGGGACCCACCACAGCGAGCGCCTGCCCGCGGACATCGTCGACGAGGAGCACCGTGCCCACGAGACCGTCGTCGAGGAGATCGTGGCCTCCGACGACGAGCAGCTCGAGCGCTACCTGTCGGGCGACGAGCCCTCGGTCGCCGAGCTCGAGCGCACGCTGGCCAAGGCGGTCCTCGCCTGTGCCGAGTTCCCGGTGCTGCTCGGCTCGGGGACCACGGCGATCGGTGTCGACCGACTCGCCGACCTGATCTGCGAGCTCGGGCCGTCCCCGGCCGACCGGCCCGTGCGGGTCGCGGCCGGCGACACCGAGGTCGAGGTCACCGCCGACGCCGCCGGCGATCCGCTCGCCGTGGTGATCAAGACCGTGGCCGATCAGTACGTCGGGCAGATCTCGGTGTTCAAGGTGATCTCGGGCACGATCGCCGACGACGACCGGCTCGTCGACGTCGCCACGGGCACCGAGGAGCGCCTCCACGGCCTGTTCCACCTGCGTGGCACGCAACAGCTGCCGGTCCCGGTCGTGGTGGCCGGCGACCTCGCCGCGGTCCCCAAGCTCGGCTCGGCCCGCACCGGCAGCACCCTGGCACCCAAGGGCCGACCGGTCATCGTTCCCGTGCCGACCCCACCGCAGGCCGTGTACGCCCTGGCGCTCACGCCGGTGACCCAGTCCGACGACGACAAGCTCTCGGGCGCTCTCGCCCGCCTCGTCGCCGAGGATCCGTCCCTTCGCGTCGACAACGATCCGGCCGCCCGCCAGACGGTGCTGCACGGCACCGGTGACGTCCACGTGGCCGTCGCCCTGTCACGACTCGAGCGCAAGTACGGCGTGAAGGTCACCACCGCCGAAGTGAAGATCGCGTATCGCGAGACCATCGCCGAGACCGCCGAGGCCCAGGGCCGCCTCAAGAAGCAGTCCGGCGGTCACGGACAGTTCGCGGTGGTCGACCTGCGCGTCGCTCCGGCCCCGCGGGGGACCGGCCTCGAGTTCGTCGACGCCGTCGTCGGCGGCGCGATCCCCAAGCAGTACGTGGCCGCGACCCAGAAGGGCGTGGAGGACGCGATGCAGTCCGGTGGCGCCATCGGGTTCCCGGTGGTCGATATCCGGGTGGAGTGCTTCGACGGCAAGACGCATGCCGTCGACTCCTCCGACATGGCCTTCCGCACCGCTGCCGCCTCGGGGCTGCGCGAGGCCCTGGCCGCCGCCCATCCCGTGGTGCTCGAGCCGATCTCGCGGCTCGAGATCACGGTGCCGCCCAACCTCCAGGGCGACGTGCTGGGCGACATCAGCAGTCGCCGCGGCCGGGTCGTGTCGAGCGACACCGTCGGCCCGGACCAGGTGATCGTGGCCGAGGTGCCGACTGCCGAGGTGCAGCGCTACTCGATCGACCTGCGCTCGCTCACCGGCGGTCGTGGGCGGTACCTGATCGGGCACAGCCACTACGACGTGCTGCCCGAGCAGCTCGTGGCGGCCGTGCGGGCCGCGCAGAAGGCGGGCTGAGCGCCGAGGGCACGGCGGCCCGGTCGCGCCGCAGGTCGCGCTCGCCGCACTCTTGCTGGGTCGGGCGGTGCTCAGGCGTGCTCGACGGCGCCGACGAGGCGCTGCGCGAAGGCCTCGGTGTGCGCCTCGAGGTGGTTGCGCTTGATCAGCAGACCACCGATGACCTCGGCCCCGGTCGCTCCGACCGCGGTGGAGAGCTTGTCGAGGCTCTTGCCGGCGTCGAGTGCGTAGGTCAGGAAGACCGCCGACCGCTTGCCGCGCATCGCCGGCAGGTTGGAGATCGCCGCCGCCGCCCAGGGTGCCTGGCCGACGACGAACAGACCGTGGGTCCAGGTGCCGACGAGCACGATGTCGGCCTGCTGGATCGAGGCGTGATCGGGCTCGCGGACCTTCGACAGCCCGGTGATCGACCAGCCCTCCTGCTGGAGGTTCGTGGCGATCATCTCCGCGGCCTTCCACGTGTTCCCGGTGAGGCTCTCGACCAACAGTGCTGCCTTCATCACCGCAGATTCAAGCAGGTCGACGGCGGCCCCCGTCAACGCTTGCGCAACGGTGCCCAGGCCAGGGCCAGGTGCTTGGTGCCGACACCGGCGAAGTGCACGGTCGCCTCGGCCTTCTCGCCGGCGCCCGAGATCTCGATGATCACGCCCTCGCCGAAGGCGGGGTGCTCGACGTCGTCGCCCACCTTGAGGCCCAGATCGTGCGCGTCGCTCGGCGCCGGCCCCGCGCTGCGCCCGGCCCGCAGGGCAGCCTCGACCACCCGCTCCCGGTGCTCGTCGGCATCGCGGCCGCTGCGACCCGCGCCGCGACCATCGGCACCCGACCCGCCGGCACGCCGGTAGGGCGGGGGGTCGTCGTAGGAGCGCTGGTCGCGGTCGCGGTAGCTCTGCCGCCCGACCGAGGTCCGTCCGGTGACGTTGCCCTTCGACTCGACGAGCTCGGCGGGGATCTCGTCGAAGAACCGCGACGGCGGGTTGTACTGGGTGGTGCCGTAGAGCAGGCGGCTCCAGGCGTGCGAGAGGTGCAGCCGCCGCATCGCCCGGGTGATGCCCACATAGGCCAGGCGGCGCTCCTCCTCCATCTCGTCGGGCTCGGTGAGCGCCCGCGAGTGCGGGAAGATCCCCTCCTCGACCCCGACGATGAAGACCACCGGGAACTCGAGCCCCTTGGCGGAGTGCAGGGTGAGCAGGACCACCTGGTCGTCGTCGGTGAGCTCGTCGGTGTCGGCCACGAGCGACACCTGCTCGAGGAACTCGTCGAGCACGGTGAACTCCCGAGCCGAGCCGACGAGCTCGCCGAGGTTCTCGATGCGTCCGTGGGCCTCGACGGTGTCCTCGGCCTCGAGCTCGGCGAGGTAGCCCGAACCGTCGAGCACGGCCTGCAGCACGTCGCCCGGGGTGACGTCCTCGCCCTCGACCCCGATGCGGGCGACCAGCTCGCCGAGCCGGTCGAGGAGCGCGACGAACGTGGCGATGCCGCGCTGCGCCGCACCGCTGACCCCGGCCTCGTCGGCGCGGCGCAATGCCGCGCTGAACGCGATGCCCTCGGCCGCGGCGAACGCGTCGACCCGGGCGACGCTCGTGTCGCCGACGCCCCGCTTGGGCACGTTGAGCACCCGCTTGATGCTGACCTCGTCGGCCGGGTTCACCACGGCGCGCAGGTAGGCCATCGCGTCCTTGACCTCGCGACGGTCGTAGAAGCGGGTGCCGCCGACCACCCGGTACGGCACGCCGAGGCGCATGAACGCCTCCTCGACCACACGGCTCTGCGCGTTCGTGCGGTAGAGCACGGCCATCTCGCGCCAGTTGACGGCGTCGTCGCGATGCAGCAGCTGGGCGGTGCCCGCCACCCACATGGCCTCGTCGCCCTCGTCCTCGGCGTGGTAGCGCACGATCCGGTCGCCGTGGCCCGTGTCGGTCCACAGGTCCTTCGGCTTGCGCTCGAGGTTGTTGGCGATGACGGCGTTGGCGGCATCGAGGATGGTCTGGGTGCTGCGGTAGTTCTGGTCGAGCACGATCGTGGTCACGTCGGGGAACGCATCCTCGAACTGCAGGATGTTGCGGAAGTCGGCACCGCGGAAGCGGTACACCGACTGATCGGTGTCGCCCACCACGCAGACGTTGCGGTGGCCGCCGGCGAGCAGCAGCACGATCTCGTTCTGGGCCTGGTTGGTGTCCTGGTACTCGTCGACGAGGATGTGCTCGAAGCGCTGGCGGTAGTGCTCGAGCACGTCGGGGTGCTCGCGGAACAGCCGGACCACGTTCACCAGCAGGTCGTCGAAGTCCATCGCGCCCGCCTGCTCGAGCCGGCGCTGGTACTCGGCGTAGATCTCGGCGTGCTTGCGCTCGAAGATGTTCGAGGCCCCGGCTGCGGCCTCGACCGGCCCGACGAGCTCGTTCTTCCACTTGGAGATCTGGCCGTGCACGCCGCGGGGCGGGAAGCGCTTGCCGTCGAGGCCGAGATCGCGCACGACGTAGCCCACCAACCGGGTGGCGTCGGCCTGGTCGTAGATCGAGAACTGCCGCGGGTAGCCGAGGCGCTCGCCGTCGGCCCGCAACACCCGCACGCAGGCCGAGTGAAAGGTGGACACCCACATCGCCTTGACCACCGGGCCGACGAGCGCAGCGACGCGCTCGCGCATCTCGGCGGCGGCCTTGTTGGTGAAGGTGATCGCCAGGATCCGCGACGGTGCGACGCCCTCGTGCACGAGGTGCGCGATGCGATGGGTGAGCACCCGGGTCTTGCCCGAACCGGCGCCCGCCACCACCAGCAGCGGGCCGCCACGGTGGACCACCGCGTCGAGCTGGTCGGGGTTGAGCCCCTCGGTGAAGTCGACCGGCACGGCGCTGCGGCGCGGGCCGCCGGCCTCGTCGAGCGGGTCGGAGAAGGGTGAGGGATCCAACGGCATGTCCCCGTCGATCCTAGAGACGGGGTGTCGCATCGGCGCCGGTCCCACCGGTGTCGGTCCCGCCGGTGTCAGACACGCTGCAGCTGATCGCGCTGCAGCTCCGACGCCGACCGACCTGCAGCGCTGCGAGGTGCAGCGTGTCTGACACCGTCTACCGGAGGGCAGCGGCGAGCTCCAGCACCTGGGGCAGCTGCTCGCGGGCGACGTCCTGCTCGGGGGCCGGGAACAGGCCGATGCTGTGGACCCCGGCCTCGACGAGACGGTGGAGGTGCTCGACGGCGTCGTCCATCGTGCCGATCGGGCCGATCTCGTCCCACCACTCGGCGGGCATCGTGGCGAGGCCGTCGAGCCCGGCGCGCTCGTACCGTTCGGCGAGCTCGGACGCGAAGGGGAGGGCCTGCAGGGCGACCGTGCGCTCACGGACGATCGGTTCCAGCCAGGGTGCCATCGCGCGGTGGGCATCCCGACGATCACGCTCGACGCACAGCGCCGAGAAGACCGCTACGTGGAACGGATCGGGCCGCCCCGCCTGCTCGATCGCCAGCCGCACGTACGCCGGGCTCGCCGGTTCGGCCAGCACGATGCCACCGGCGACCCGACCGGCCATCGCGAGCGACCGCGGGCCGCGGACGCCGGCCAGCACCGGCGGCACGATCTCGGGGGGTCGATCCAGCTGGACGTCCCGGAGGTGCACCTCGCAGCCGTCGACGCTGACACGGTCGCCGGCGAGCAGTCGCGTCACCGCGACGATGACCTCCTCGAGCGTGGTGACCGGGGACGGCGTGCGCTCCCCCATCTGCTCCATCCACGACTGGACGCCGTGGCCGATGCCCGGCAGGACACGGCCCGGTCCGAGCGCGCAGAGCGTGGCGATCTCCATCGCCGTGACGGCCGGGTTGCGGGCCACCGCCGGCAGGATCCCGAGGCCCACCTGGAGCCGATCGGTCACCGCCAGGGCGGCAGCGGCGAGCGAGACCCCCGCCGTGTAGAAGCAGTCCTCGATCAGCCACAGCTGGTCGGCGCCACCGTCCTCGAGTGCACGGGCGACCTCGAGCACGAACGACGGTGGGAAGGTCCGGTCGAAGCACATCCCGATCGAGACCGTGCGAGGTTCCACCCGCGCCATGGTGTCATGGTGTTAGACACGCTGCAGGTGGTCGCGCTGCAGCTTCGACCCCGACCGAGCTGCAGCGCAGCGAGCTGCAGCGTGTCTGACACCGGTCAGTGGAGGTCGGCGAGGGCGAGCCACTGGGCTTCGAGCGTGTCGAGCTCGGCCTGGGCCTCGGCGAGCTCGCCGCCGACCCGGGCCAACTCGGTGTGGTCGGCTGCCGTGGCCAGTCGCTCGGTGAGCTGGTCCCGACGACGCTGGGCCTTGGCCATCGCCTGCTCGGTGTCGCGCAGGCGCCGGCCGATCGTGGACGGGCTCGGCCCGGCCGGCGTCGCCCGCGACGACCCTGCCGAGCGCGAGGCCCCGCCGGTGGCGCCGGCAGCGGTAGTCGCAGCAGCGCTGGCGGTCGCAGCAGCGCTGGCGGTCGCAGCAGCAGCGGTGGCCGTGGCCGCCAAGGACCGGGGTGCACCACCGACACGGCGGCTGGCGAGCCACCCCTCGACCCCGCCCGCCACACGGCGCAGGCGCGCATCGTCGGTGATCTCGAGGACGTGGTCGATCGAGCGGTCGAGGAAGGCGCGGTCGTGGCTCGCCACGATCAGGGCGCCCGGCCATCCGTCGAGGAACTCCTCGAGCGCCCGCAGGGTGTCGAGGTCGAGGTCGTTGGTGGGCTCGTCGAGCACCAGCAGGTTGGGCTTGGCCGCGAGGACCATCACGAGCTGCAGGCGACGTCGCTCGCCACCCGACAGCATTCGCACCGGGGCGTACTGCGCGGTGCCGTCGAACCAGAACCGCTCGAGCAGCGCACGGTCCTCGTGGTCGGGCTCGCGCAGCGGGCCGGCCACCAGCTTGCGCACGGTGACGTCGGGATCGAGGGTGGAGGACTGCTGATCGGCGTACCCGGTCACCACGGTCTTGCCCCGCCGGATCGTGCCGGCCGCCGGCTGGGTGCGGCCGGCGATCAGGTCGAGGAGCGTCGACTTGCCCGACCCGTTCGGGCCGACCACGCCGAGCCGGGCCCCGGGCTCCATCAACAGGTCGACCTCGCGCAGGACCACGTGGTCGCCGTAGCGCTGGGTGACCCCCTCGAGCTCGACCACCTGGTTGCCCAGGCGCGTCGTGCCGACCCCGAGCACCAGCTCGGTGTCGCGCACCGTCGCGGGTGCCGGGCCGCCGCTCACGATCTCGTGTGCCGTGCGGAGCCGGGCCTTGGGCTTGGTCGACCGTGCCGGCGCGCCGCGACGCAGCCAGGCCAGCTCGTGACGGGCGAGGATCCGGCGGGTCGCCTCCTCGCCGGCCTCGCGCTCGGCGCGCTCGGCCTGAGCCTGGAGGTAGGTCGCGTACGCGCTCGACCCGGCCGCCGCGGTGTGGACGAACCCGCGGCCACGCTCGATCTCGACGACCTTTCCGGCGCCACGGGCCGTGGTCAGCCGGTCGAGCACGTGACGGTCGTGGGTGACGAGCACGAGTGCCGCCGAGGTGGCCAGGAGGCGGCGTTCGAGCCACTCGATGGCCTCGAGGTCGAGGTGGTTCGTGGGCTCGTCCACGATGATCAGGTCGTGCTCGCCCACGAGCACCTTGGCCAGCGCGACCCGCTTGGCCTGCCCGCCCGAGAGCTCGTCGGTGCGGCGTTCGAGCAGGGGCTGGACCCCGAGCGAGGTGGCCACCGCGGCGACCTCCCAGGAGTCGCCGAGGTACTCGGTGACCGTACCCGCCGGGAGCACCGGGTCCTGTTCGAGGAAGGCGATGCGCACGCCGCGACCGAAGCGGACGACGCCGCTGTCGGGTTCGAGGCGACCGGCCAGGATGCGCAGCAGGGTGGTCTTGCCCGATCCGTTGACCCCGACGACCGCCACCCGGTCACCCGAGGAGATGGTGACCGACAGCCCGTCGAACAGCACCTTGTCGGGACGTGCGATCCCGACCCGTTCGGCGTCGACGCAGATCATGCGCCCACGCTACGGGCAGCCGACGACGGCCCGACCGTCGAGATCGAGGTCGTCGTCGCGGGGCAGCGGCGCGCCGGCCTCAGCGGACGACGGCGACGGGGGCGTGGCTGTGGGCAGCGAGCTCCATCGAGGTCGAGCCGAGCAGCAGGCCCATGAAGCCACCACGTCCGCGGGACCCGACCACCACCAGATCGCTGTCGCGGGAGGCCTCGACGAGGGCGAACCCCGCGGTGCCGCGCTCGGAGGCCCGGTGGAGCACGACGCCCTCGGGCGCCGGACCGGCAGCGGACACCACGTGGTCGACGACCTCGACGGCGGCGGCATCCATCTGGTCCATGTCGGCACCCGCGCCCGCGTAGACGCCCGCCGCGATCCCCGGGGTGAACCAGGCGTGGACCACCGTGATCTCCTGCACCCCGTGGAGTCCGTACGCGAACCGCAGCGCGCGGACCGACTCGTTCTCGGAGGTGCCGTCCTCGACCCCGTGATCGTCGACGCCGACGACGACGCGGTGCGTCGGTCCGGTGCGGTCGCCTCGGATCACCACCACGGGGGTCTCGGTGTGGTGCAGCACGTAGTTGGCGGTCGAGCCGAGGATCATCGAGGCCCGGCCCGTGCCGCGATGGCCGACCACCACCATCCGCGCGTCGGCGGCCTCGGCCACGATCGATCGACCCGAGTGACCCTGGGCGAGCTCGCCGATCACGCGCGGGTCGTCGGTCGACCGCACGACCTCCTCGAGGAAGGCGGCGGCCGCCTGCTCGATCTCACGGGGGTCGATGGCGATGGCGGCTTCGTAGCCGGCGACCAGCGGGACGTCCCAGGCATGCACCGCGACGATCCGGTCGTCGGGGGCCGCTTCGTCGCGGGCCCAGTCCAACGCCTCGCGCGACTCGGTGGAGGCATCCACACCCACCACGATCTTTTCCATCACGGACCTCCTCGTCGGTCCCATGGTGACCCGGCCCTTCGCCGGGTCACCAGGGACCAACGGCCCCCATCGAGCGTCGGAAGTCGGTTCTCCGAGCGTTCCGACCTGCTTCGAGGGGACGAGGGTCGGGTCAGCCGCCCTGCGGGCCGCGGCCCATGCCGTCGCGGCCCATCCGGTCGCGGCCGGCACCGGGCTCGGGCAGGGGATCGTCGATGCGGTCGGTGATCCGCTCGGTGACCTCCTCGAGCCGCTCGTCGGCCTGCTCCTGGGTCAGCCGGCCGTTCTCGACGGCGGTCGCCAGGTGCTCGGCGGCCTCGGCCACCATCGCGTCGATGACCACCTGGACGTCGACACCCTGCTGCTCGGCCAGCTCGGCGATGGTCGACCCGGCGCGCAGCGCCTCGCGCACCGCCTCCACCTCGAGCCCGAGGGTCTCGGCGACGGCCTCGCCGACGTGCCCGCGCCCGCCTCGACCGCCGCGCTCGGGAGCGTTGGCCACGAGGTGCTCGGTCACCGCATCGGCCTGCTCGGCCGTGATCGTGTTCGCGTCGACCAGCTCCTGCAGGAGCTCCCGGACCCGGGTGCCGGGCTCGGCCCGCGTGTCGTCGCTGGTCGTCTCGTCGGTCGTGTCCTGCTGGATGACCACGGCCGGGGCGGCCGAGCCGATCGTCGGGACGCCGAACGCCATCCCGGCGACCACACCGCCGAGGACGCCGAGGCCCGTGCCCACGAGGAGGGGTCGGCGGGATCCCGCCGGATGTGCGGATCGTGAGGTGCGCATGATGTTCCCTTTCGTCGGGGGATGGCTCGGTGCCGATCCCACGACCCCACGGTGCGCCCGGCGGTTGTGACGCAGGGGCGAGACAGGTGAGCGTCAGGTGAGAGCGTCGCCGCCGACGGGCGGGGCCCAGGCCGCCACGGGCGGCAGGGAGAAGCCCACGACGGCCCCACCGCCCGGGCGATCCCCGGCGTGCACCTCGCCGCCGTGGCGCAGCACCACGTCGCGCACGATCGCCAGGCCGAGCCCCGATCCGGGCAGGGTCCGCGCTTCGGCCGAGCGGTGGAACCGGGCGAACACCAGGTCGCGGTCGGCCGCCGGGATCCCGGGGCCGCGGTCGGCCACCTCGACGGTGCCGCCCTCCACCCGCACCTCGATCGGGACCTCGGAGGTGTCGAACTTGAGCGCGTTGTCGAGCAGGTTCGACACGGCCCGCTGCACGGCGGCCGCCTGGACCTCGACGGGCGAGTCGTCGCGTCGGAGGGCGATCTCGCGACCGGTCCGGCGCCGATGGCGCTCGACCACCTCCTCGACGAGCTCGCCGAGCGAACAGCGCACCAGCGGCTCGTCGTCGAGATCGCCGGTCGCAGCGGCAACGATCTCCTCCACGAGCAGCACGAGCTGCTCGGTCTCGAGATGGAGGTCGTCGATCACCTGCGCCCGCTGCTCGGCGGGGAGATCGGGGTGGCGACGCAGCACCGACAGGTTGGTGCGCAGGCTGGTGAGCGGGGTCCGCAGCTCGTGGCCGGCATCCTGCACCAGGCGGCGCTGCTCGGCGCGCGAGCGGTCGAGCGCGTCGAGCATCGAGGCGAAGGCCGACCCCAGGCGACCGACCTCGTCGGCCCCCGAGGCCGGGACGTCCACGTCGAGTCGACCGGTGGCGCCGACGGTCTCGGCGGCCCGGGTCAACCGCCGCAGCGACGCGGTGGCCCGGCCGGCCACGAGCCACCCCACCACGGCGGCCACCGCGGCCACCAGCAGCACGATCAGGAAGGTCCGCACCCGCAGCGTGGCGAGCACCCGATGGGTCTCGGCCAGGGGTCGGGCGATCTGGACCGCGCCGTTGGGCAGGCCGAGCGAGCTGACCCGGTACGGATCGCCGTCGACCGAGACCGTCGAGCGCTCCATCGCCCGCGGCTGTCCGATGACGGTGCGGGTCGCGTCGTCGGCGAGGACCGGCTCGGGAAAGGTCGTGAGCCGGACCGTGCCGTCGCGGTCGAGGACCTGGGCCTCGTAGAGCGCCAGCGGGCCGCGGACCGGGAGGCCGGTGATCTCGCCGCGGGCGTTGCGCGGCAGCAGCGCGACGACCTCGGTGAGCGACCGGTCGACCTCGTCGTAGAGGCGCTCCCGGGTCGTGCGGTAGCTCGCGATGCCCACCGCCGCGGTGGCCAGCGCGGCCAGCACGGCGAGCGCGAGCGCGATGCGCAGCCGCAGGCTCACGGGTGCTCGCCCGAGGTCGGTGGCGGCAGGTCGGCGCGGGCGCTGTAGCCCACGCCGCGCACGGTGTGGATCAGGCGCGACTCCCCGGCGGCCTCGGTCTTGCGTCGCAGGTAGCCGATGTAGACGGCCAGGTTCTTGGAGTCGGGCCCGAAGTCGTAGTGCCAGATCCGCTCGTAGATCGTCGAGTGGTCGAGCACGATCCCGGCGTTGCGGACCAGCAGCTCGAGCAGGTCGTACTCGGTCTTGGAGAGCTCGAGCTCGCGGTCGCCCCGCCAGGCCCGGCGGGCGGCCAGCTCCATGCGCAGGTCGCCCAGGCGGACCTCGTCGGTGGCCGCCGCCTCGGGATCGGTGAACGTCGAGCGACGCACGAGGGCACGGATCCGGGCGAACAGCTCGTCGAGGTCGAACGGCTTGGGCAGGTAGTCGTCGGCTCCGGCGTCGAGCCCCGCGACCCGGTCGGCGGTGGCGGTCCGGGCGGTGAGCATCAGGATGGGCGTGCGGTCGCCCTCGGCCCGCAGGACCCGGCACACCGTCAGCCCGTCGACCACGGGCATGCCCACATCGAGGAGCACCACGTCGGGGCGGAACTGGCGCAGCCGGTCGAGCGCGTCGGCACCGTTGCCGACGGCAACGACCTCGTACCCCTCGAGCCCGAGGGCGCGCACGAGGGCGTCACGGACGGCTCGGTCGTCTTCGGCCAGCAGCACCTGCACGCCGCGAGTGAACCAGAACGAGGTGAGACGCGGGTGTGAACCCGCGGGACCCGAACGGCGCCGGGGCGCTCAGCGGGCGCCGCGCACGCTCACCCCGCGGCGAGGACGCGCACCGGCAGCTCGCGCGGACCGCGGATCTGCCCGGCGCTCCAGCGCACGTCGCCGGCCACCTCGAACTCGGGGAAGCGGGCGAGGAACTCCTCGATCGCGACGCGCAGCTCGAGGCGCGCCAGGTTCGAGCCGAGGCAGCGGTGGATGCCCAGGCCGAAGGCCGCATGGCGGTTCTCGGCTCGATCGATGACGAACGTGTCGGGGTCCTCGAAGGCCGCCGGGTCGCGGTTGGCCGCCGGGAACGGCAGCAGGACCCAGTCGTCGGCCCGCATCGGGCAGCCGTGGAAGTCGTGATCGTCGCGCACCAGGCGGGCCATCGTGACCGGGGCGTACATGCGCAGGAACTCCTCGAGCGCGAACAGCATCAGCTCGGGCTCCTCCCGCAGCCGGCGCCGATCCTCGGGGTGCTGGGCCAGGTGCCAGATCGAGGACCCGATCGCGCTCCAGGTGGTGTCGATCCCGGCGAGGAGGAGCAACACGATCGAGCCGCGCACGTGTGCAGGACTCAGCTTGGTGCCGTCGATCTCCACGTCGAGCAGGTAGCTCGTGAGGTCGTCTCGGGGGCGTTCGAGGTGGTCCTCCACCTGCGCGTCGAGGTAGGCGTCGAGCTTGGCGAAGGCGGCCTGGCGCTCCTCGAGCGCCACGTTCACGTTCTCGAGCACGTCGTGCACGAAGCCGTGGAAGATCGTCTCGTCCTCGGTCGGGAACCCGAGCATGCGGGCGATCACGTTCACCGGGATGCGGCTGGCGTAGCTCGCGGCGGCGTCGACCACCGAGCTGCCGGGCTCGATCGGGCCCATCCCGTCGAGCAGGTCGCGACACAGCTCGCGGATGTGGGGCTCCCAGGCGTCGATCTGCTTGGGTGCGAAGGGCGGCAGCAGCAGGCGGCGGGCGATCTGGTGGAAGGGTGGGTCGCTGGTGATCGGCGGGGCCGGACCGACCGGCGGCGGTGCCAGCGGGCGCCCGGGGCTCACGACGACGCCCTGGCTCGTGAAGTGGTCGGTGTCGTAGGCGACCTCCTTCACCAGCTCGTGGGTGATCGGTGCCCACATGCCCCCGTAGCGCTCGCTGTGGGCGACCGGGCAGCCGGACTCGCGCAGCTGCTTCCAGATCTCGGGAGCGTTCGGGTTGTACCCGGGGTCGGCGTGGTCGATGTCGCTGGCCCAGTCGGTGACCGGGCCGTAGATGCTCGTCACCGCGGGCTCACTCCTCGATCGAGATCGCGTACTCGGGACAGTTGGCCACGGCGAGCCGCGCCTTGTCCTCGAGGTCTGGCGCCACCGTGCCGTCGCCGATGACCACGGCGGTGCCGAAGTCGTCGACGTCGAACAGCTCGGGGGCCAGGGCGTAGCAGCGGTTGTGCCCCTGACAGAGGTCGGTGTCCACCTTCACTCGCATGTCCGGACCGTAGCCCGACATGATGACCGCGTGACGAAGGCGGCCCCACGAACCCCGCGACCGCTCCTACTCCTGCCCCCCTCGGAGGGCAAGGCCCCCGGAGGAAGGGGCCGGGGGTGGACCGTCGACGCCGGGGCGTTCGGCCCGGCGCTCGCCGAGCACCGTTCGGCCGTCGCTGCGGCGCTGCGCGCCGCCCAGGGCGGCGACGGTCGCCTCCTGGGCGTGTCGGGCGATCACCTCGACCGAGCCCAGATCGCCAACCGCGGCGTCGAGGGCGGCCCCACGATGCCGGCCTGGCAGCGCTTCACCGGCGTCGTGTGGGATCACCTCGACCCGGGCTCGCTCCCCGCGGCGCGGCGCCGCGAGGTGCTCGTGGTGACGGCCCTCGCCGGCGTGGTGCGCGCCGACGATCCCCTGCCCGATCATCGACTCAAGCTGAACGTCCGCCTCGATCCCCTCGGCGTCCTGGCCCGGTTCTGGCACGACGCAGTGAGCCAGGAGATCCGGCGCGCCGCGCGGCGTCGCGTCGTGGTCGACCTGCTCCCCAACGAGCACCGCGCCGCGGTCGATCTGACCGGGGTCACGGGCGTGTCGGTGACCCTGCGCGAACGAGACGGGGCGAGCGCCGGCCACGCCGCCAAGGCGGCCAAGGGCCGGTTGGCACGGCACCTGGTGCTCAGCGACGAGCACCCGTTCGAGGCGCTCGAGCGCTGGGCCGACGACCGGTTCGTGCTCGACCTGGAGGAGCGGTAGTCAGCCCGGGGCGCGTCGCTCGTCGACAGCGACGTGCCAGGCGTTCTTGCCGGCGGCCTTGGCCCGGTACATCGCGCGGTCGGCGAGACCGATCCGCTGCTGCAGGAGATCGCCCGCATCGGCGGGGGCGGCGCCGACCGAGGCCGTAGCGACCACCGCGACCGGACCCATCGGTGTGTCGATGGAGTACGGCGCCGACAGCGTCTCCACGAGTCGAGCCGCGAGCCCGGCGAGCTCGTCACCGCCCATGGCCGATCGACACAGCACCACGAACTCGTCCCCGCCCATGCGGATCAGGACGTCGTCGCCGCGCACCGAGCGGGCGATCCGTTGCGCCATGTCGACCAGGACCACGTCGCCCACGTCGTGGCCGTGGGTGTCGTTGACCTCCTTGAACTCGTCGAGGTCGACGTAGACGACCGCGAGCGGTGCCTCGGCCGAGCTGCGCAGGATGTCGTGCAGGCGTGCCCGGTTGCCCACGCCGGTCAGCGCGTCGACGTACGCGGCATGTTCGAGCGAGGCTCGATACGCGCTCTGCGAGAAGGCCAGCCCGGCCGAGGCTGCGGCCTCCCGCATCCGGGCCTGCTGGTTGGGGCTCGGGGGGTGGACACGCTCGCGCCAGACGACGAGCGCGGCGCAGACGTTCTCGTCGCCGGTCGGGATCGGGCGCAGCCAGACCGCGCCGAACCCGGCGACGACGGCGGCCTCCTGCAGTGCAGGCGGGAGCCCGTTCAACCGGTCGAACTCTGCGGCACGGCCCTCCTGCACCGACGACCAGAAGCGCGACCCGGGGACCGGTGTCGCGAGCTCGACCCCACCGGGCCACTCACCGACCACCTCCACCCCGGACGGACGGACCACGAGTACCGCCGCAGCGGCCTGGACCGGGTGCGCCCCCATCGCGGCCGCGATGTGCGCGAGCGTCGCCGTGAGCGAGGCCCCCTGCGCGATCGACCCGACAGCCTCGGTGAGCTGCTCGACCACCGATTCCTCCGAGATCGTGACCACGTAGCCCTCGAGCCCGGGGACGTCGAGGCAGTTGCGCGCCCAGAACTCGGTGAACCGGGCCTTGCCCGTCGCATCGCGATACCGGATCCGCACGGGTCCCATCACCATGTCGGTGTAGGCGAGCCCGGCGGTCAGCGAGTCGGCGGCGAACTCGAGGTCCTCGTCGATCACGAACTCGAGGATCGAGCGACCGACCACCTCCCAGGCCGACCAGCCCACCATCTCGAGCAGACGCTCGTTGACGGCCTTGATGGCACCGACGGCGTCGACGAGCGCCACGCCGACCGGCATCCGTTCGAGGATGAGGGCCGGGTCGTCGGTCAGTCGGAGACGTTCCAGGTGCACGGTCATCCATCGACCGACGTGGGGGCGGGCTTGAACCCGGGGGTGATGCCGCCGGAGATCTCGGCAGCGACCTGGGACGACGCGCTCGAACGGGCACCGAACCGGACGGCTGGGTAGCGTTCGGATCGATGTCGCACCGGTACCTGTGGACTCCGCTCGCCCTCGGTCCGGTGGCGACGCGCAATCGGATCGTCTTCTCGGCGCACCTCACCAACTATGCACGCGATGGCAAGCCGACGCAGCAGCATGCCGACTACTACGCCGCCCGTGCCGCCGGCGGCGCCGGTCTGATCATCACCGAAGAGCATTCGACCCACCCCACCGACTGGCCGTACGAGAAGCTGATCCACGGCTTCCACCGCGACGTCATCCCCGGCTACCGGCGCATCACCGAGGCCGTGCACCGGCACCGGGTGCCGATCTTCGCTCAGATCAACCACAACGGTGGTCAGGCCTCCTCGATGTACTCCCGGCTGCCGGTCTGGGCGCCCTCCCCGGTGGCCGACCCGCTGTTCCGCGAGGTCCCCAAGGCCGTTTCGCGGGCCGAGATCGACGAGATCGTCGAGGGGTACGCGCTCGTGGCCGAGCACTGCGCCGAGGGCGGGTTCGACGGCATCGAGCTGCAGTGCTCGCACTCCTCGATCGTGCGTGGATTCCTCTCACCGGCCACCAACCACCGCACCGACGACTACGGCGGGAGCCTCGAGAACCGCGCCCGGCTGCTGGTCGAGATCGTCGCCGCCGTCCGGCGCGTCATCGGTGACCGCCTCGCGCTGGGCGTGCGGATCTGCGGCGACGAGCTCATCGAGCACGGCACCACGATCGACGAGGCCGTCCGGGTCGCCGAGATCGTCGAGGCCACCGGTCAGGTCGACTACATCAACACCTCGATCGGGGTGGCCACGGCCAGCCTCTACATGATCGAGGCCTCGATGCACATCCCGCCGGGGTATGCGCTGTTCATCCCCTCCGCGATCCGCAAGGCGGTCGATCTGCCCGTGGTCGGCGTCGGGCGCTTCAAGGACCCGTTGCAGGCCGAGCGGGCGCTGGCCGAGGGCCACTGCGACCTGGTGGGGGTGGTGCGCGGACAGATCGCCGACCCCGACTTCGCGGCCAAGGCCCGTGCCGGTGCCACCGATGCGATCCGCCTGTGCCTGTCGTGCAATCAGGAGTGCGTCGGGCGCATGGGCCTCAACCGCTGGCTGGGCTGCATCGAGAACCCGCGGACCGGTCGCGAGTCGCTCGGTGTCGGCGCGGTCCGCCTCGCGCCGACTCCCAAGCAGGTGATGGTGGTCGGTGCCGGCCCGGCCGGGTTGCAGGCGGCGATCGCTGCGGCCCGCAACGGTCACCGCGTCACGGTCCACGAGCGCGAGGCCGAGCCGGGTGGTCAGGTCCGACTGGCGGCCTCGGTCCCCAACCGTGCCGAGTTCGGCGACATGATCCGCAACCAGGTCACCGAGTGCGAACGACTGGGGGTCCGCTTCGAGTTCGGCTCGGCCGTGTGGCCCGGCCTGGTCGAGGAACGCCGACCCGACCACGTCGTGGTCGCCACCGGCGTCGAGCCGGCCCGCCCGTGGTGGGCGCCACAGGACGCGACCAACGTGGTCGACCTGCGCGCCGTGCTCGAGGGCACCGTGCGGCCCTTCGGCGACGTGGTGGTGGTCGACGAGATCGGCTTCCACCATGCGACCTCGGTCGCCGAGCTGCTGGCCGACCGCGGGTGCCGGGTCGAGATCGTCACCCCGGGCATGGTGGTCGGCCAGGACCTGGGCGTCACCCTCGACATGGAGAACTGGTGGATCCGGGCCTCCCGCAAGGGCATCGTCCAGTCGACCGACCTCGTCCCGATGGGCGTCGAGGGCGGCACGCTGCGCCTGCTCCACCACCCGACCGGTACCGAGGTCACCCGCACCGCCGACTGGGTGGTGTTGGCCGTGCCGGCCGCACCGCTCGAGTGGCTCTACCACGACCTGCTCGCAGCAGGGTGGAGCGTCGAGCGGGTCGGCGACTGTGTGGCCCCCCGACGGGCCCATGCGGCCGTGGTCGAGGGCGAGCGCGCCGGCGCCGCTGTCTGACCGCCGACGGTTCGAACCCGGGCGGGCGGAACCCGGCGGGCGGAACCTGGCTCGGCCGGGCACGACCCTCGGTGACGGGCGACCGGATAGCGTCGGCTCGCGTGCCGTCCTCCCGCCGTCCCGTGCGCCGTCCGGTGCTCCTCGCACTGGTGTCACTGGTTGCACTGGTCCCCCTGGCCACCCTGGCCGCGTGCAGTTCCGGCGGTGACGACGGCCTGGTGCTCGACGGCCCGGCCGACGCGGGAACGCCGGCCGACGGCGGGGCGAGCGCCGTGCCGCCGACGGCACCCGATGAGGGGCCACGCCCCACGCTCGACGACCCCGACGACCTCGACATCGGTGACCTCGACCTGGGTGACCTGGGATCGACCCGCATGGGCGAGGGCACGGCGACGGTCACGGTCGGCCCCGTCACCTACACCGGCGAGGCCCAGATCTGCGTCGCCGACCCCACGTCGTTCACCTTCTCCGGACCGGCCACCGGCAGCGACGGCAGCCAGGCCTGGGTCGACGTCGACCGCACCCTGCTCACCCGCGCCGAGGCCGAGGAGTACTTCGACGAGGCGACCGTCGAGTTCCTGCTCGGCGACGCCGACGTGCTCGACGACACCGCCGTCTCGGTGACGCTCGGCCGGACCGAGATGTTGGGGAGCGGACCCGACGACCAGCCGCTGTGGGAGGCCTTCGCCGGATCGCTCGGCGACGACATGGAGGTCGAGGTCGACGGCTCGGCGCTGCGGGGGGTCGGATCGATCCGCGACCTCCACGGCGTCGGGGCACCGTTCGGCGACGCCGTCCCGCTCGAGTTCGAGGCGGTCTGTGAATGAGCCCGTCACCGGTCCCCCGCGATCCGATCGGACGGCACTGGTGGCACGACGCCGTCGTGCTGCAGATCTACGTGCGCTCCTTCGGTGACGCCGACGGTGACGGCATCGGCGACCTCGAGGGGATCCGCACCCGGCTCGACCACGTGGCCGAGCTGGGGGTCGATGCGATCTGGCTGAACCCCTGCTACCCCTCGCCCCAGCGGGACCACGGCTACGACGTGGCCGACTACACCGACATCGAACCCGTCTACGGCGACCTCGCGACCTTCGATCGGCTCGTCGCCGACGCCGCTGCCCGCGGCATCCGCGTCCTGATGGACATGGTGCCGAACCACTGCTCCTCGGCACATCCCTGGTTCCAGGCCGCACTCGCCGCCGAGCCCGGCAGCCCCGAACGGGCCCGGTTCTACTTCCGGGACGGCCGCGGCCCCGATGGCTCGGAGCCGCCCAACAACTGGCACTCGGAGTTCGCCGGATCGGCCTGGACCCGGGTCCCCGACGGGCAGTGGTACCTGGCCACGTTCACCCCCGATCAACCCGACTTCGACCACACCGACCCCGAGGTCGCCACGCTGTTCGAGGAGGCGCTCCGCTTCTGGTTCGACCGTGGCGTCGAGGGCTTCCGCGTCGACGTGGTGACCGCCGTGGGCAAGGCCCCCGAGCTCCCCGACGCCCCGCCGCTGCCCGAGGGCACGCCGGAGACGGGTCGCGCGCTGCTCAACCCGTACACCGCGTTCCGCCCCGAGGGTCACGAGGTCTGGCGCCGCTGGCGCACCCTGCTCGACACCTACAGCGCCGAGCACCCGGGCCGCGACCTGATGATGGTGGCCGAGGCCTACGCACCACGACGACCCGACCTGCACCTGGAGTACGTCCGCTCCGACGAGTTCCACCAGAGCTTCGCGTTCGACCTGCTGCTCAGCCCCTGGCATCCGTCGCCGATGCGGCAGGCGATCGGCGACCAGCTCCTGCTGCTCCACGAGCATCAGGTGGTGCCGACCTGGACGTTGAACAACCACGACGCCCAGCGGGTCGTGACGCGACTCGGCCGCGCCGACGCGCAGGATCCGACCCTGCTCCCGGTCAGCCCGCTGCACGGCAGCACCGCACCGGTCGACGTCGCGGGCGGCACCCGCCGGGCGCGGGCCCTGATCGCGCTCGTGCTCGGCCTCCCGGGCTCGGCCTACCTCTACCAGGGCGAGGAGCTGGGCCTGCCCGAGGTGCTGGATCTCCCCGACGCGGCCCGCGAGGACCCGGTCTTCCTCCGCAGTGGCGGGAGCACGCTGGGGCGCGACGGCTGTCGGGTCCCTCTCCCGTGGACCGCGGACCCCGCCGGCGCGCACGGCTTCTCGGCCGCTCCCGACGGGACCGAGCCGGCCTCTCCGTGGCTGCCGCAACCGGCGGGGTGGGGGGCCTGGGCGGTCGATGTCCAGCGCTCGGATCCTGCCTCGATGCTCGCGACCTATCGGCGGATCCTGGCCGCCCGCCGCGAGCATGCGTTCGACCAGGGGCTGCGCGGCGAGCTCGTCGACCTACACCCCTCGCTGGTCGCCGTGCGGCGCGGCGAGTTGCTGCTGGTGCTGAACCCCACGGCGGAGCCGATCGGCGTCGACCTCGCGGTGATCCCGAGCGACGGTCCGCGGCGGGCGACGGTGGTCCTGTCGAGTGCGACGCCCGACACCTCGTCGGTGGCCGGCACCGGTGCCGACGGCGACGGCACCAGTGCCGACGGCGAGCCGATCGTCGTGCCGCCCGACACCTGCCTGTGGCTCCGGCTCGACCGGTCACCGTCCTGACCCCGGGGTAACCTCGGCGCTGCCATGACCGCCGCCCTCGTCGCCAGCGTCGTGACCGACCTCACCGACTGGCTCGAGGAGATCTCGGCCAGCTGGTGGTTCATCATCGTCATCTTCGCCCTCGCCGCGTTCGACTCGGTGGTCCCGATCGTCCCGAGCGAGACCACGGTGATCATCGGTGGTGTCGCCGCCGGCCTGGGGAACCAGCCGCTGTGGCTCGTGATCGTGGCCGCGGCGATCGGCGCGTTCATCGGCGACAACACCGCGTACGAGATCGGTCACCGGATGAGCGGCCGCATCACCCGCCGAGCCGCCACCCGACCGAAGTTCGCGGCGCGGCTCGCCTGGGCCAATGACCAGATCCGCAAGCGCGGCGGGCTCCTGCTCATCACCGCCCGCTTCATCCCCGGCGGTCGCACGGCGCTGACCCTCTCCTCGGGCATCACCCAGCAGCCGCGCCGCTGGTTCGCCTTCTGGGTGGGTGTGGCCGCCATCATCTGGGCGAGCTACGCGGCCCTGCTCGGCTACGTCGGCGGGGTCGCCTTCCAGGACGACCACACCACCGCGTTCCTCGTGGCCTTCGGCTTCGCGATCGGGGTCACGGTGCTGATCGAGGTCGTCCGGCACCTCCTCGAACGACGGCGCGACCGCCGCGCCGAGACCACGCCCGTCGCGTGATCCCGATGGTCGCGATCGGTTGGGGCCGACCGCAGTGGCTCCCGTAGCGTGACGGCACGATGTTGGCCCTGATCCCGGTTCGTGACGGCGTGCTCCCGGCGGGCGCCGAGGAGACCATCGCCGAGTGCGGTGGGCGCTGCCTGGTCGTGGGCGACGGGGCCGACCGGGCACCCGTCGGCGGCCTGGTCCGCGAGATCCGTTCCATCGAGCTGCCCGCCTTCGCGCCCACGGCCTGGGCCAGCGCCCTCGCGCCGGTGATCGCGCCGGAGCGGGTGGTCGTGCTGCCGGGTTCGCCCGACGGCCGCGACCTCGGTCCGCGCCTGGCCCATGCGCTCGGGCGGGTGTTCCACGCCGGTGCGGTCCAGGTCACCGACCAGCGGGTGACGGTCTCGCGCCACGGCGGTCTGCAGCTCCACGAGTTCGACGTCCACGAGCCCGTCGTGGCCACTCTGCAGCCCGGTGTCCGTGGCACCGAACCCGACGACGACGCACCGCACACGGTGAGGGTCGAGTCCAGCGCTCTCGCCCTCGACCCCGAGCTGCCCGACGCCCGCACCCTGGCGGTCCACCCGCCCGACGTCACGACGATGGACCTCGTCGAGGCGCGCCGCATCCTGGGTGGCGGCGCCGGTCTCGATTCGGCCGAGCGCTTCACCCAGTTGCGGGCGGTGGCTGCCGCCCTCGAGGCCTCGATGGGCGCGACCCGGGTGGTCACCGACCGCCACTGGGTCGGTCACGAGCGCCAGATCGGCACCACCGGCGTGGTCGTCGACCCCGAGCTGTACCTCTCGTTCGGCGTCAGCGGCGCCGTGCAGCACACGGCGGGCCTCGGCGACCCGCACCACGTCGTCAGCGTGAACCTCGACGCCCACTGCCCGATGATGCAGATGTCCGATCTCGCCATCGTGAGCGATGCCAACGCCGTGCTCGACGAGCTCACGACGCTGCTCGGGGTGCAGCCGTGACCGCGTCGGGGCCCGGGACCGCGCCTGGGCTCACCGTCGACGCCGTCGTGGTCGGTGCCGGGCCGGCCGGCGCGTGCGCCGCGACCGTGCTGGCACGACGCGGTCACCGAGTGGTCCTGCTCGAGCGGGGCCCGTTCCCCGGCAGCAAGAACATGTACGGCGGGGTCGTCTACCCGCGGATCCTCGACCAGCTCCACCCGCAGTGGTGGGAGGAGATGCCGATCCAGCGCTGGGTCACCCGCCGCTCCACGATGCTGCTCACCGACACCCAGGCCCTGACGGTCGACTTCCGCAGCGAGTCGTGGGGCACGCCGCCCTACAACGGCGCCACCGCCTACCGACCCGACGTCGACCACTGGCTGGCCGGCAAGGCCGAGGCCGAGGGGGCCGTGCTGATCTGCTCCACGACCGCCGTCGGGCTGCTGCACGACGCCGCGGGCCGGATCGCCGGGGTGCGCACCGATCGCCCCGACGGCGACATCCATGCGCGCATCGTCATCGCCGCCGACGGGGTCAACAGCTTCCTCGCGAAGGAAGCCGGGCTGTACGGCCCGGTCGACGCCGCCAACTACACCGTCGGCGTCAAGGAGACGATCGCGCTGCCCAAGGACGTGATCGACGCGCGGTTCGGTGTGCGCGGCCGCGAGGGCGTCGACATCGAGATCCTGGGTGGCACCGGTGGGGTCAACGGCGGCGGGTTCGTCTACACCAACCTCGACACGCTCGCCGTGGGGGTGGTGCTCAAGCTTCCGGCCCTGGCCGCCCAGCAGACCCGGCCCGAGGAGATCATCGCCCGGCTCAAGGCCCATCCGGCCATCGCCCCGCTCGTGGAGGACGGGGAGGTCAAGGAGTACTCGGCCCACGTGATCCCCGAGGCCGGCCGCTCGATGATGCCGACCCTGTCGACCGACGGGATGCTCGTGACCGGCGACGCCGCCGCCATGTGCCTCGCCGCGGGGATCTGGCTGGAGGGCGTGAACTTCGCGATGGCCAGCGGCATCTACGCCGGCGAGGCAGCCGCCGACGCCCTGACCGCGGGCGACGTGAGCGCCGCCGGGCTGGCCGGCTACGAGCGCCGCCTCAACGACACCTTCGTGCTGCGCGATCACGACAAGCTGCACCGGGCGCCGTCGCTCGTGCTGTCGGATCGTGTGCAGCACCAGTACCCACAGTTCGTCGCGAACGTGGTCGAGCGGATGTTCCGGGTCGACAACCCGACGCCGAAGCCGGGCCTGCGCCGCATCGTCGCCGAGGAGCGACGGCGGTCGGGGGTCCGGCTGCGCGACCTCGCACGCGACGCCTGGACCGGATTCAGGAGCTTCGGATGACGTGGCCGGCGATCTCCTTCCAGGACCGGATCTCGACGACCCGGTTCGACATCCACGAACGACCGCACATCGTGGTCGACGGTTCGGTCTGCACCGACTGCTCGACGCGCGAGTGCGTGGTGGCCTGCCCGGCCAAGCTGTTCGTCCCGACTGCCGACGGCGGAATCCTCTTCAACTACGAGCAGTGCTTCGAGTGCGGCACCTGCTACCTGGTGTGCAACCGCGAGGGTGCCATCACCTGGACCTACCCCGAGGGCGGCCACGGCGTCGTCTTCCGCCGGACCTGACGTGGACGGCACCGAACCGACCGACCCGAGTGCGAACGAGCGCGACGCGGCCGGGAGCGACGCGACCTGCAGCGCTCCGAGCTGCAGCGTGTCTGACACCGTCGTCACCGTCGTCTGTTGGAAGTGGGTGTCCTTCGACCAGGACGTGCGGTGGGCCGGCGTGTCCGATGCCGACCGGGCCGCGCTCGAGCTGGCCCTGCGCCTGCGCGAGCGCGACGGGGGCGAGGTGGTCGTCGTGGCGGCCGGCCCCGCCGGTGCCGAGCACTCCCTGCGCGAGGCACTCGCCGTGGGTGCCGATCGGGCGATCCGCATCGCCATCGAACCCGACCTGCGCAGCGACGCCGTGGCCGCAGCGCTGGCCGAGGTGGCCCGTGGCGCGGCCTGGGTGCTGTGCGGCGACTACTCCGCCGACCGCGGTTCGGGTTCGGTCCCGGCGTTCCTCGCCGCCGAGCTGGGCACGGCCCAGGCGCTCGGTCTCGTCGAGCTCCACGCCACCGCCGGCGCGGCCGAGATGCACGCTGTCCGCCGCCTCGACGGCGGCCGGCGCGAGGAGCTCGAGATCACCAGCCCGGCCGTGCTCTCGGTCGAGGGTGCGGTGGCGCAGCTCCGTCGGGCCTCCCTCCCCGGGGAGCTCGCGGCCCGCTCGGCCTCGATCAGCACCGTGGCCGGACCCGATGGGCCCGGCGACCGCCCCGCAGCGATCCGGCCGTATCGCCCCCGAGCCCGAGTGCTCCCGGGGCCGGTCGGCACGACGGCGCTCGATCGGGTGCTCGACCTGCTCGACACCGGCGAGAGCGGGCACGGCGAGCTCGTGACCCTCGATCCGCCCGAGGCGGCTCGACGCATCCTCGAGGCGCTGCGCGACTGGGGCTACCTCGCCCCGTCGAGCTCCTGACCCGTCGAGCTCCGGCGACGTCGGCCGCGCCAACCGCGCCAACCGCGCCGATCGCTCAGACGCTGGCGGCGTAGAGGATCTCACCGGTCGGCGCGTCCGACCCGCCGACCGGCTCGAGGGTGACCCCCCACGCCATCGGGGTGCCGGTGAGGTCGACCTCGACGCGCAGGGTGCCGTCGGCGGCCGGGTCGAGCACCCGCATCGGGACCGGCCCGCCGTCGTCGATCAGCCACAGCTCGTAGGCGGAGCCCGATGGCGCCGATGGCAGCCCGTCGGCCACCAGGAGCGCACGGCCGCTGGCGTCCGACCAGGCGACCCGCACCGATCCAGGGCTGTCCCCGGTCAGGGCGACGAGGCGTCCGTCGGGCGCGGTGACCACGGCGGCGAGCTGCTGGTCGAACCCGTCCGCGTCGCGGCCGACCAGCAGTGCACCGGCTCCCACGATCAGCAGCAGCGCTGCGGCGACGGCCGCGAACCACGTGACGGGGCTGCGGCGAGCGCGCCGGGTGGCGAGCTCGTCCTCGGCCCCGACCGACGAACCCGGGACACGGGGGGAGAGCTGTCGGGTCGTGGCGATCTCGGCGAGCACCCGGGTCCGCAGGTCGGCCGGTGGGGCCACCGGGGTCGAGGCCGCGACGCGACCCAACATCTCGCGGAACGCCGTCACGTCGACGTCGCAGACCGCGCAGCTCGGATAGTGGGCCTCGAAGGCCGCCCGCTCGTCGGGGTCGAGGGCGTCGAGGGCGTAGGCCGCTGCCAGATGGTGCAGGTCGGCGGCGGGATGATCGACGGGGTTGTTCACACGCTCACTCCGAGCTCGTCGCGCAGACGGATCATGCCGTCGCGGATACGGGTCTTGACGGTGCCCTCGGCGACGCCGAGGAGGACGGCGACCTCGCGGTAGGTGTGGCCGCCGTAGTAGGCCAGCTCCACCGCCTCGCGCTGGACCGGGGTCAACCGGTCGAGGGAGCGGCGGACGCGGGCGCGGTCGACGGGACGGTCGAGGGCCTCGGCGACGTCGTCGGCGACCTCGTCGTGATCGGGCAGCATCGAGGCGTTGGCCCGGCGCTCGAGGCGGTCGCGGGCCGCCTGCTCGGACCGCACCCGGTCGATGGCCCGACGGTGCGCCATGGTCGCGGCCCAGGAGCGCACGGTGCCCCGCGTCTCGTCGTGGCGGGCTGCGAGTCGCCAGAGCTCCACGAACACCTCCTGGGTGACCTCCTCGCTCTGGGCGGGATCGCGGACCACCTTGAGGACCACGCCGTGCACCAGCCCGGCGAGCTGGTCGTAGAGATCGGCGAAGGCCGACTGATCGCCGAGGCCGGAGCGGCGCAGCAGCGGCGCGAGCGGATCCCCGTCGGGATCCGCCACCACGTCGCGGTGGCGTCCCCGGGTGGCCCCTGCGGTGTCGTGGCCGCCGGCGGCGTCGTCACGGTCGCGTCGGGCGAACCTCAGGACCGCCATGACGACCGTCCCGTTCGTCCGGTCGGTTCGGTCCGACCCGTCGGGTCACGTCGATCCTCGTCGCTGTCCACGCCACGGGTTCGGAGCCCGACGCGACCCGGTTTGGTCGGGTGCACCAATCCGGCACCGTCGCCGGGCCGAACCAGCGACATGGAACCCCCGACCCACGACCGCGCTCCCGAGCATCCAGCCGACGAGCTCGGAACCACCGAACCCGGGACCGGGAGGAACCGACGGATCGTCTCGCGCCTCGCCACCGGGACGCTGATCGGCCTCACCGCGGCCGGCACCGGCCTGGCCGTCGCCGAGCTCACTGCGGCCGCGGTCGACCGCTGGCAGTCGCCGGTGCTCGACGTGGGCGATCGCGTCGTCGACGGGGCGCCTCGCTGGCTCAAGGACCTCGCCATCGACTGGTTCGGCACCAGTGACAAGACGGCACTGCTGCTCGGCATCGCGACCATCCTTGCCGCGTACGCCGCGCTCGTGGGGTTCCTGGCCCTCGGCCGGCGGGCGGCGCCCTCGCTCGTCGGCATCGCCGTGTTCGGACTCGTCGGCGCCTGGGCCTCCCAGACCACCCGTCGCGCCGCCCCGCCCTCGGCCGTCGTGCCGAGCCTGGTGGGCGCCGCGGCGGCGGGGCTCGTGATCCTGCTGCTACGACGAGTGCTCCAGCGCGCCGACGACACCGGCGAGACCGCGAACGCCGCGGATGTCGAGGACGTCGCCAACGCCACCGACGCGACCGATGCCGGGGCGGCGCGACGAGCGCCACGGTCCTCGGCTCCCCCCTCGATCGCCGAGCTCACCCCGAGCGCCCGGCGCCGGTTCCTGGCGGCGGCCGGCCTGGCCGCGGCCGGCGCGGTCGTGGTCGGCGCCTCGGGTCGACGCCTCGCGAACACCACCGGCGCGTCGACCTCGCGGACCGCGCTGACGCTGCCACGGCCCGATCGCGTGCTCGCGCCGGCACCCGCCGGCGTGACGGCCTCGGTCCCGGGGATCAGCCCCTTCTTCACCCCGAACCGCGAGTTCTACCGGATCGACACCGCGCTCACGGTCCCGCAGGTCCCGGCCGAGACCTGGCGTCTGCGGATCGGCGGCATGGTCGACCGACCCCTCGAGCTCAGCTTCGACGACCTGCTGCGCCGCGAGCTCGTCGAGGCCGACATCACGCTCACCTGTGTCTCGAACGAGGTCGGTGGCCAGCTGGTCGGCACGGCCCGCTGGCTCGGGGTGCGCCTCGACCGACTGCTCGAGGAGGTCGGCGTCGACCCGGCTGCCGATCAGATCGTGGGCCGTTCGGTCGACGGGTACACCGCCGGCTTCCCGGTGGCCGCCCTCGACGGGCGCGACGCGCTCGTGGCGATCGGCATGAACGGCGAGCCGCTGCCCCTCGAGCACGGGTTCCCGGCGCGCCTCATCGTGCCCGGCCTCTACGGCTACGTCTCGGCCACCAAGTGGCTGAGCGAGATCGAGCTGACGACCTTCGACGCGTTCGACCAGTACTGGGTGGAGCGCGGCTGGGCCGATCGGGCCCCGATCAAGGTCCAGAGCCGGATCGACACCCCGCGTGGGCTCGCCACCGTGGCCGCCGGGACCGTCGCCGTCGGCGGGGTGGCCTGGGCACAGACCCGGGGCATCGATCGGGTCGAGGTCCAGGTCGACGAGGGCGAGTGGGTCGAGGCCGTGCTGGCCGAGGAGCTCAACGACGTCACCTGGCGCCAGTGGTCGTACGCCTGGGCCGCCACCCCGGGGCGCCACACGCTCACCGTTCGCTCCACCGAGCGAGGTGGACCAATCCAGACCCCGGAGCGGTCCGAACCATTCCCGAGCGGCGCCACCGGCCAACACCGGATCGTGGTGATCGTCGACTGAGCCGCTCGACACGAACCACCTGAACACGAACCCCACCACCCACCACCCGGTCGGGTCCATCCGGATCCGACGGTTCCACCGAACAGGAGACACCCCGTGAACACCACCCCCCTCCCTCGCAGCACTGCCCCTATCCGCCGGTCCCGCCGGCGCGGTGTCGTCGGCCTGGCGGCGATCGCCACACTCTCGCTGGTCGCCGCCGCCTGCGGTGACGATGCCGACGATGCGGCACCCGCCACGACCGCGGCACCCAGCACCGAGGCACCGGCCCCGACCACGGCGGCCGAGATGGCCGAGGACATGACCGACGACATGGCCGGTGGCCCCTTCGGTCCGGCCTGCTCGGCGGTGCCCGCCGACGGTGAGGGCAGCTTCGACGGCATGGCCGACGACCCCGCCGCCACCGCCGCCAGCAACAACCCGCTACTCAGCACCCTGGTCACCGCCGTCGGCGCCGCCGGCCTCGTCGACACCCTCAACGGCCCCGGCCCGTTCACCATCTTCGCCCCCGTGAACGACGCCTTCGCCGCCCTCCCACCCGCCGACCTCGACGCCGTCCTCGCAGACGTCGACCTGCTCACCTCGATCCTCACCTACCACGTCGTCGCCGGCGACCAGTTCGACGCCGCCGGTCTCGGCGCTGCCGGCTCGGCCGTGACGGTGAACGGTGGCGAGCTGACCTTCGGGGCCGACGGCACGACCGTCAACGGCGTCGACGTGCTCTGCTCCGACGTGACCACGGCCAACGCCACGGTCCACATCATCGGCGAGGTCCTGCTGCCCGCAGCCGAGGCCACCGACGAGATGGACGAGGGCATGGGCTCCGACGATGCGATGGGCGTCCTGTCGCCGTCGGGTCCCGCTTGCTCGGCGGTGCCCGCCGACGGTGAGGGCAGCTTCGACGGCATGGCCGACGACC
>CAYRXQ010000006.1:0-28564 GCA_964428115.1 uncultured Ilumatobacteraceae bacterium
GGTTGGAACCCAACCCGTTCGCGCCTCTGTGGCGTCGGGTGGTTGGAACCCAACCAGGTCACGCCACAGAGGCGTCAATCGGGGGCGGCGGGGGCAGGTGGAGGGCAGGCGGGCGCTGGTCAGAAGCCGTGGACGGCGCCGCCGTCGATGCGGATGACCGAGCCGGTCACGAACGACGAGCGAGCCGAGGCGAGGAACACCACGACATCCGCGAACTCCTCGGCCGTGCCGAGCCGACCGACGGGGATCGAGCCCACGTGCTCGGCGCGGATCTCCTCGGGCGACCGGCCCGAGGACGCGGCACGCGCCGTCTCGAAGCGGTGCAGCGCCGGTGTGTCGAACTGACCGGTGACCACGACGTTCACGAGCACCTCGGGCGCGAGCTCGAAGGCCAGCGAGCGGGCGGCAGCGTTCACGCCGCTGCGCATGACCGACGACAGGGCGAGCTCGGGGCTGGCCTCGAGGATCGAGCGGGCCGTGAGGAAGAGCAACCGACCTCGCCCGCCGGCAGCCAGCAGGGGCGCGGCAGCCCGTGCGACCTCGAGCGCGGGGCGCAGCATCGACGCGAACGCGGCGTCGTCGGCCCCGTCGGTAGCCATGATCGGGCCCGGCTTGCCGCCGCCGGTGTTGACGATGCAGACGTCGAGCCCGCCGAGCGCGGCAGACGCCTCGGCGACCAGCCGAGCGCCCTCGCCGGCCACGGTGAGGTCAGCCGGGATCCCGGCCACCGCCCCTGATTCGGTGGCCGCAGCCGCCACCTTGTCGACGTCGCGGCCGGTGACCACGACCGCGGCGCCCTCGGCCGCGAGGCCCGCGGCGACCGCCTTGCCGAGGCCCGAGGACGAGCCGAGGACGAGGGCGCGTGCCCCCGAGAGTCCGAGATCCATGTCAGCTCCCCATCCAGACGGTGCGACTCACCGTGTAGAACTCCATCACCGTCGGGCCGAGCTGCTCGCGATGCGTGCCCGTGCCCGAGGCCTTGATCCCCCCGAAGGGGGCGTTGAACGCAGCGCCGACCGTGGGGCGGTTGACCCGCACCATGCCGGCTTCGACCTCGGCGGCGAACCGCTGGGCCGAGGCGATCGATCCGGTGCAGATCGAGGCCGACAGCCCGTACTCGACCGAATTGGCCGACTCGATGGCCTCGTCGAGCGACCCGATCCGCTCGAAGCCGATCACGGGGCCGAACACCTCGTCGGTGGCGAGTGCGGTGCCCCGCTGCACGTCGGCCACGATCGTGGGCGGGAAGAACCAGCCGTGCGCGAGGTCGCCGTCGAGCAGCCGGCTGCCACCGGTGACGATGCGGGCGCCGTCGGCGACCGCCTGCTCGCAGACCGCCGCCATCGCCTGGACGGCCCGTTCGTCGACGAGCGGGCCCATCGTGACCCCGTCCCGGTCGCCCGGCCCCACGACGTGGCGCTCGGCCCGGGCGACGACCCGCTCCAGCAGCTCGTCGTGGACCTCGTCGGCCACCAGGATCCGGCCCGCCCCGGTGCAGGCCTGGCCGGTGAGCGAGAACGACGAGCGGGCCACCACGTCGGCGGCCGCGTCGAGGTCGGCGTCGGCCAGCACGACCACGGGGTTCTTGCCGCCCAGCTCGAGCTGGAGTCGGCGACCGAGCCCGGAGGCCTCGTGGATCCGGCGCCCGACCGCCGTCGAGCCGGTGAAGGTCACCGCCAAGACCCGAGGGTCGGCCACCAGGTGAGCGCCGGCGGCGAAGCCGTGCACCACGTTGAGCACGCCGTCGGGGAGGCCGGCCTCGATGAACGCGGCGGCCAGGCGCTCGCCCATCAACGGCGTCATCGGCGAGGGCTTGAACACCACCGAGTTGCCGGCCGCGAGGGCCGGGCCGATCTTGCGACTGGCCATGTTGAGCGGGAAGTTCCACGGCGTGATCACCGCCACCACGCCGACCGGATCGAGGGTGGAGTACACGAGCGGGGTGTCGTCGCTCGGGTAGGTCGCACCGTTGAGCCGATAGGCCGCGCCGGCATAGAGCTCGAGGTTCTTGGGGGTGCGGCTCGCCTCCATCCGGGCATCCGCGAGCGGCTTGCCCTCCTCACGCACCATCTCCGCCGCGATGTCGCCGGCCCGGGCGGCCAGGATCGCTGCGGCCTTGCCCAGCACGTCGGCGCGCTGGGTCGGCGTCGAGCGACGCCACCGCGCGAGACCGTCGAGCGCGGCGTCGACGGCGTCGCGGACGTCGTCGGCCGAGGACTCGGGCGCGACCGACACGAGTCGACGGGCGTCGGCCGGATCGTGGCGCTCGAAGGTCGCGCCGTCGCGCGCGCCGACGAGCTCGCCGCCGATGCGGTTCTGCACGACGACGGGCTCGAGCGCGTCGACCGCGCCGACTGCGTCGCCAGCAGGATCGGTGGGGCCAGCAGGGGATGTGGGGGCGTTCGACATGGCGGGAGTCCTCGGATCGGTGGGCGGGCTCGACGAGCTCGTCAGTCGGCGGTCGGGGCCGGCGGCTGCCAGGAGTCCCACTTCGAGAAGTCGGCCTCCTTGCCCAGGTGCGCGAGTAGCGCGGTGATCGCCGCCTTGCAGCAGGCGATGTCCTCGCGGGTGTGGCCGCCCGACACGCCGACGCCGCCGACGACCTCGCCGTCGACCTCGATCGGCCAGCCGCCGACGAAGATCGAGAACCGGCCCTGGTGCATGTTCATGATCCCGAAGGCCTCACCACCCGACTGGGCGTTGGTGTAGGTGTGGGTGGGCCGCCGGTGGCAGGCCGCGGTGAACGCCTTGTTGATCGCGATCTCGACGCTCGTGGGCTTGCCGGCGTCGGGCCGCTTGACCACGATCGGC
Organism: uncultured Ilumatobacteraceae bacterium; assembly: GCA_964428115.1. Lineage (GTDB taxonomy): Bacteria > Actinomycetota > Acidimicrobiia > Acidimicrobiales > Ilumatobacteraceae > CAYRXQ01. The sequence goes on from CAYRXQ010000006.1 coordinate 2,812, forward strand.
CAGCCGGCCGCATCGCTGACGCAGATCACCGAGGCGACGCCGAGCTCGGCGGCCTTCGCGAGGGCGGCGTCGACGGCGATCTCGGCCTCTTCCATGGTGAGTCGCTGGGTGGGGATCATGGGGTCGGTCCTCCTGGTGGGTCGGTCTGTCGGGTCGGGTTCGGGTTCGCGGGTCGGGTTCGCGGGTCGGGCTGATGGTGCGGCCGGCGGGGCCGGGCGGTCAGGTCTCGGGCAATGGCGGGCGCAGGCCGGTGGCCCGCTCCCAGGCGATCGCAGCGAGCGCCACGTCCTGGATCGCGACGCCCTGGGTCTCGAACAGCACGGGGGCGGCACCGGCGCGCTCGGGCACGACGGTGCCGGCGGCCACGTCGTGGAGCTCGATCGCGTCCGACCACGAGAAGGTGCCGGCGGCGACCGCGGCGATCAGGTCGCCACACTCGACCTGGGAGCCGATCACGTCGTCGCAGACCACGGTCGCACACCGGGCGACCACGTCGGCACCGATCTCGACACGGTCGTACTTCGTCGCGCCGATCGCGCAGATCAGCGCGTCGTCGGCCACGACCTCGGCGGGGAACAACGGCTCGCGCGACGAGGTGATGGTGACGATCACCTGGGCGCCGTCGACGGCCGCTGCGGCGGTCTCGCAGAGCACGGCCGGGATGCCGTGCTCCTGGGCCCGGGCGACGAGGGCGACGGCCTCGTCGCGCAGGTACCCGTTGATGCGGATCTCCTCGAGCGCCGGCATCGACTCGACGAGCATCTGCAGGTGGGTCCAGCTCTGGCGGCCGGTCCCGATCACCGCGGCGCGCGCTGCGCCGGGGGTCGCGAGGTGGTGGATCGCGAGCGCGCTGGCCGGCGGGGTCCGCAGGCGGGTGATCACGTCACCGTCGAGGGTGGCCAGGAACCGCCCGTCGACGTGGAACAGCACGTTCACGAAGGTGAACACGCCGTTGGTCGTGGCGTAGAGCTTCCCGCCGCAGTACGGCATGACCACCGCCGCCATCGCGGAAGCCATGCCGGCGAGCGACCCGTCGGCACCGTTCACCGAGGCACGGACCCGTTGCGTCGTCGCGGCCTGACCCCGCCCCCACGCGGCGAACGCCCCCCACACGGCCTCGCGGGCCTCGTCGGTGGTGATCGACCGGGCGATGGTGGCGTCGTCGAGGTGGGTCGGCCCGGAGGCTGGTCGGTCGGCCATGGATTGCATACTGTATCCGAGATGACCACGACGTCGAGCCCCCTCCGCATCGGCGTCCACACCCCGCCGCAGCGCACGACGATCTCGGAGCTGCTGGCCGTCTGGCGACGGGTCGACGAGCTGGGCTTCGACTGGATCTCGGTGTGGGATCACCTCCGCCCGGTCGATGGCCCGGGGCCGAACTTCGAGGCCGTCGCCCTGCACGCGGCGCTCGCCACGGTCACCCGGCACGTCCAGGTCGGCTGCTTGGTGTACTGCGTGGGGTATCACCCGCCGGCCCGACTGGCCGCCGCGGCGATCACGATCGACCACCTGAGCGGCGGCCGTGCGGTGATCGGGCTCGGGGCCGGCTACCTGGCCGCCGAGTACGAGACCTACGGGTTCGCGTTCGAATCGCCGGGGCGACGCGTCGACCGACTGGCCGCGACCTTCGACGCGGTCCGCCGCCTGCTCGACGGCGAGCGGGTCAGCGTCGACGACGGACAGGTCATGCTGCGCGACGCCGTGCTGGCGCCCCGGCCGGTGCAGGCGCACCTACCGCTGTGGATCGGCGGCGGGGGCGAGCGTCGCACCCTCCCGCTCGCCGGGCGCGTCGCGGACGGCTGGAACATCCCGATGGCGACCGCCCCCGATGTGGCCCGCAAGAACGCGATCGTCACCGCGGCGGCCGAGGCGGCCGGTCGCGACCCGGCCGCGATCGAGCGGTCGGTCAACCTCGGGCTGTGCTGGGACGAGGCCGACGGGCCCGGGCGCTTCGGCGATCGCTGGGAGTCGCTACGCCCCGCCGTGCTCACCGGCGGCGCCGATCGGATCCTCGAGCAACTCGCCGCCTATCGGGCGGCCGGCGTCGACCGGGTGATGCTCTCGTTGCGCCCGCCGCTGGTGGTCGACGAGCTCGAACGCTTCGCCAGCGAGATCCTCCCGGAGCTGCGATGACCACCGCCGAACCGCCCGCGGAACCCGCCGACGACGCAGCCGGCGCGCCAGCCGCCGGACCGACCCCACCGATCGGTCCGACTGAACCGACCGGACCCGGAGCTCCGGCCGCCCTCGCGCTCCCCGAGGATCCGCGCTGGGGCGCGTTCGTCCTGGTCTGCCTCGCCTATCTGGGCGTCACCGTCGGCGAGCAGGTGCTCTCGCCCGTGCTCCCGGGCGCCTCGGCCGACCTGGGCTTCGACGAGGGCCGGGCCGGCATCGCGTTCGGGCTCCTCGCCGCGGCGATCGCCGTCGGCAACCTGGTGGGCGGCGCGTTGCTCGGCCGCCTCGGGCCCCGCCGACTGATGCTGCTCGGCCTCACCGCGACCACGGTCGGCAGCGTCATCGCCGCGCTCGCACCCGGCTTCGGGATGCTGGTGGTCGGTCAACTGTTCCTCGGAGCCGGTGCCGGCCTGTACTTCCCCGCCGGGCTGCGTGCCGTCCCGCTGGTGGCGGGCACACGGCGCAAGGGCTTCGCGATGGGGCTCTACGGAGTGGCGTTCTCCGGCGGCCTGACGGTCGCCGCCCTGCTCGGCACGCTGGGCGCCGCCACCGACTGGCGCGTCTCGTTCTGGGTCTCGGCCGGACTCGGTGTGATCGCGCTCGTCGGCACCGCGGTGTTGCCGGTCCACGCGCCGTCGGTCCGGACCCCGTTCCGCTTCCCGCGGCAGGCGGTGATCGGGCTCCCGACCTTCATCGGTTCGGTCGGCGCGGTCTGCCAGTACGGCGCCGTGCCATTCCTCACGATCTTCGCCGTCAGCCAGTGGGGCCTGACGGCCGGCGCCGCGGCGCTCGTGCTCACCGCCGGGCGGATCATCTCGATCGTGGCCAAGGTCGCCTCGGGTGCGGGGATGGACCGAGTCGGGCCCATCGTGAGCGCCCGCCGTACCGGTCTGCTGCTCGCCGTGACCGGCCTGGCCTGGGTGCTCCTGCCGGGCAACCTGCTCACCTACGCCGCCGCGGCGATCTTCGCCGGCACGATCTCCTCGTTGTTCCCGATCGCCAACCTCGTGGCCGTCGAGCTGTTCGGGGCCAGCGGTCCGGCGCTCGGCGCGTACCGGTCGGCCCAGATCGGCATCGGTGCTGCGGCCGGTGCGCTGGTCGGCCTCGTCGGTGCCGTGGTCGGGTTGCGGCTCACGCTCACCGTCGCCGTCGCGACCCCCGCCCTCCTGCTCCTCCTCCGCCCCCACCACCACACCCCACCCCCGACCTGACACGCGTGGGCTGTCGCCCAGCGCGAGCAATCGGACACAGAACCAGCAGACCCCCGACCTGACACGCGCAGGGGGTCGCCCAGCGCGAGCCTCGCGTGTCAGATGCCGAGGCCTCGCCCGACCTGAAGCGCGGTGAGCTGCAGCGTGTCTGACACCGGTCGGGGGGATCTGACACGCGAAGGCCGTCACCCAGCGCGAGCCTCGCGTGTCAGATGCCGAGGGCGAGGCCGACCGTGCGGGGGTCGGCGGCGCCTTCGAGGGGCTGGCCGGGGCGGTGGACCCGCACGACCTGCTGAGCCGAGGTCATGGCCCACCGACCGGTCGGGACCACTCGGGGCGCCGCTGCCGCGAGCCCGTCGGCGGCCGCGAGACCGCCCTCGACGCGGACACCGTCGTCGGCGGGGAGCCACTCCCAGCGCGGCGCCGTCACGAGCCGGCCCGGCGCGGTGATCCCGTCGAGGATCCCCTGGAGGAGCAGCGCGTTCCAGGGCATCAGGTTGGCGCCGCCCGGCGTCGCCCCTGCGAGCTCGGGCCGGCCCGCCGCGTCGGACACCATCCAGGCGTGCAGGGTGGTGGCCGGTCGCCGCCCCGCCACCGGGAAGTTCGGGTGGCCCGGGAGCGCGGTGAACCCACGACCCGCCCGGTTCGCAAGCACCAGGTCGAACCCGGGCACCACGAGACCGCTGCCGAAGCGGGGGAACGAGTTGGAGTGGACGACCACCACGACCCGGCCATCGGCATCGGTCGCGCTGACCATCGAGGTGCCGCTCGGATCGGCGAGCGTGTCGCGGCGCCGAGCGATCGCCGCCAGCACCCGTCGGTACTGGGCAGCCGAATCGTCGCCGGGTGCGGCGGCCGCGACGGCCTCGAGCAGCGACGGCCCGTGCGTGGGTGCCGGCGTCGCCCAGACCGTCCGCTGCCCGAGCGCACCGCTGGCACAGGCGGTCCACTCGGCACGGGCGAACGCGAAGTCCGCTGCGGTCAACACCCCGCCGTGGCGGGCGACGGTGGCCGCTATCGCCTCGCCGACCGGGCCGTGGAGGAACCCCTCGCCCCGGGTGACCAGCTCGTCGAGCACCGCCGCCAGGCCGGGCAGGCGCGTGATGGTGCCGGGCCCGATGACCTCGCCGCCCGGGAAGTAGACGGTGCCCTCGGGGTTCCACTGCGCGACCAGGGCGCGCGATGCGAGCTGCAGCCGGGTGCAGACCTCGGCCCACGGGAACCCGTCGACCGCAAGCGAGCGCGCCGCAGCGGCGAGCCGATCGAGGGGGAGCGCGCCGCGCGCCGCGAGCGCCAGGTAGCCCGCCGCGGCGGCCGGCGGACCGACCGAGCTCGGCCCGGTGTCGCTCCACCCCGCGGGATCCCCGGCGGGGAGCTCGGCCGCCGCCGACGCCACCGCGGCCAGGCCGGCTGGGGCACCGCCGATCGCGAGCAGTGCCTCGGGCTCGGTCGCCCCGGGTTCGAGCACGATCGCGATCAGGTCGCCACCGAGCCCGCACTTGGGCGGGAGGAGCACGGTCTCGGCGAGTGCCGCGGCGACCGCCGCGTCGTAGGCGTTGCCGCCCTCGCGCAGCACTGCGGCACCGGCCTGCGCGGCCAGCGGTGCGGCGGCGCAGACCACGGCCCGGGCGCCACGACCGGTCACCTGCTCGGCCATCACGGCCAGCTCGCTCGGGACCGGCGGGGCACTCACCCCACCAGGTTCACCCACGACCGTGGGTGAAGGGGGGGATGCCGACAGCGAGCGAGAAGTGGGTGTGGATCGCCCGCCAGGCGTCGGGGTCGGTCGGGTCGTCACCCACCCGATGCAGCACCACGGTGGCCCGACCGGGTCGGTCGAAGGCCGTGCCGTCCTCGTGGAACCCCGTGGAGCCCCAGCCGAGGATCGCGACCGCGATCGAGGCGTCGTCGGCGAGCTGCACGGTGAACCCGTGCTCGTCGCCGGTGAGGAAGACGAAGTCGGCGATCTTGGGCCAGACCTGGCTCCACTGCTGGGTGAAGAGGTGGTCGAGCCCGTGCACGACGTCGGCCTTGGTGCCGAAGGCGACGACCTCGTCAGCGAAGCGCAGCCGGCCGGCGGCCAGGTCGACCGCGGCGACCTCGGCCCCCCAGGCATCGATCCAGGTGCGGATGGCGGCGACGATGGACGGATCCGGAGCAGGGTCTTGCGTCATCGCTCAGAAAGTATACAGTATACCGAAGCCCCGGCCAGCGCCGCCCGAGGCCCGCCCACCGTCCGCACCACTCCGATCACCCGGGGCTCGCACGATCCGTCGATCGGATCGCACGGCTCCCACCGCACCGCCGCCGACTCCGATCCGGACGGCACTCATCGAAAGGCACGAACACATGGCAGAGCTGCTCTCCAAGGACGAGTTCCGCACCGCACTCGAGCAGGCGATCGTCGGCCGCGAGGCCAAGAACGCCTCGTTCAGCCAGGCCTGGGCCAACGGCGACCTGACGCGGGAGCACTTCGCCCGCTGGGCCGAGAACCACTACCACTACGTGGGCCCGTTCGCCGACTACCTGGCCTACATCTACTCCAACACGCCCGACCACGCGACCGACGCCAAGGACTTCCTCCTCCAGAACATGTACGAGGAGGAGCTCAGCGACATCCGCCACACCGATCTGCTGATCCGCTTCGCCGAGGCCTGCGGCACCACCCGTGAGCGGGTGCTCGACCCGAAGAACATGAACGCGGTGACCCGAGGCCTCCAGGGCTGGTGCTACGCCATCGCCATGCGCGAGCACTTCGCCGTCGCGACCGCCGCCCTGGTGGTCGGTCTGGAGTCGCAGGTCCCGAGCATCTACCGCCGTCAGCTCCCGCCGCTGATCGAGAAGTACGGCTTCACCGAGGACGAGGTGGAGTTCTTCGACCTCCACATCACCTCCGACGAGGTGCACGGCGAGCGCGGCTACCAGATCGTGCTCGACCACGCGACGACCCCCGAGCTGCAGGAGCGCTGCCTCGACCTGGTCCGCGCCGGCGCCGAGATGCGCTACAGCTACACCAAGTCGCTGTACGACACCTACGTCGCACCCGACCTCCAGCCGGCCTGATCCGGCCGGTCCGAACCCACTCCCGTCCCCAGGAGCCATCCATGCCGACCGTCCGGTTCGCCACGAGCGGGTTTGCCGTCGACTTCCCCGACGGCGACGACGTCAACCTGTTGCGGGTTTCGGTCCGCAACGAGTGCGGCGTGCCCTACCGCTGCGCGAGCGGCAACTGCGGGACCGATCGAGTGTTCATCGAGGAGGGGGCCGAGCACCTGAGTGCACCGCGCAAGCGGGAGCGCGACCGGCTCGGCCCCCTGCTCGAGCAGGGCTGGCGGCTGGCCTGCCAGACCTATGCGGAGGGTGACGTCACGGTGTCGTGGGATCCCGACCAGGTCCCGCTCGACGAGCGGGCGGTCGACAAGTCGCTGCCCTCGGCCGCGGCCGAGCGCCTGAAGCGTCGGTGGATGGCCGACGAGCCCGCGTCGGAGGAGCCCACCTCCGAGGAGCCAGCTGCGGAGGAGCCCCGATGACCGAGCCCGCCTGGCTCGACGTCGGCGGCGTGGCCGAGCTCACCAAGGCCCGCAAGCAGGTCGTGACCGCTCCCGAGGGCCACGCGATCCTCGTGGTGGCGCACGACGGCGCGTTCCATGCCTTCGACAACGTGTGCATCCACCGCGACCGCGAGCTGCACAAGGGCGTGATCCTGAACGGCAAGCTGATCTGTCCGGGCCATCAGTGGGCCTTCGACCTCGGCAGCGGGTGGGAGAACGTGAAGTCGCAGTGCCAGCCGACCTATCCGGTGCGTGTGGTCGACGACCGCGTCGAGGTCGACACCGCCGGTCGTCGGGTCGTCGAGGCGCCGCCCGCCAGCTGAGTTGCCGGCGGCGAGCACGGGACCACGTCGTCGCGTACCGCCATCACGTTCGGTTCGTTCCGGCTCGTACCGGTTCGTGCGATCGTGCGGTGACTTGCGGCACGCGATACCTGCACACTGCAGGTTCTTCCGGTCGCCCCGGCCACACTCCTCGGGTCCACGTGACCTACAGGAGCACCCTCGAATGACCCGTACCCCCCGTTTGCTCGCCGGCCTTGCCGCGCTCTCGCTCCTCGTCGCCGCCTGCGGTGACGACAGCGACGACGACGCAGCCGTCGAGACCACGGTGCCGAGCACCGAGGCCGCCGCACCCGAGACCACCGAGACCACCGAGGCCCCGGCCCCCGAGACCACCGAGGCCATGGCGCCGGAGACCACCGAGCCCGCCGCACCGGAGACGACCGAGGCCCCGGCCCCCGAGACCACCGAGGCGGCACCCGTGCTCGGCTCGGTGATCGACGTCGCCACCGAGGCGGGGACCTTCACCACGCTGCTCGCCGCGGTCGAGGCCGCCGGCCTCACCGAGACCCTCGAGTCGCTCGGTGACATGACGTTGCTCGCCCCGACCGACGAGGCCTTCGCCGCCCTCGGCCAGGAGACGATCGACGCCCTGCTCGCCGATCCCGAGACGCTCGCGGGGATCCTCCAGGGTCACGTCCTCGCCGTCGGTCAGGACGCCGGGATGATCTCGATCTTCGCCAATGTGCTGGCGATCAACGGCGCCTCGTGGCCCGTGGTCGTCGACGGTGAGACCGTCACCATCGGCGGCGCGACCGTCGTGCAGGCCGACGTGCTCGCCGACAACGGCATCATCCACGTGCTCGACACCGTGCTCGTGCCGGCCCCCGAGGTTCCCGCCGGCTGATCCCGCGGTCGACCGCACCGGTCGATCACCCTGCTCGCCGGGCCCGCCCGGGAGCGACCTGTCGACGTCCCTCGTCCACCCGGGCGGGGGACGTTGCGCGTCACGACAGCTCGTCACCCCAGCGCGTCGAGGGCCTCGGCGAGCGCGTCGACGAAGTGGTCGATGTCGGCGTCGGTGACGGCGATCGAGAGCGCCACGAACATCCGGGGCGCCAGGTAGATGCCGCGTTCCAGCAGTTCGTGGAAGAGCAGCTCCCGCCAGCGGGGATCCGCGCCGGCGAGGTCGCCCGGCGAGGTGACGGGCCCCGCGACCGGGTGCAGTGCGAGCATCGACCCCCAGCCGGTCGTCGTCCAGGGGGTGGCGGTCGGCGCCGTGGCCAGCACCGCGGCCACCCGCGCCCGCAGTCGCTCGCCGCGGTCGAAGAGCTCGTCGAGCACCTGCGGGGTGAGCACCTCGGTCAGCGCGGCGACGCCCCCGGCCATCGACACCACGTTGTTGTTGAACGTGCCGCCGTGGCTGAGCGTGCCACCCTCGGCCGGATCGAAGGCCGCCATCAGATCCGCCCGGCCGCCGAAGGCACCGAAGGTCATCCCACCCGCGAGGTACTTGCCGAGGGTGGTGAGGTCGGGTGGGATCCCGAGCCGTGCCTGCGCACCGCCCGCACTCATCCGCGAGGTCATCACCTCGTCGAACACCAGCAGGGCGCCGTGGCGATCGCAGCGCTCGCGCAGCCCGGTCAGGAACCCCTCCGGTGGGCGGATGCAGCCGGCGGCGCCCATCATCGGCTCCACGAGCACGCAGGCGATCGAGGTGCCGTGGTCGTCGAGGATCGCATCGACCGACCCGAGGTCGCCGTAGCGGGCCCGGTGGAACGTGAATGGTGCCTGGAGGGCCTCACCCCCGACGCCGAAGTACAGCAGACCGCCGTGGTAGGCGCCGTCGAACACGAGCACGGCATCGCGACCGGTGGCGTGCCGGGCCAACTGCACGGCCATGAGGTTGGCCTCGGTGCCCGAGTTGGTGAAGCGGACCCGATCGATGGACGGGAAACGACCGGTGACGAGCTCGGCGAGGCGGATCTCGTCGCTGTGCGTGGCGCCGAGACTCCATCCGTGGGCGAGCCGGTCGGTGACCGCAGCGGCCACCGGCCCCGGGTCGTGGCCGAGCAGACCAGCGGTGAAGTCGCCGAGGAAGTCGCGGTACTCGAACCCGTCGACGTCGACCAGGCGGGCACCGTGGGCCTCCGCGACACGAAACGGGAAGGGCCGCACGTCGAGCACCGAGCGGGTGGACCCACCGGGCATCACGGCCGACGCACGTTCGAACAGCTCGGCACTGCGCGGCCGGCGGTCGGCGTACCGCTGCCGCGCCGCGGCGAGCCGGGCGTCGAGCACCCCATCGAGCACCCCGTCGGCTGGTTCACGCACATCGCTCACGTCCGGCGACGATAGGCGGGGGCGGTACGGTCCGGCGATGGGCATCGTGCACCTGCCATCCACCTGCGCCGCCGAGGAGGCCCACGAGGTGCTTCTGCGCGACGGCGCCGTCATCGTCGACGACCTGGCCCCGCCGGCCACCGTCGAGGCGATCCTCGCCGAGATGGCGCCCCACATCGATGCCACCCCGCCCGGCAGCGACGGGTTCTCGGGCCGTCACACCCGCCGCAGCGGCGCCCTGGTGGCTCGGTCGCCCTCGAGCCATCCGCTCGTGCGACACCCGCTGGTGCTCGACGTGACGGGCCGGATCCTCCACCGGGCCAGCAGCTACCAGCTCCACCTCACCCAGACGATCGCCATCGGTCCCGGCGAGCCGGCCCAGGCGATCCATCGCGACGAGTGGGCCTTCGACTTCTTCCCGTTCCCGGCCGACCACCACGTCCAGTGCAACACGATCTGGGCGCTCACCGACTTCACCGAGACCAACGGCGCGACCCGCGTGGCGCTCGGGTCACAGGACTGGCCGGTCCGCCACGACCTGACCGTCGAGGACACGGTGCCGGCCGAGATGACCCGGGGCTCGGTGATCCTCTACACCGGCAAGGTGTACCACGGGGGTGGCGCGAACCGCTCCGAGGCCGACCGGATCGGGCTCAACATCACCTACGACGTCGGGTGGCTGCGCCAGGAGGAGAACCAGTACCTGTCGGTTCCCCTCGAGGTGGCCCGGACCCTCGACGACGAGCTGCTCCGCCTGATCGGCTATCGGATCGGGGCCTACGCGCTCGGCTACGTCGACGACGTGCGCGATCCCCTCGAGGTCGTGCGGGGCCGCACGGGTGCGATGAGCTTCGGATCGCTGCCCACCTGAGCCGTGGACGAACGCCGGACGCGCAACGGCCGAGCCCGACGGGCTCGGCCGTGCGCTGACCGGATCAGATCGACTGGTTCTTGACCGGACCGGCCGGGCCGAGGTACTGCGCCGGGCCGAAGCCCAGGATGAGCGCGAAGATCGGGGCCAGCAGGATCAGGCCAGCGGCGAACCCGCCGCTCTTGCCGAAGCTCTTGGCCAGGTCGATCATCATCAGGACCAGGATGACGATGTTCACGCACGGGATGAAGAGCAGCACGACCCACCACAGCGGCCGGCCGACGATCTTGAGCATCACCATCGTGTTGTAGATCGGGACGATCGCCTTCCAACCCGGTTCGTTGGCCTTGACGAAGATCTTCCACCACGCGGCGATCACCACCACGAACACGATCAGGTAGATCACGATGATGGCGCCGGCACCACCAGCATCCGCAGACGACGCGAACAGACTCGACATTGAAGGTTCCTCCTCGTAGACGGGCCGCCACCCAGGCGCCACGGCGAGCAGTCTGGCACGACGACGTCACCCCAGACGCGGACGCCCGCCCACGGTGACCGCGGGCGGGCGTCGGACCGGCCGGCAGCGGGCCGGCGGACGGTGGTGGGCGTCAGGCGCCGAGCAGCTGCGCCTTGAGGTCGCGCTTGACGAACTTGCCGTTCGCGTTGCGTGGCAGCGGCTCGTCGAGGAACCACACCTTGGTCGGGATCTTGTACGTGGCCATCTTGCCGGCGAGGAAGGCGCGCAGCTCGTCCTCGGTCAGCGAGGCGCCGGGACGGCGAACGATCGCGACCCCGACCTCCTCGCCGAGCCGCTCGTCGGGGACGCCGAACACGGCGGCCTCGGCGACGGCCTCGTGGGCGTAGATCGCGGCCTCGACCTCGGAGCAGTAGATGTTCTCGCCGCCGCGCAGGACCATGTCCTTCGCGCGGTCGACGATGTAGACGAACCCGTCCTCGTCGATGCGGGCGATGTCACCGGTGTTGAACCACCCGTCGCGGATCGCGTCGGCGGTGGCCTCGGGCCGGTTGAGGTAGCCCTTGATCACACACGGGCCCCGCACGCAGAGCACCCCAACGGTGTCGGGATCGGCGGGCAGGTCCTCGCCGGCCTCGTCGACGAGCTTGGCGTCGAACGTCGGCATGACCGGCCCGCACGAGGCCGGCTTGGCCATGTAGTAGCGCGAGCCGTTGGCGGTGATGATGCCGTGGGTCTCGGTGAGGCCGTAGCCGGTGCCCGGGGCGCCCGACTTGAGCGACTTGTCGATCTTCTCCACCAGGTCGGGCTGCACGGCGGCACCGCCGCCCGTGAGGCCCCGCAGCGAGGAGGTGTCGCGGGTCGCGAAGTCGGGGTGCGTGATCAGTTCCCGACCCATCGTGGGCACACCCGAGAAGTTGGTGACCCGCTCGCGCTCGATGAGCTCGAGGGCCCGCCCGGCGTCCCACTTGTAGGTGAACACGATCGCCGCGCCGACCACGGTGGCGGGGTGGAGCAGGCAGTTGCAGGCCGTCACGTGGAACAGCGGGGTGGGCGCCATGAACACCGCCGAGGGGGTCTCGGGTGGCACCGCGGTGGGCGCCGACAGTTCGCCCGCGGCGATGGCCTTGGCCTCGGCCGCGCCGGTGACGGCGGTCCAGAACACGATGTTCAAGATGTTGTGGATCGAGCCGCGGTGCGTGAGCTGGGCCCCCTTGGGGAACCCGGTGGTGCCCGAGGTGTAGAAGATCGTGGCGTCGTCGTCGGGATCGATGGTGGCCTCGGGCAGGGTTGCCGGGGCGCCGACCGCGGCGACCACGTCGGCCCACTGCACGGCACCCTCGGGCAGGTCGCCCTCGGTGCGCACGGCGATGATGGCGAGCGGTCCGCCTTCGCGGATGGTGCTCAGGTGCGGGGCGACCCGCTCGAGGCGCTCGCCGTCGGCGATCAGCACCTTGGGACGCGAGTCGGTCAGGCCGTACTCCATCTCGGGGCCGGTCCACCAGGCGTTCATGCCGACCACGGCGGCACCCACGGCGATCGTGGCCCAGTAGCCCACGACCCACTCGGGGTAGTTGCGCATGGCGAGCGCGACCCGGTCGCCCGAGCCGACCCCGTGGACCTCGCGCAGGTGGTGTGCGAGCGAACGGACCTGTGCGGCGATCTCGTCGTAGGTGTAGCGCTCGTCCTCGTAGACGACGTAGGTCTTGTCGCCGTGGAGGGTGGCGAGCTCCCACAGGGCGCGCATGTGCGGGGGCGCCGAGTCGTACACACGGATCGGAACCCCACGGACCTCGATCTCGGACATGGCGAAGGGGGCCCCGGGAGCGGTGAGTTCGTTCCAGGCGGCGCGGAGGTGGTCGATCACGGGGCCCGATGATGGCCGCCCGGGCCCCGCGGGGGCGAACCGGGCCGTGACACCGGACACTCACAGGTGCCCGTGGCGCCCGAACCGTGGCGCCCTACCCGTTCAGGCCGGCAGCCACGATTCGCGCAAGGGCGACGCATCGACGTGCTCGTTCGACGGCCTTGGTCGCAACGCTGGGGGCGACGTCGTCGGGCTCGTACTCCGCCCTGGTCTTCAGCGGGAGCAGCCTGCGCAGCTCCCGTTCGAGTGTTGCGCCGTCCGGGCCAGCTTGCCGGAGCAGCACCAGGACCTGGTCGTGATCCTCACCGGCAGCCCGATGCCCCAGCCGGGCGCCGCACACGGCGTCGGCAGCGTTGATGGCGGCGTGGATCGCCAGGCTCGTCGCAGCGATGTAGCGACCGGCCCCGACCTCGTCACTCGCCGCGTCCGCATACTCCTCGGCCTTGCCGACGTAGGAGCGCACGTGAGCGCTCGACACCACGCGGGTCCGCAGGGGCTTAGGCATCCACCAGCCCCGCAAGCTCACCGATGGTCAGCCCGTGCAGCGAGACTCCGTCGCGGGAGACATCGCTCCACAGCTCCCCCATGCCGCTGAGCCGCGCCCGCACCTCCGACTCGCTGAGCTCGAGGAGCTGGACCGGGTTACCGGTGATGGCCCGGGCTCGGCCACGCCAGGCTTCGACCGAGGTCGCCCAGGAATCGTCGTCCTCGTCCAACTCATCCGGTCGCACGATGATCACGTCGATGTCGCTCCGCTCATCGGCCGCGCCCCGTGCGAACGAGCCGAACACGACGATGCTCACCGGGGAGACGGGGAGCTCGCCCGCCACCGCGCCGAGGAGATCGAGGGCCCGGTCGCGCGAGCGTGCGAGATCGATGATCGCGAGCGAGGCGACGTTGTCCCGAATCAGCCGGAACTGCGACGAGGGTGGCACCTCTCGTCGTTCGACCAGGCCGAGTTCCACGAGGCCGGGCATCACGCGAGACGCCTGTGCGACACTCACGCCGGCCAGCCGTGCCAGCGTGGTGAGGTTCAGCTCGGCCGTGGTGGCCGCCAGGACGGCGAGGACCCGACCCTGCGCCCCAGGGATCACGGCATGTACCGGGTGCACGAAGTCCACGATTCGACCCTACCTCTCCTCCCTCCGATACAGCACAGAAACGAATGGATCGTTTCACAAATGACGGGTCCTCGCACGGCGGGTCGGTGAGGGCGAGCCTAGGACAGGTGGCTGCGGACGAGGCCGCGCAGGTCGTCGATGCCGTGACCGGTCGACGCGCTGACCCACACCACGTCGCCGGGCTCCAGGTCGCAGCCGGCCGCGAGGTCCTTGCGACGGGTCGCCCGCTTCGACGACTTGACCTTGTCGTGCTTGGTGGCCACCACGGTGTGGGGCACCCCGCCCTGGCGCAGCCAGTCGAGCATCTGGCGATCCAGCGGGGTCGGGCCGATCTCGCCGTCGACCAGGACGAACACCTGCTCGAGCTCCTCGCGCTCGAGCAGGTATCCCTCGATCATTTCGGGCCAGTCCTTGCGGATCCTTCCCGGGACCTTGGCATAGCCGTACCCGGGCAGGTCGACCACGGTGCCGTTGGCGCGGCCGGGCTCCTCGAGCTCGAAGATGTTGATCAGCTGTGTGCGCCCGGGGGTGTTGCTGACGCGGGCGAGCTGCTTGGTGTTGGCGAGCGCGTTGATCAGCGAGGACTTGCCCACGTTGGAGCGCCCGACGAAGGCGACCTCGGCCGGGGAGTCGGGCAGCTGACCGCGACGCGAGGCCGAGACCAGGAACCGCAGGCGCAGGGGCTGGCTCATCGCCAGCACCCTGCCACGCCGCGGCGGGCCGACGCGACGTCTGGGGCGTCGGCGGTCATCCGGCGATCAGCGATCCGAGTGCCCACAGCGCGGCGAGCAGCCCGACCAGCGCCATCACGAGGCTCCGACCCACGGGTGCCCGCTCGAGGTCGCCGTCGCCGCGTCGGTGCTCGGGCGGCTTGACCACGGCCAGCAGGTTGCCCGCGAACAGGGCGCCGCCGAGGGCCAGCACCAACCAGGCCAGGAGATCCTCTCCGAGGAACATGCGCCCATGATGCCGTGCAAGACTCCTGCTCATGGGGTTCCACCACGTCGCACTCGCCACACGTGACACCGAGGCCACGCACCACTTCTACACCGAGGTGATGGGCTTCTCGCTCGTCAAGGTGGTCACGGCACCCACGCCCGGGCCCGACGGCGCCCCCGGCGACGGGTTCTCGAAGCACTTCTTCTACGACACCAACGTGCTGCACCCCTCGGGCGACCAGGGGATGATCGCGTTCTGGGAGATCCACGACGACGTGATCGGCGACCAGTTCCCGGTCGACATCAACGCCGCGGCCGGGTTGCCCTGGTGGGTCAACCACCTGGCCTTCGACGCGCCGACCCGTGAGGCGCTCGATGCGCACCGCGAGCGTTGGCAGCGGCACGGGCACACCGTGCTCGAGATCGACCACGAGTTCTGCGTGAGCATCTACCTGCGGGATCCGTCGGGGAACATGGTCGAGTTCTGCCACACGACCCGCGAGTTCACCCCCGAGGAGCGGATCCGCGCCGTGGAGCTGCTGCGCGACCCGAACCCGCCGCTCGAGAAGGACGCCAAGGTCACCATCCACCGGCCGCTCACCGCTGCCGCCAGCGCCGGCGACTGACCGGCCGGCCGGCCAGCGAGCGACCGACGCCTGCGCCGAGCGACCGGCGACGCCCACCGCGACCGACGACTCAGGCGGCCGTCGAACGTGAGAAACGGCGGATCGACAGCCCGGCGAACACGGCGATGATCCCGAACGACCAGATCAACGACCACCACACATCCGCGCCCGGATCGAAGCCGTTGTAGAGGGCACGAGCTGCGTCGGTGACGATGGTGAACGGGTTCGCCTTGGCGAAGGGCTGCAACCAGCCGGGCATCGTCGAGGGATCCACGAAGGCCGAGGACACGAACGTGAGCGGGAACATCCAGATGAACCCCGCCGAGTTCGCCGCCTCGACCGAACCGACCGACAGCCCGATCGAGGCCTGCACCCAGCTCAGGGCGTAGCTGAACAACAGCAGCAACAGCGTGGCGAGCGCTGCGTCGACCAGGCCGCCCTCGAAGCGGAACCCGATCGCGAACGCGATCACCAGCATCACCACGAAGGTGAACACGTTGCGGAGCAGGTCCGACACGGTCCGCCCGATGAGCACCGCGGCCCGCGACATCGGCAGCGAGCGCAGCCGATCGACGAGGCCCTTGGAGAGGTCTTCGGCGAGCCCGACGCCGGTGAACGCCGAGCCGAACACGAGCGACTGGCTGAAGATGCCCGGCATCAGGTACTGGTCGTAGTTCGCGAAGCCCGGCACGCTGATCGAGCCGCCGAAGACGTACGCGAACAGGACGATGAACATGATCGGCTGGATCGTGGCGAAGATCAGCAGCTCGATGTTGCGGGGCACGATCCGCAGGTGACGGCCGGCCTCGGTCCAGGAGTCCTGCAGCACGGTGCTGGCGGGCGACGAGGCACGAGGGCGGGGGCCCTCGACGACGGTGGCCGGTGCGGTGACGGAGGTGGTCATCGGGCGGCTCCTGCGGTGCCGGCGGTCTCGGCCGCGTCGTCGGTCGGAAGTTCGGCGTGGTGGCCGGTGAGCACCATGAACACGTCGTCGAGCGTCGGCCGGCGGACCTCGACGTCGAGGACGTCGACCCCGGCGTCGTCGAGGGCGCGGATCACGCCGGGCACGACACGGTCGCCGGTGCGGATCGGGGCCGAGAACGTCCGGCCGTCACCTTCGACGTCGACCGTCCCGGCGCCGAGGCGCTCGAGGACGCCGACGGCGGCACCGCGGTTCTCGTGCCGGGCGATCGACACGGTGATCCGGTCGCCGCCGATGCGATCCTTCAGCTCGTCGGCCGTGCCCTGGGCGATCACCCGTCCGTGGTCGATGACCACGATCTCGTCGGCCAGACGATCGGCCTCGTCGAGGTACTGGGTGGTGAGCAGCACGGTGGTGCCGTCGTGCTCGAGCTCCTCGATGAGCTCCCACATCGCCAGGCGGCTGCGCGGGTCGAGCCCGGTGGTCGGCTCGTCGAGGAACAGCACCGAGGGTCGGGCGATGAGGCTCATCGCGATGTCGAGGCGCCGCCGCATACCGCCCGAGTAGCCCTTGACCACCCGGTCCGCGGCATCGGTCAGGTCGAACCGTTCGAGCAGCTCGGTTGCCCGCGAGCGGATCTCGCTGCGGTGCAGGTGGAACAGCTTGCCGACGTAGTGGATGTTCTCGCGGCCGGTGAGGCGCTCCTCGACCGCGGCGTACTGGCCGGTGAGCCCGATGCGCTGGCGGACCGCGTGCGGATCGCCGACGACGTCGATGCCATCGAGCAGCGCCGTGCCGCCGTCGGGTCGCAGCAGGGTGGTGAGGATGCGCATGGTGGTGGTCTTGCCGGCGCCGTTCGGGCCGAGCAGGCCGTAGACGGCACCGCGGGGGACCACCAGGTCGACGCCGTCGAGCGCGACGGTGTCGCCGAATCGCTTGACCAGACCGTGGGCCTCCACCGCGGGGGTGTCGGTGGGGAGGGGGGACATTCCGATGATTCTCGCCCGAGGTTCGCGCGATGTCCACGGAGTTCAGACGAGAGCACGGCGCAGGTCCGCTCGACGACGGACGGTGCGGAAGACTGGCCACGACCGACGCCGAGCGCCAGGGGAACCGCGGTGGACCACGACCGACACGACGACCACGACGATCACGAGGACCACGACGACGAGATCCGGGAGGTGCGTGCGGCGGTCGCGACGCTGTGCCGACGGTTCGACGACGACTACTGGGCGGCCTGCGATGCGGAGCACCGCTTCCCCTGGGACTTCTACCGGGCGATGGCCGAGGGCGGCTGGATCGGCATCGCGATCCCCGAGGTCTACGGCGGTGGCGGTCGGGGCATCCGCCACGCGGCTGCCGTGCTCGAGGAGGTCGCCGCGTCGGGGGCGTGCATGAACGGCGCCTCCTCGGTCCACATGTCGATCTTCGGGATGCACCCGGTGGTGCTGCACGGCAGCGAGGAGATGAAGCGCACCCACCTCCCGCGGGTCGCCGACGGGTCGCTGCACGTGGCGTTCGGGGTGACCGAGCCCGACGCCGGGACCGACACCACCCGGATCACCACCCGCGCCATGCGCGACGGCGACAGCTACGTGATCACCGGCCGCAAGGTGTGGACCTCCAAGGCGCTCGAGGCCGACCGCATCCTGCTCCTCACCCGCACCACGCCGCTGGCCGAGTGCGAGCGACCGACCGACGGCATGACGCTGTTCCTGGTCGACCGCCACGCGCCCGGGGTGGCGGCGCGGCCGATCCCCAAGATGGGCCGCAACGCCGTCGCCTCCTGCGAGACGACCTACGACGAGGTGGTCGTGCCGGTCGCCGATCGGGTCGGTGAGGAGGGCCACGGGTTCCGGTACCTGCTGGCGGGGCTGAACGCGGAGCGCATCCTGATCGCGGCCGAGGCCCTCGGCATGGGTCGCGTCGCGCTGCGACGGGCCGTGGACTACGCGAACGAGCGCGTCGTGTTCGGTCGGCCGATCGGTCAGAACCAGGGCATCGCGTTCCCGCTCGCGCAGGCCCACGCCCAGCTCCGGGCCGCGGCGCTGATGGTCCGCGAGGCGGCCGAGCGGATCGACGCCGGCCTGCCGTGCGGGGAGGAGGCCAACCTGGCCAAGTACCTGGCCGCCGAGGCCGGCTTCTTCGCCGCCGACCGGGCCGTGCAGACCCTCGGCGGTTTCGGCTATGCGACCGAATACCACGTGGAGCGGTACTTCCGCGAGGCCCGCCTGCCGCGCATCGCCCCCATCAGCCAGGAGCTGATCCTGGCCTACGTGTCCGAGCACGTGCTCGGCCTGCCCCGCTCCCACTGACGCCGACTCGTACGACGCCGGAGACGTTCGGATCCGCGCCGTGCGACGCGGTCAGACCGCTCGGTGGTCGATCGCCGCCACGCCTGGGAGGCCGTCGAACGCGCGGCGGTCGGCGCTCACGATCGTGCGCCCGGCCGCCACGGCGGTTGCCGCGATGATGAGATCGTGGGCACCACGGGGACGCCCCGCTCGGCGTCGATCAGCACCGTCGTGTCGAGCAACAGCAGGCTCACGCGCGGGAGTCGACCTCGAGCAGGTCTCGAACACGGTCGAGGTCGCGCGCCCAGCCGGGATCGGGTCGGTGCCGACGGAGCAACGCCTTGGCCTCGGCCCCCCGGCCGCGGGTCACGGGCTCGATGTGGGCGACGACCTTGCCGCGGCGGGTGATGGTGTACCGCTGGCCACCGTGCTCGACGGCGTCGAGCAGATCGGCGAACCGGCGGGCGGCCTCGGTTGCCGTGACCTCGGTTGCGGCGGCCTCGGGCATGAGATCAGATTATCCGATTCAGCGGCCCTGCGACGTGGTCAGATGCTGCGGGCGGCGTTGTCGAAGCGCGTGTACTGGCCGAGGAAGACGAGCCGCTTGGTGCCGATCGGCCCCGACCGGTGCTTCGACACGATCACCTCGGCCGAGCCCTTGTCGGGCGAGTCGGGGTGGTACACCTCGTCGCGGTACAGGAACATCACCACGTCGGCGTCCTGTTCGAGCGAGCCCGATTCGCGCAGGTCCGACAGCATCGGCCGCTTGTCGGCGCGGGCCTCGAGGTTTCGGCTGAGCTGGCTGAGCGCCACGATCGGCACCTCGAGCTCGCGGGCGAGGATCTTGAGGTTTCGGCTGATCTCGGAGATCTCGAGCTGACGGTTCTCGGAGAAGCCGCCGCCGCTCATGAGCTGCAGGTAGTCGATGACGATCAACGACAGCCCGCCGTAGCGAGCCTTGATGCGCCGGGCCTTGGCCCGGATCTCCATGACGGTCACCCGCGGGTTGTCGTCGAGGAACAGGGGCACCTCGAGCCGGCCGATGGCCTTGCCGATCTTGGCCCAGTCGGCCTCGGCCAGCCGCCCGGTGCGCAGCTTGGTGGAGTCGACCCGTGCCTCGCTCGCGAGCACGCGCTGGGTGAGCTCGTGGTGCCCCATCTCGAGGGAGAACACCATGACCGGCTTGGTGGAGTGCTGCGCCACGTGCGTCGCGATCCCCAGCCCGAACGCCGTCTTGCCCATGGCGGGCCGGGCGCCGACGATGTAGAGCGCGCTCGGCTGCAGGCCCGACAGCAACTCGTCGAGGTCGACGTAGCCGGTGGGCACCCCGGTGATGGTGTCGCCGCGGTCGAAGCTCTCCTGCAGGCGGTCCATCGCCTCGGACAGCAGCTCGTCGAGCTGCCGGGTGGAGTCGACCACCCGCTGCTCGGCCACCGCGAAGACCCGCGTCTCGGCCTCGTCGATGGCCTTGGTGACGTCGTCGGGTTCGCTGTAGGCGAGCTCGGCGATGTCGCCGGCCACGTAGATCAGGCGCCGTAGCAGCGCCGTGTCCTGGACGATCTTGGCGTAGTGGGTGGCGCTCGAGATGGCCGGCGTGGCGTTCTGCAGCTCGTGCAGCGCCATGAGACCGCCGACCTCGTCGAGCATCCCGTGCCGGCGCAGCTCGTCGGCCACGGTGACGGTGTCGACCGGGCTGCCGGCGGAGTAGAGCGAGCGGATCCCGTCGAAGATGTGCTGGTGGGCGGGCCGGTAGAAGTCGGCCGGTGCGAGCCCCTGCTCGCTGACCAGGCCGATCGCGTCGCGCGAGAGCAGCAGGGCGCCGAGCACCGACTCCTCGGCCTGCAGGTTGTGCGGGGGGACCCGACCGTCGCTGCGAGGTCGCGCCGTGCCGCGATCACCGCCGCGGTCGTTGCCGCGTCGGCCGTCGTCGTTGCGTTCACCTGCCATGTGATCCACCTGTCATGCCGGCACCACTCTCGCGACTCCGGGCTGTTGAACGCCAGGGGTACAGCCTTGTGGATCTCCGGTGGATGACCGGTGCACGACCTGTGGAGATCATGTGGATCCGCGCCGCTCCCTGTGGACGCCACGGCCCCCTCTGGAACCAGCGGGGGCCGTGAGCGGGCGCTCGTGGCGCCGAGGACGTCGTGACCGTGGCTCGCCGATCAGGCGGGCACGACCTCGAGGGTGATCGGGAACGAGACCGCGGGGTGCAGTGACGCCGTGGCGCTGTGCGTCCCGAGGGTCTTGATGGGCTCGAGCGTGAGCTGACGCCGCTCGAGCTCGATCCCGGTCTGGGCCTGGACGGCGTCGACGACGTCACCGGTGGTGACCGAGCCGAACAACTTGCCCTCGCTGCCGGCCTTGGCGGTGATCGTGATGATCTTGGGCACCAGCTTGGTGGCGATCACCTGGGCCGCCTCACGGGCGTGGGTGTCGCGCTGGTCGCGGGCCCGGCGCATGCGGGCTGCCTGGTCGACCGCACCGCTGGTCGCGGTGAAGGCCAGACCCTTGGGGAGGAGGTAGTTGCGGGCATGGCCGTCGGCCACGTCGACGATGTCGCCGCGCTTGCCCAGCCCATCGAGATCGGAGCGCAGGATGACCTTCATGCTCATGCCTCCACATCCGTCTCGGCGCCGGTGTCCTCGGCGACCTCGACCTGATCCACCGTCTCCTCGGCGGCGTCCTCACCACGAGGGCGACGATCGCCACGGCCGTCGCCGTCGCGCGGCGGGCGCTGACGGCTCGCCGAGGACACCCGCTTGGCGTAGGGCAGGAGCCCCATCTCGCGGGCGACCTTGATGGCGTTCGCCACGTCGCGCTGCTGCTGGACGTCGTTGCCGCTGACCCGACGGTTGCGGATCTTGGCGCGGTCACTCATGAACCGCGAGAGCAGGTCGACGTCCTTGTAATCGACGTACTCGACCTTGTCGATGACGAGCGGGCTCGTCTTCTTCTTGTACTTGCGGGGGTTCGCGTCCTTCGGCGAACGGCCCCGGGGGCTACTGCCACTGTTGCTGCTGCTGCTTTTTCTGCTGGCCATCTCGGTGTCCTCGGATCGAATTCGATGTCGTCGTACGGGGTCGATCAGCGATGCTGATCAGAACGGCTCTTCGTCGCCGTAGATCGGGTCGGGGGCTCGGTTGCCGCCGCTGGCGCCACCAGAGGGTGCACCGCCGCCGCCGGCAGCGCCGCCGCCGGACCGCTCGGTGCGCTCGATCTGCGCCGTCGCCCAACGCAGGCTCGGGCCGATCTCGTCGGCGACGACCTCGAACGTGGTGCGCTTCTCACCGTCGCGGTTGGTGTACT
Organism: uncultured Ilumatobacteraceae bacterium; assembly: GCA_964428115.1. Classification (GTDB taxonomy): domain Bacteria; phylum Actinomycetota; class Acidimicrobiia; order Acidimicrobiales; family Ilumatobacteraceae; genus CAYRXQ01. The sequence goes on from CAYRXQ010000006.1 coordinate 24,802, forward strand.
CGCGCTGCTCCATGCGGCCGAACACGATGGCCCGGCTGCCCTTGGTGAGCGACGCGGCGATGTTCTCGCCGAGATCGCCCCAGGCGACGATGTTGAAGAAGGAGGTCTCCTCCTGCCACTCGCCGTTGACCTGGTACCGACGGCTCACGGCGAGACCGAAGTTGGCGACGCCGCGACCACCGGCGGTGAACCGGAGCTCGGGGTCGCGGGTGAGGTTGCCCACCAGCGTGATGCTGTTGGAGTTCGATGCCATGGGGTGGCTCCCTTCGGTGGTGCTGCCGGTCAGGCAGCAGCGCCCGTGATGCCGCGGCGGTCGGCCTCGGCCTCGGGCAGACGGATCAGCTTGTGGCGGACGATGTCGTCCGCGAGACGGAGCGTCCGCTCGAGCTCGTCGAGGGCCCCACCGGGGGCCAGGCACTCGACCACGAGGTAGTACCCCGAGGGCTTCTTGTTGATGGGGTAGGCGAACGGTCGCTTGCCCCACCAGTCGGGACGGCCGTGGATCGTGCCACCGGCGGCGGTGATGCCGTCGCTGACCGTCTTGATCCAGGTCTGGGCCTTGGGGTCGTCGACGTCGCCGTCGATGATGACCATCAATTCATAGGCACGCATCATGCGTGTGGTGCTCCCTTCGGACACGGTCCGCCCGTCGGGCGGGACCGGGGCCCCGTGCCGGGCACGGAGCAGGGTGGATGTGACCGGCGGAGTGTACCGGCGCGTCGTTCGGATCGGACCGGGCCCACCGCCGGGCGGTCGTGGACCCCGCACTGCGACCCGACGGCCGATTCACCCCTCGGTCGGTCGCCGCAGCGCTGCGGGGTCGCAGCCCTCGGCCAGGGTCTGCAGTGTGGCCCCCGGGCCGATGCCGAGCTCGGGCAGCGCGCCGGCGGGCACCTCGACCGCCACGCTGAACCCCGTCGGCGTGGGGTACGAGGGGCAGGGCTCCTCCTGGCACGGCTCCATGTCGAACGCGTCGAGGAACCGACCGTCGGCATCGAAGAACGCGATCGACAGCGGGAGCAGCGTGTTGCGCATCGTGAACGCCGTCGTGCGCGGCTCGTCGTAGCGGAACGCCATGCCCTCGGCCCCTGCGAGGTCGGTCACCCCCATCAGCCCACGGGCCCGGGCGTCGGGATCGGCGGCCAGCCACAGGCACAGCTCGCAGGTCTCCCCCGAGGGAGCGGTCACGATCGCGCCGATCGTCCCGAACCCGAGCGGTCGACCCTCGTCGGTGGGGACGTCGACGGTCGGCGGCGTGGCGGCCGGCGCGGTCTCGGTCGGCGCGGTCCCGGTCGACGGCATCGGGGTCGGGTCGCCCGTCGACGCCGTCGGGGCCAGGGTCGGGGCCGGGGTCGGGGCCGCCGTGGTCCGAGCCGGATCGAGCGACGTGTCGGCCCCCGATCCGCCACCACAGCCGGCGAGCACCGCGCCGGCCAGCACCACCGCCACCAGTCGGCCCACGACCCGAGGGCTACCGTCGGGGCCATGAGCTGTGACAGCTGCGGGGCCGACGAGGCCGTGCTCTACGAGGTTCGGCGTCAGTACGTCACGCCGGCCGATTGGGACACCGAGGGCCGCGAGGTCACCCTCGACGAGATCGAGCGGTGGTGCTTCTCGTGCTGCACCCAGTACCCGAACGTGCCCGCCCACTGAAGCGCGCCAAGTCACCGAGTCACCGGATCACCGGGTTCGGCCGTCGACCGGCAGCACGCGCAGCAGGTGGTGCCACCGGCACTCGACACAGGCCTCGACCACGTAGGCCGTGAGCTCGTCGCCGCGGGCGCCGAGGGCGCGCAGCTCCTTCGCGGTCGACACGCAGCGCCCGCTGGCCGGCAACCGGTGCCCGAACACGTACGTGACGAGCCGCAGGTCGGCCTCCTCGCAGATCGGGCAGCGCGTCGTGGTGACGGTGCCCACGTTGCGCGCGGCTCGGATCAGCTCGGGGTGGGCGTCGCAGACCTGATCGCGGGCCAGTCGCCCGACACGGACCTGGTTGACCAGCATCCGCCGGGCCAAGCGATGGTCGACGATGCCGCGGCGCTCCACCCCTCCACGGAGCGCCCCGACCGAGAACGACATCCCGACAGGGTAGCCAGCGCCCGCCTCGTCCCGACCTGCACACACCCGCCATCCACCCGGCCTCGACCCCACCCGCACCGTGCCGGGGCCGGTCGGTCGGGCCCCCGCCATCCCGGGGCCGTCGGGCGGAGCGGGCCACACTGGACGCCATGACCATCACCCCCGACGGCTCCCCGGTCTCCGGCCCGGTCTCCTATGGTCCCGCGCTCCCCGACGACGCGGAGCTGCGCCTGTGCGCAGCCTCGGGTGAGGGCCGACGGGTGATCGAGCTGGGCGTCTCGGCGGCGCGCAACGCGTTGGTGTTCGCCGCCGAGGGAGCCAAGGCGATCGCCGTCGACCCGGATCCCGATCGCATCGCGACGTTGCGCAGCGCGGCGGCCGCGGCCGACCTGCGGGTCGAGTGTCACCAAGCCGAGCTCGCCGATCTGGGGTTCGCCACGAGCGGATCGGTCGACCTCGTTCTCGCAAACGGCACGCTCGACGGGTTCGACGACATCGGACGCGTGCTGCGCCAGGTCCACCGGGTGCTCAAGCCCGGTGCACCCTTCGTGATCGTCGCCGCGCACCCCTTCGCGTCGGTCCACGGTGCCGCGGACGCGGACGGCACGGTCGAGGCGACCCGGATCACGCGCCCCTACGGCGCCGACGGGCGCACGATGGGCGACTGGCTCACCGCGCTGCACCGGTCGAACTTCCGGGTGGAGGTGGTCCACGAGCTCGGGGTCAGCGAGCAGCACCCGGTGCCGACCACGCTCGCCCTGCGGGTCCGCAAGGAAGGGTCCTGAACCTCGGGACGAGTTCAGGCAACGGTGGGGTATCCCGGACCGGCACTTGGGTGGCGCGCCGGCCGGCTCGCAGACCCCAGATTATGGGGCGGTCCGAATGCGCTCTCGTCCGACCGACTTGGCCGGTTCCCGAGTGCCTGCCCGCCGTAGCCTGGCCGGGATTTCCGGGCGGGTCAGACACAGTCTGAAGGGTCGCTCGAGCCCCGCTCGCGAAGTGCCGATAAGCGCCACCGATACGCCCATCGGGACCGGATGTTGTCGAGTGGGTCAGCAGCGATCGCGACCAGCAGCGCCAGCGCGGCGAGGAAACGACGTGGTGTCACCTTGCGTACTCCATCTCTCCCCACCGAAATCGGAGACACTGCCCGCCACCACACGCCAACCCGCCCGCAGGCCCGCGGCTCCGGCGCGAGTCCCGCTTTACGAGGTCGCGTCCACGAGCCGGCGGTCGATGACGCTCCGGACCAGAGCGGCCGGACGGGATCGTAGGCCGCGCTCACAGGGGCGATGTAGAGACTCGGCTGTCGACGAAGTCAATCCACAATTGCGTCGGGGAAAGCGCGTCGCCATGCCGCTTGCTCGACGACTTGGAGACTTTCGGCAAGACGGCGGATCTCCGCAAGTTCGGTTTGCCCGCTGACGACGACGATCCGGTTTGGTGTCGCTCTCCAGACGAGAGCGTTCCACTCAACACCACCGTCATTGCGACTTGCGATCCACGCTCCGGTGCCGTCGATCTGGGTCGCTTCGATCCGATCGGCAACGCTCGCGACTGCGAACAACGGAGTCGGGGAAGTCGCAGTCTCCACAGTGATCACTGCACCCTCTGCTGTCGTTGCCGCGAAGTATGTGGTGTAGGTGTCGCTACCGGTTCGTTGTTGGTAGTCCTCGATGACGAC
>CAYRXQ010000006.1:28574-29882 GCA_964428115.1 uncultured Ilumatobacteraceae bacterium
GGCAGCTTGCACGTCCACGGTGATGCCGTCGCTCTCATCGACCGTGGTGACGTCGAGTGTGCTGAGCGCCAGTTGCTCGTCGGCGAGTGTCGCCACTCCAACCCACTGGGTGCCTCGTTGCTGGGCGACCACCGTGATCGGTTCGGAGGAGATGAACGCTGGTCCGGTCGACGTCTCGACGCGTTCCGATCCGGTGTTGCCGATCGGTGATGTCTCGGAGACGCTGATTGAACGAAGATCGGTGTATCCCGTTCCGTCCACGACACCGACCACAACGCCGTTGGGAGCGAACGGCTCGGCGGATGCGTTTGGGTCCTGGAGCGCCGTCGACAGGTATCCGTTCGCGAGCCGGTAGTTCTCGACCGGATCAGGAAGAACAAACAGCGCACCGGTGGGATCTGCGGTGCGAACTGGGTCCGTGAGCGGGACGGCCGGCGTCGGTGTCAGCCGGGTCACTGCAACCAAACCAAGTACCCCAGCGACAACCAGCAGACCAGCCGCCGTGCCGAGCAATATTCGTCGTCGCCGCCGAGGCCCCCAGCCTTCCGACGATTCCGTCGTCGTATCGATGTCGACGACCCGATCATCGACCCGTGGTTCGGGCACACGTTGGCCGGGGCGACGAAGTTGCGTTGCGCACTGTTGCTCGAGCCAGCGGCCATACGTCGACAGTTGTTCTTCGAGTTCAGTGGACATCGGTGGTTGCCTCCAAGGTCGCCTTCAGTCGCGCCATTCCTCGTCGCAAGTGGGTCCGGACCGTGGACTCATCGATCCCCAGCAGGTCGCCGGTTTCGACACGCGACCAACCGAATGCCACTACCAACAACACACAGATTCGCTGCGATTCGCTCAACTCATTCAAGGCCGGCACCAGAGCGGGCTCGACATCGGGAATCAAGGCATGATCGGCCGGCATCGCGAGCGGTCCGGCACGACGCGCTCTGCGGGCTGCGGTCTGTCCAACCCGGTACAGATAGCCCGCAGGATTCTCCATCGCTCCAACGTGATCCCAATGCTCCCACCCGTACGCGAGCGCGTCAGCTGCCGCATCCAAACCGGCTTGCTGGCCATAGGCCGCCACGAGCCCAGCGCGCAGGCGCGGAGCCGCCTCATCGACGAAGGACTCGAATCTCACATCCAGGTAAAGCCCCACCAGTCCACGAACCGTGACAGCGGCACACCCGATCCCATCGAGACCGCACGATAACTGTACGACAGAGATGGCACCGGCGGCCTCGTACGGGCCACCCGGTATCGGCCCTTACCGGGTGCCCCATAATCCGCCGGCAGAGTGGCCGGACCGACTGC
>CAYRXQ010000007.1:0-29185 GCA_964428115.1 uncultured Ilumatobacteraceae bacterium
TCGAGTCGACGTTCCTCGGGCTGTGGATCTTCGGGTGGGGCCGACTCGGACCCAAGGTCCACCTGGCCACCATCTGGCTGGCCGCCACCGGGACCCTGCTGTCGGCGTACTTCATCCTGGCGGCGAACTCGTTCATGCAGAACCCGGTGGGCTTCGAGTTCAACCCCGAGACCGGCCGTGCCGAGCTCGTCGACTTCTGGGCGATGCTGACGAACCGGGTGGCGCTGGTGACCTTCCCGCACACGATCCTGGCCGCGTTCCTGACGGCTGGCGGGCTCGTGCTGGGCGTGTCGCTGTGGCGGATGGCCCGCCGACCCGGCGTCGACGGGGCCGAGTTCCGGACTGCGGCCCGCGCCGGGTCCGTGGTGATGATCGTCGCCGCGATCGGTGTGACCCTCACCGGCGACCAGCAGGCCAAGGTCATGACCGACGTGCAGCCGATGAAGATGGCCGCGGCCGAGGCGCTGTACGACACGACCTCGAACGCCTCGTTCTCGGTGGTCACGATCGGCACGCTCGACGGCGGCGAGGAGCTGTTCTCGATCCGGATCCCCAACCTGCTCTCGTATCTGGCCGAGGGCAACTTCTCGGCCGAGGTCGAGGGGATCAACGATCTGCAGACGGCCTACGAACTGAAGTATGGGCCCGGCGACTACTCGCCCAACATCCCGGTCACCTACTGGACGTTCCGGCTGATGATCGGGGTCGGCCTGGTCGGCACGCTGCTCGCGGTGTGGACCCTGTGGGTCACCCGCCGCGGACGGATGCCGCCCACCCCGCGCTGGCTCGCCCCGTTGGCCATCGCGCTCCCGTTCATGCCGCTGCTCGGGAACTCCTTCGGCTGGATCTTCACCGAGCTCGGTCGCCAGCCCTGGATCGTGTTCGGGCTGATGCCGACCTCGGCCGGCGTGTCCCCGAACGTGTCGGCCGGCGAGGTGCTGGCGACCCTGATCGGCTTCACGTTGCTGTACGGGGCGCTCGCTGTGGTCGAGATCAAGTTGCTGTTGCGCACCATCCGCGCCGGGTTGCCCGAGGTACCGCCCGAGCCACCCACGGTGGAGGGCGCCGAGGACGACGACGACCGCGAACTCGCGTTCGCGTACTGAGAGGACGCTGCCATGGAACTCACCACCGTCTGGTTCTCGCTCATCGCGGTCCTCTGGATCGGCTACTTCGTCCTCGAGGGATTCGACTTCGGTGTCGGCGTGCTGCTGCCGGTCCTCGGACGCGACGATGCCGAGAAGCGCGTCCTCATCAACACCATCGGCCCGGTCTGGGACGGCAACGAGGTGTGGCTGCTGGTGGCCGGCGGTGCGACCTTCGCGGCCTTCCCCGAGTGGTACGCCACCCTGTTCAGCGGCTTCTACCTACCGCTGTTCCTGATCCTGGTGGCGCTCATCGTCCGCAACGTGGCCTTCGAGTTCCGCGGCAAGCAGGACGACCCGCGCTGGCGCGCCTGGTGGGACCGGGGCATCTTCGTGGGCTCCTTGGTGCCGGCGATCCTGTGGGGCGTGGCGTTCGCCAACATCGTGCGCGGCGTGCCGATCGACGCGGAGAAGGAGTTCGTCGGGAACTTCTTCGATCTGCTGAACCCGTACGCGCTGCTCGGCGGTCTCGTGACCCTGTCGCTGTTCGTCACCCATGGAGCGACCTTCCTGTCGCTCAAGACGCTCGGCGAGGTCCGTGACCGGGCGCGAGCACTGGCCCAGCGGGTGGGGTTGGTGGCGGCGGTGCTCGCGGTCGTGTTCCTCGGGTGGACCTTCGCGATCCGCGACGGGGCCGAGCACCGGACCTGGTTCGCCGTGCTGGCCCTGGTCGCTGCCGTCGCACTGCTCGCCGGACTCGCGGCTGCCCGCGCCGGCCGCGAGGGATGGGCCTTCCTGGGCACGGCGGTCACGATCGTCACCGCCGTCGCGTCGCTGTTCGTCGTGCTGTTCCCCGAGGTCATGCCCTCGAGCCTCGACCCCGCCTACTCGCTCACCACCACCAACGCCGCCTCGACGGCGTACACGCTGCGCATCATGACCTGGGTCGCGGTGCTCTTCACCCCGATCGTGCTCGCCTACCAGACGTGGACCTACGTCGTGTTCCGTCGCCGGATCGGCGTGCAGCACATCCCGAGCCGCCGAGCGACGCCCGGCACCGGCTCGCCGCCGCAGCCGGCGGCACCGGTCGAGCGGTGAAGCCCCTCGCCCCTCGGCTGGTGCGGTACGCCCGCGCCACCGCGGTCCACCTGGCCGTCGCCGTGGTGCTCGGCGTGGTGACGGCCGGGCTGGTGCTCACCCAGGCCGAGCTGCTCGCCCGCGGCATCACCCGCGCCTTCGAGGGTGGTGTGGGCGCAGCCGGGCTCCGCGGGGTGTTGGTGGCGCTCGCCGTGGTGGTAGCGATGCGGGCCGGCGTCGCCTGGCTCCAGGACGGCGCGTCGCAACGGGCCTCGGCGGCCGTCAAGTCGCAGCTCCGACGACAGGTCGTCGCTCGCGCCGCTGCGCTCGGACCGCGTCCGGACGCCGCACAACGCCGGGCCGAGGTGGCCACGCTGGCGACGCGGGGGATGGACGCGCTCGACGGGTACTTCGGCCGCTACCTCCCCCAGCTCGTGCTCGCGGTGATCGTGCCGCTGGTGGTCCTCGCCCGGCTCGTGACCGTCGACCTGACGGCCACGCTCACGATCGCGTTCACCCTGCCCCTCATCCCGGTCTTCATGGTGCTCGTGGGGCTCGCCACCGAGACCGCCACCCGCCGACGTTGGCGGGCACTCAACCGACTCGGTCACCACTTCCTCGACGTGCTCGTGGGGCTCCCGACCCTGGCGCTCTTCGGGCGGGCGAAGGCCCAGGCCGAGGCGGTCCGCGACACCACCGATCGCTATCGGCGGACCACGATGGGCACGCTGCGGATCGCGTTCCTCTCCTCGCTCGTGCTGGAGCTGCTCGCCACCCTCTCGGTGGCGCTCGTGGCCGTCGGGGTCGGGCTGCGCCTGGTGCACGGCTCGCTCGACCTGCAGACCGGGCTGCTCGTGATCATCCTCGCTCCCGAGGCGTACCTCCCGCTGCGGCAGGTGGGCGCGCAGTACCACGCAGCTGCCGAGGGCGTCGCCGCGGCAGACGCAGCGTTCGAGCTGCTCGACGTGGACGAGCCGGCCCGCGGCACCCGCACCGAGGTACCGGGCTCGACCGGCGGGATCGTGCTGAGGGTCGACGCGGTCACGGTCGCGCACTCGGGTCGATCCACCCCGGCGCCGGACGATCTGTCGTTCGAAGCCCGCTCGGGCGAGCTCGTGGTGGTCACCGGCGCGAGCGGCGCAGGCAAGTCGACCCTGATCGCCGTGCTCCTCGGCTTCGTGGTGCCCACCAGGGGCCGGGTGCTCGTCGCCTCGTGCGGCGCGCCCGCGGACATGGTCGCGCTGGGGGAGCTCGACCCCGACGTCTGGCGTCGGACGGTGTCGTGGACCGATCAGCAGCCCTACCTGTTCGCAGGAACCGTTGCCGACAACGTCCGGCTGGCCGATCCGACCGCCGACTCGTCTCGGGTGCGCGCGGCCCTCGATGCCGTCGGGCTGATCGCGATGTCGGCGGACCGGCCGGTGGGCGAGCGTGGTGACGGACTCTCCTCGGGGGAGCGGCGCCGGGTGGCGCTCGCCCGGGCGCTGCTGCGGCCCGCGGCCGTGCTGCTGCTCGACGAGCCCACGGCCGGACTGGACGAGGCGACGGAGGCCGACGTCCTGGTGGCCGTGCGACGCGCGGCGCGTGAGCGGGCGGTCGTGATGGTCTCCCACCGCCCGGCCGCCATCGCGGCCGCGGATCGCGTCGTGACCCTGGCCGATCCGCTGACCGCGGCCGCCGCTGCGGAGGTGTTTCGGCCGTGAGCGCGCTGGGACGGGTGCTGGCTCAGGGGGCGGGCCGGCGGTGGCGGCTGGTGCTGGCGGTCGCGCTCGGGTCCGGCGCTGCGGCCGCGGCGGTCGGGCTCGCTGCGGTCTCGGCCTTCCTGATCTCTCGGGCCAGTCAGCAACCACCCGTCCTCCACCTGATGGTGGCGATCGTCTCGGTGCGGTTCTTCGGCATCGCCCGCGGGGTCCTGCGCTACCTCGAGCGGCTGGTCGCCCACGACACCGCGTTCCGGATCCTCGGGACGCTGCGAGTCCGGACGGTCGAACGTCTGGCACGCCTGGTGCCCGCACGGCGCGGATCGTCCTCGGGCGACCTGCTCGCCCGGTTCGTCGACGACGTGGACGGGCTGGCGGATCTCTGGGTGCGGGTGGTGATCCCGGCAGCGGTCGCCGTCGTGGTGGGGACCGGTTCGGTCGTGCTGGTGTGGGCGCTGCTGCCCGCGGCCGGTGCGGTCCTCGCCCTGTCGCTGCTCGCCGCCGGCCTGGTCGCCCCGGCCGCGTCGATGGTCGTCGGTCGCGCCGCACAGCGTCGGATCGCTCCCGATCGTGGTCGCTATCAGGCCGAGGTCGTCGACCTGCTCGACGGTGCCGCAGAGCTCGCCGTCTACGGGGCACTCGAGGCGCGCCTGGCCGACCTCGACCGGATCGACCACCGGCTGGCGGCCGCGGAGGCCCGAACGGCTGCGGGGGCTGGCCTCGGCGGCGCGGTGACGACGGTGGCGTCGGGTGTCGCCGTGATCGCGGCCCTGCTGCTGGGTGCCGCCGCGGTCGCCGACGGACGACTCGACGGGGTGCTGCTGGCGGTCGTCGTGCTCACACCGCTCGCGGCCCACGAGCTGTTCGCGGCCCTGGCCCCGGCCGCCGATCACCTGCCGGGCCTCGCGGCCGCGGCGGCCAGGGTGAACGAGGTGCTCGACCTCCCTGACCTGGTGGTCGAGCCGCAGGTGCCCCGCGCGCTGCCGACCGGTCCCTACACGCTGCGCCTGCGCGAGGTGGCGGCCGACTGGGGCGGGGACGCCGTCCTGCGCTCGGTGGATCTGGACCTGGCGCCGGGCGAACGGGTGGCCGTGATCGGCGAGAGCGGTGCGGGCAAGAGCACGCTGGCCGCCATCCTGCTCCGGTTCCTCGACGTGCGGGCGGGAGAGGTGGCGCTGGTCGGCAGCGATGGGTCGGCGGCGCTGTCGACGCTGTCCGGTGACGACGTCCGCCGGGTGATCGGGTGGTGCGCCCAGGACGCCCACGTGTTCGACTCGACGATCGCCGCGAACCTCCGCCTCGCCCGGCCCGACGCCGACGATCCGGCACTGCTCGATGCACTGGACCGGGTCGGGCTCGGCAGCTTCGTGCGCTCGCTGCCTGCTGGCCTCGAGACCATGGTCGGCGAGCACGGGGGTCGGCTCTCGGGCGGCCAACGGCAGCGTCTGGCCCTCGCACGCGTGCTGCTGGCCGATCGTCCGATCGTGGTCTTCGACGAGCCGACCGAGCACCTCGACGACCGTGCGGCCGCCGAGCTCCTCGACGAGCTGCTCACCGCAGCGGTCGGCCGCTCGGTGCTGCTCGTGACCCACCGGCCGGCACTGGCCATCGGGGTCGACCGCATGCTGGTGCTGCGCGAGGGCAGGCTCGACGATGTCAGTGCGGAACGCTGGTGTGCTTGAACTCGTTGAGGATCGGCCACTCGATGTCGTCGAGGATGCGGTCGACCGTGCGTCGTGCGAGCGCGCCGTCGTCGGCCGCCGGATGCAGCAGGCGGACGAACACGGCCTTGTCGTCGACCACGAACACGGGCACGCCCCAGACGTGGTGCGTGCGGGCGTAGGTGCTGTGCTCGCGTTCGATGGTCGCCAGCGGACGTCCACCGTCGACCTCGGCCCACATGGCGTCGACGTCGACCCCGACCTCGGCGAGCACCTCGTCGAGCACCTCGCGGTCGCGCAGCGATCCGGCCGAGCCATGGCGGTGCTCGAACAGGGCATGGTGGGCCTCGACGAACCGATCGGGCTGGGTGTCGCGCACCGCGATCGACGCCTGCAGGGCGACGATCCCGGAGTCCTGCGCGGGCTGCTCCCAGACGCTGGGCTGGCCCTCCTCGACGTGCGCCTGCCCGAGGGAGAACGGCAGGAAGGTCACGTCCCAGTCGGCGCCCGCCCGCAGGCCGGCGACCACGTGGTCGTGCGCGATCCGGGCGTAGGGGCAGCGGTAGTCGTAGGTGAGGGCGAAGGAGCGGGGCACGGAGCGCTGCAACGCTCTGCGGTGGCCGGGCATTCCCCTGCGCGCCGGCCGTCGGCGCCGATCAGCCGGATCGACGTGGGCGCAGCACCCCGGTGCCGCGCAGCAGCCGGCGTGCGACCAACCCGAGCCCGACACCGACCACGGCGCCGCCCACCACATCGGAGGCGTGGTGGATCCGCACGTACGGCCGGCTCGTGCCCACCACCGCAGCGAGGGCCCACCACAGCGGCGCCCGCCGCCGGTCGATCACCGTCAGCAGCGTGGCGTTGAAGGCAGCGGCGCTCGCATGACCGGAGGGGAACGACGAGGTCGACGGGCGGCGGACCGGGGTGCGATCGTCGCCCTCGAGGGTGGGGCGCTCGCGGCGGAACAGGCGCTTGACGCCTTGGTTCACGATCAGGCTCTCGGCCCCGAGCGCCGCGGCGAGCACGAGCGCCTGGTCGGGCCGACGCACCACGACCGCCCGGGTGAGGTTCACCACGTGCCAGACGAGGCTGAAGTCGCCGACGTCGCTCGCCCGGCGGAACAGCTCGTCGGCCACCGGGTGGCCCCGGAGCCGCTCGAGCAGCTCGTCGGCCTGCCGATCGAACGACTCGACGGCCGACCCGAACTGGGCGACGCCCGGCGCAGGCGTCGTGGACGGCTCGTCAGCGCTCACGACCCCACCCCGGGTGTGGCGCCGACCGCGACGGCGACGGCTTCGTGTCGGGCACGCTCCGGGTCGCCACCGAAGGCCGGGCACCACCGCTGGAACGAGCAGTACGCGCAGAGCGCACTCTGGCGGGGACGGAACTCGCCGCTGGTACAGGCCGCCTCGATCGCCTGCAAGACCGCACGGGTGCGGGTGGTGACGAAGCGCACCGACTGCTCGGTCGGGGTGGCGGTGATGGTCTCGCCGGTCTTGAGGTACATCAGCCGGATGGCGGTGGGCCGCACGCCGAACACCTCGTGGCACAGCACCGAGTAGAAGTGGACTCCGCCCAACCGCTTCTGCTCCTGAGCGGCGAACGGGGGCCGGCCGGTCTTGTAGTCGGTGACCACGAGCCCGCCCTGCTCGTCGAGGTCGAGACGGTCGATGATGCCGCGCATCGACAGCCCACCGACCTCGGCCTCGAGCCGGAGCTCGACGCCGATCTCGCGGACCGTGGTCGGATCCTCCATCCGCAGGTAGTTCGCCGCCAGCTCGCGGCAGTCGGCCTCGAACTGCGCCATGGCGCCGGGGTCGAGGCCGAGCCCGGTGAGATCGGGGTGCGAGCGGTACTCCTCGAGTGCCCGCTCGACGTCGCTGGCGAGGGCCTCGGCGGTGCGATCGGCCGTGGGCCGCAGGAACAGCAGCTCCAGGGCCCGGTGGACCAACGACCCGCGGGTGGTCGCTACGCTCGGCGCCTCGGGGAGCTTCTCGATGCTCGAGAAGCGGAACGCCAGCGGGCAGGTGGTGAACGAATCGACCCGTGACGGTGAGAGCCCGGTCGGCAGTGGGAAGGCCCGTGGACGATCGTCGACTACCTCGACGCCACCCTCGGGGTCGGATCGTTGCGGGGACGGTTCGCTCGGCACGTGATCGATGGTACGGCAGGGGTGTGACGGCTCAGCCGAAGGCGCCGTCGACGGCGGCCGCCACGAGCTCGGCGATCTCACCGGGCCGCACCATCGGACCGAAGTGGTCGAGGTGATCGAGCTCGACGTAGGTGGCGTTCGGGAGCCGTTCGGCGATCGGCCGGGCGATCGCGGCCGGCGTGTGCTCCTGGGGCGCGCCCGACACCACGACGACGCGGGTGTGGATGTCGGGGAGCAGCTCCCACACCGGGTGGGTGCCACCCATCTCGAACGTGCGCGCCTCGTGCTCGGGATCGCACTTGAGCGTCACCCCGTCGGGAGAGGGGGCGAAGCCGTCACGCACATAGCGCTCGAGCGCCGCAGGTGCGAACGCCGAGAGCGGGGGCTTCGCGGCGAAGTTGGCGATCGCGTCCTCGTAGCTCGGGAAGCTCCGCCGCCGCCGCCGTGCGCCGGCCACCAGGGGGGATTCGTGGGCGGGGGCGTCGGGGTCGGCGGGGGGGAACACGATCGGCTCGAAGGCGACGATCACCTCGAAGCGCTCGGGGGCCCGGTGCGCGGCCATCAGCAGGCAGGCACCGCCCATCGAATGGCCGAACGCGGCGAGGCCGCCCTGGGGTGCGAGGGCTGCGGCCACGACGGCAGCGTCGTCGCCGTAGCGCTCCCAGTCGACCGGCCAGTCGTGCGGGGCGGCGGTGTCGCCGTGCCCTCGATAGTCGAGCGCGTACGAGTGGAAGCGGTCGGCGAGTGCCTCGGCCATCGGGACGTAGCAGTGTCCGTGGAACCCGGTGGCGTGGGACAGCAGCAGGGTGCGGCCGGCGCCCTCGAGGTCGTGGACCACCACCTCCACACCGTCGCTCGATGCGACCCGCATCAGCCCCTCGGCTCCCGTGGCAGGCCCAGCAGGCGTTCGCCGATGATGTTGCGCTGCACCTGGCTGGTGCCGCCTGCGATGCGCCCGCCCGGGGCGGCCAGCATCCCGTAGGCGTCGGGCCCGTCGAGCAGCGCTCCGGCCCCGGCCAGGTCGCCGCGCAGCATGGCCATGTCGAACATCATCTCGGTGATGCCGAGCTTGAGCAGGGAGGCGGCGGTGGAGGCCACCGGGCCCTGCCGCTGTGCGAGGGCCTTGAGCGCCAGCCCGCGCGAGTAGAGCTGCATGAGGGCCTGGCGCTCGATCGGGCCGAGCTCGCGCCCCTCGGCGAGCGAGGTCATCTGGGCCAGCCGTCGCTCGCGGCCGATGATCGAGGTGCCGATGTGGCCGCGCTCGTTGGTGAGCACGGCCATGCCGACGCCCCAGCCGCCGTGGAGCGGCCCGAGGAGGTGCTCGGCGGGCAGCTCGACGTCGGTGAAGAAGACCTCGTCGAACTCGGCCTCGGCGGTCATCTGCTTGAGCGGGCGGACCTCGATGCCCGGCAGGTCCATCGGGCACAGGAAGAACGAGATGCCCTCGTGCTTGCGGGCCTCGGGGTCGGTGCGGGCCATCAGGATGCCCCACTGGCTGACCCGGCCGCCCGAGCACCAGACCTTCTGGCCGTTGACGATGAACCGGTCGCCGTCGCGCTCGGCCCGGGTGGTGAGCCCGCCGAGGTCGCTGCCCGCGCCGGGCTCGGAGAACAGCTGGCACCAGACCCGCTCGCCGGTGACGGTCGGGCGCAGGTGTTCGGTCTGCTGCTCGGGCGTGCCGTAGCGCAGGATCGCCCCGCCGGCCAGGACGAGCCCGACCATGTTGAGCACCGAGGGCACACCGACCTTCGCGCACTCGAGCTGCCAGACGCTGTTGTGCTCGGGGGTCAGCCCGAGGCCACCGAACTCGGTCGGCCAGTGGATGCCGGCGAACCCGGCGTCGTGCAGCCGGCCCTGCCAGGCCTTCCCCTGGTCGACCAGCTCCGGCGGGCAGATCGCCCCGTAGTCGCGCGGTGCGTGCGGCCGGTTGGCGGCGAGCCACTCGGCGGCCTCGGACTGGAACTCCTCGACGCTGATCATCTGCCTGCTACTTGAAGAACGGGAGGAACATCGCGGTCTCCTCCCCGAGGTTCGCGGGCACCCCGTAGCCCTCGCGATCGGTGATCGTGCCCCACTGGTCGCGGACGTCCTCGGGGGTGAGTGCCGGCGAGGCCCAGCCCTGGGTCTCGGCGATGAACACCTCGGCGACGCGGCCGCCACCCACCGAGAACACCCGGCCGGTGGCCTCGCAGGACTCGTGCGCGAGGTAGGTCACCAGCGGCGAGATGTGCTCGGGGGCGAGCTTGTCGGCGAGCGGCCCCATGATGTTCTCGGTCATGCGGGTGAGTGCGAGCGGTGCGATCGCGTTGGCCTTGATGTCGTAGCGGGCGCCCTCGACGGCCAGCACGCGGGTGAACCCGACCAGGCCCATCTTGGCTGCGCCGTAGTTGGTCTGGCCGAAGTTGCCGAAGATGCCAGCGGCCGAGGAGGTGGAGATGATGCGGCCGTAGCCCTGCTCGCGCATGCGCACCCAGGCCGGCTTGGTCACGTGGAACGCGCCCTTGAGGTGGACGTCGAACACCGGGTTCATCAGGTCGGGCTCCATGTTGTGGAACGCCTTGTCGCGCAGGATGCCCGCGTTGTTGACGACGATGTCGACCCGACCGAACGCGTCGATCGCGGTCTGCACGATGCCCTCGCCGCCCTCGGGCGTGGCCACCGAGTTCGTGTCGGCAACCGCCTCGCCACCGGCGGCCGTGTTCTCGTCGACGACCCGCTCGGCAGCGCCCTTGTCGCTCCCGGTGCCGTCGACGGCACCGCCGAGGTCGTTCACCACCACCAGTGCGCCGCGCGAGGCGAGCAGCAGCGCGTGCTGCCGCCCGAGCCCGCCGCCCGCACCCGTGATGATCGCCACCTTGCCGTCGAAACCCAACGCATCGCTCATGGGGCCGAACGGTACCGGTGGACGCCGAGGACCACCCAAACTCGCGCCCGGTCGGTGGCCGGCGCGGGTGTCTCAGCGGGTGCGGGACAGCCGGACCTGCTCGCCGGGGCGCAGGAACGTCACCCCGTCGGGCGTCATGACCGGCACCTCGGGGTGCAGCCGGTCCTCGGGATCGGCGTCCAACCCGGGGGTGGCCTCGAGCGCCCGCACGGTGGCGCCGTCGTGGTCGGCCTCGACCCGCAGCCGGACGCCGTGGCGGGTGAGGTGGAACGCGCAGGCGCTCCACGAGGCGGGCAGCCGCGGCGTGACCGACAGCGCGCCGGCCTCGTCGACGAGGCCGGCGAACCCGTGGACGATCGCCGCCCAGACGCCGGCGGCCGACGCGATGTGGACCCCGTCCGCGGTGTTGCCGTGAGTGTTCGCGAGGTCGACGTACAGCGCCTGGCGGAAGTAGTCGAGGGCGAGCGCGTCGTGGCCGACCTCGGCCGCCACGATCGACTGGACGCAGGCCGACAGGGTGGAGTCGCCCGTGGTGATCGGGTCGTAGTACTCGAAGTTGCGCCGCTTCTGCTCGAGCGGGAAGTGGCGGCCGCGCAGGAACATCGCGAGCACGACATCGGCCTGCTTGAGCACCTGGTGCCGGTAGATGACGAGCGGGTGGAAGTGCAGCAGCAGGGGGTACCGGTCGTGCGGCGTCCCGGCGAAGTCCCACCGCTCGCGCTCCAGGAACGCCTCGTCCTGGGGATGGATGCCGAGTTCGGAGTCGTAGGGCAGGTACATCGCGTCGGCGGCCCGGTCCCACGCGGCGAGCTCCTCGGGCTGCAGCCCGGTGCGCCGGACGAGTCGTTCGTGGGCCTCCCGGTCGACCTGCTCGATCTCGCGGACGGTCTCGGCCGCGAACCGCAGGTTGAAGCGGGCCATGACGTTCGTGTACAGGTTGTCGTTGACCACGGTCGTGTACTCGTCGGGCCCGGTCACGCCGTGGATGTGGAAGGTCTCGGTGCCGTTGCTGGCGTAGAACCCGAGGTCCTCCCACAGGCGGGCGGTCTCGACGAGCATCTCGATCCCCTCGTCGCGCAGGAAGTCGCGGTCGCCGGTGGCTGCCACGTAGCACTCGATGGCGTAGGCCACCGCGGCGTTGATGTGGTACTGCGCGGTGCCCGCGGCGTAGTACGCCGAGGCCTCCTCGGCCGCCCGCCGGCGGGCGGCGGGGAGCAGCTGCCAACGGAACCGGAGCAGCTTGCGGGCGATGTCAGGGTTCGTGGCAGCCAGGAACGGCAGCACGTAAACCTCGGTGTCCCAGAAGTAGTGCCCGTCGTATCCGGCGGCCGTGACGCCCTTGGCGGCGATGCCCTGCTCCTGGGTCTTGGCGGCGGCCTGGGCGAGCTGGAACAGGTTCCAGCGCACGGCCTGCTGCGCGGACGGGTCGCCCTCGATCTCCACATCGGTGCGGGCCCAGTAGTCGTCGAGCCAGGCGCGCTGCTCGGTGCGGATCTGCTCGGGTCCGGCCTTGCGGGCACGGGCGATGGTCCGCTCGCAGCGATCGGCCAGCTCCTCGGCGGGCACGCCCGAGGAGGAGTGGTAGGCGACGTACTTGACGATCCGGATCGAGTCGCCGGGGGTCGCGTCGATGGTGAACACGGTCTTGGCGAGGTCGGGGTTGACCGAGGTGTCGACCTCGACCGGGCAGGCGGTCTCGATCTCGTGGTGGTAGCCGCAGGCGAGGGTCATGCCGCTGTTGGCGCAGCGATAGCCGAGGACGACCCGCCCGGCATCGCCGTGGGAGGTGCCCGGATCGTGGCGCTGCAGGCGTGGCAGGAGCACCCGGTGGTCGAAGCGGCGGGCCTGACGCGGGTCGACCCCCTCACCGAGCGCCGCCGCGCGCACGTGGTACTCGTCCTGACCGTCCTGGCGGTTGAGGAGCTGGCTCGACACCACCACCGGCGCGTCGTCGTCGAGCAGCGTCACCTCGAAGGTCAGCATCGCGAGGTGGCGGTGCCGCAGGCTGACGAGGCGCTCGGACCGGACACGGACCCGCTTGCCGCCCGGCGTCCGCCACACGAGGTCGCGCCACGAGTACCCGGCCCGGAAGTCGAGCACCCGCTCGTAGTCGTCGAGGTCCGCGGTCGGGAGCAGCAGCGGCTCGTCGTCGACGTACAGCTTGATGAGCTTGGCGTCGGGCACGTTGACGATCGTCTGTCCGGTCTTGGCGAACCCGAACGCGTGCTCGGCGTGGAGGATCTCCCAGGTCTCGTGGAACCCGTTGAGGAACGTGCCGTGGCTGTGCGCGTCGCGACCCTCCGAGGCGTTCGCTCGCATCCCCAGATAGCCGTTGCCGATCGCGAACAGCGTCTCGGTCATGCCGAGCGCCTCGGGATCGGGGGAGCGCTCCACGAGGCGCCACGGATCCACGGGGTAGCGGTGGGTGGCGAGCCCGGTCGGGGTGGTGCGGTCCCTCACGGGCGGGGTCCCTCCTCGGTGGGGGGCAGTGTGTCTGCCAGGTCGGAGACGATCACCTGGGCGCCGCGGGCGCGCAGCTCCTCGGCATGCCCGCCGCGGTCGACGCCGATCACCAGCGCGAAGCCGCCGGCCGCGGCCGCGGCCACGCCCGACACCGCATCCTCGACGACGGCGGTGTGCGCCGGGCTGACGCCGAGCAGCTCGGCGCCGCGCAGGAACATGTCGGGGGCGGGCTTGCCGGCCAGGTGTTCGGCCGCGGCGACGACCCCGTCGACGACGTGCTCGAACCGGTCACCGAGACCGGCGGCGGTGAGCACGGTGCGGGCGTTCTTCGAGGAGGACACGATCGCGGCCGGCACGTCGAGCTGCTCGAGCAGGTCGAGGACGGCGAGCGAGCCGGGGTAGGCGACGATGCCGTCGCGGGCGATGACCTCGTTGAACACGTCGTTCTTGCGGTTGCCGAGGGCACAGACCGTCTCATCGCCCGGAGGATCGGTCGGATCGCCGTCGGGGAGGGTCACGCCGCGCGACGCGAGGAACGAGCGCACCCCGTCGTAGCGCTGCTTGCCGTCGACGTGGGCGAGGTAGTCGGCACCGGTGAAGTCGTGGTCGCGGAAGAGCTCGGCCCACGCGTGCTCGTGGACCTCGGCGGTGGGGGTGATGACGCCGTCCAGGTCGAACAGCACAGCGTCGAACGACGACCAGTCGATGTGGGGCACCGGTGGGAGTGTACGCGGCGCCCGTGAGCCGGGTCAGGAGCTGCGCGTCGTCGCCTCGGCCGTGAGCCGCCGGTAGTCGAGCTTGCCGTTGGCGGCCCGCTCCACGCTGGGCACCACGAAGACGCGCTTGGGTGCCTTGTAGCGGGCCAGCTTGGCCTTGACGTGCTCGATGAGCTCGGCCTCGGTGGGGGAGGTGCCGGGCTCGGGCTCGACGAAGGCGGTGATGGCCTGACCGAAGCGCTCGTCGGGGACCCCGACGACCGCCGCGTCGTGGACGGTCGGGTGGAGCTTGAGGACCTCCTCGACCTCCTCGGGGTAGACCTTCTCGCCGCCGGTGTTGATGCACTGGCTGCCGCGACCGAGCAGCTTCACCGTGCCGTCCGCCTCGACCTCGGCCCAGTCGCCCGGGATCGAGTAGCGGATGCCGTCGATGACCTGGAACGTCGCAGCCGACTTCTCGGGATCCTTGTAGTAGCCGACCGGGGTGAACCCGCGCAGAGCCACCCGTCCGAGCTCGCCCGAGCCGGCGACGACGTCGCGGCCGTCCTCGGTCACCACCCGGGTGCTCGACCCGAGCACGAACTTGGCCGTCTGCCCGGCCGAGTCGGCGGTGGTGGTGTTGCTGGCCATGCCGATCGCCTCGCTGGAGCCCAACGAGTCGACCATGATCAGCCGACCGTTGTGGCGCAGCAGACCGGCCTTGGTCTCGGCCGACCACATCACCCCCGAGGACACGATCACCCGCAGCGACCCGATGTCCCATCGATCGGGTTCGGCGTCGAGGGCGCGCAGGATGGGCTTGGCGAAGGCGTCGCCCACGATCGACATCGAGTTGATGCGATCGCGCTCGACGGTGTCGAGCAGCTCCACCGGGTCGAAGTGTCGCCCGATCATCGTGACGACGCTGCCGCCGATGATCAGGTTGCTGATCGCGTTGAACAACCCGGTGCCGTGCATCAGCGGTGCGGCCGGCAGGTTGCGGGGGCCTGGTCCGGTGATGCGACCCTCGGCCGCGCTCAGGTCCTGCTCGGGTGGCAGCCGCTTCTTGTTGGCCGAGTCGAGCGCCCCGAACAGGTCGTCCTGACGCCACATCACGCCCTTGGGCATCCCGGTGGTGCCCCCGGTGTAGAGCAGGAGCAGGTGGTCGCCGCTGCGCCCCCACGGCGCCACGACCCGGCTCGAGCCCGAGGTGGCGGCCGCCTCGTACGGCACCGCCCAGTCGGGGCAGGGCCCCGAGCCGTCGTCGACCCACAGCCAGGTGGTCACCCGTGGGACGCGGCTGCGGATCTCCTCACAGCGTTCGGTGAAGGTGCCGTGGAACACGACCGCGACCGCATCGGCGTTGTCCCACAGGTAGACGAGCTCGTCGGAGGCGTAGCGGTAGTTGGTGTTCACCGTGGCCAGGCCGGCCTTGAAGGCCCCGAAGGTCGCCTCGAGGTACTCGGGCGCGTTGTGCAGGTACATCGCCACCTTGTCCTGCTCCACCGCGCCGGCGGCCAGCAGCGCGGCCGCGATCCCGTCGGCCCGCCGGTCGAACTCGGCCCAGGTGGTGGTGCGGTCGCCCTGCATCTGGGCCAGCTCGTCGGGGATGCGGTCCGCGATCCGCTCCCACACGTCGGCCAGGTTCCATCCGCTTCCGGTCACCCGGGGCACGGTAGTGGTGCGCCCGGCCCGGGCTCGGGGTCAGGCGGCCGGGCTCAGGCGGCGGGCGGGCCCTGGCGGAGCCGGTCGGCGGCTGCACCCACGGCGTCGGCCTCGCTGACCGCGCCCCACATCGACTCGATCCACCAGGTGGCGCCGGCGTCGGCCCAGGCTGCGGGCGAGTGCTCGGATCCCTCGCCCTCGATCACGATGTCGTAGGGCCGATCGCCGACCTGGTCGCGCAGCCCGGCGATCTGCTCCAGGCTCGGTTGGACGAAGGTGCCGTCCACCTTGACCTGCGGCAGCAGCCCGTCCCACCGCAGCGCCCGTGCCATCGAGCGCTCGTGTCCGAGGGCCCCCACGCACCAGATCGGCACCCGGGGTCGCTGCACGGTGTGGCCGATCGCGGGGAACGCAGTGGGGCTGATGCGGTAGTGGCGGCCCTCGTAGGCGAACGGCTGCCCGCCCCACAGACCGGTGACCACCTCGAGGCACTCGTCCATCAGCTCGGCGCGGACGTGGCGGTCGCACTCCTCCCCGAAGGCCTCGAACCCCGAGTCGAGGGCCCCCAGGCCCACCGACAGCGTGACGCGACCGTTGCTCAGACGGTCGACCGTGGCGACCTGGCTCGCGAGCTCCCACGGGCGGCGCCTGCTGGGCGGGGTCAGGAGGGTGCCGAGTCGCAGGCGGGAGGTCCGGACCGCAGCCAGCGCGAGCGCGACCCACGCGTCGACGCCCCAGACCGGCTCCCACACGAAGAGGCCGTCCCAGCCCGACTCCTCGGCGACCGCGGCCAGATCGCCGACGTCGTCGGCGTCTGCCCAGGGCACCACGAACCCGTACCTCACGTCCTCACCGTACGCCCCTCGTGCAAGCTGCCCGGAACGACCCGCCCGGTCGGGCAGGAGTACCGTCGTCGGCATGGACTTCGAGCTGCCCTCCGAGGACGATCCCCGCCGCACGGCGGTGCGCGCCTGGCTCGCCGAGCACCCGTCGCCCTCGGGTCGCGAGCTCGCCGAGGCCGGGTACGTGGCGCCGCACTGGCCGCGACCGTGGGGCCTCGAGGCCGACCCGATCCACCAGCTGATCATCGACGACGAGCTGCGACGGGCCAAGGTGCGCCGGCCGGTCAACCCGATCGGGATCGGCTGGGCCGGGCCGACCATCGTGTACGCCGGCACCGAGGCGCAGAAGGAGCGCTACCTCTTCCCGATGCTGTCGGGGGAGGAGTTCTGGTGCCAGCTGTTCTCCGAGCCCGGATCGGGCAGCGACCTCGCGAGCCTCGGCACCCGCGCCCTGCGCGACGGCGACGAGTTCATCGTCAACGGCCAGAAGATCTGGACGAGCGGCGCCCAGTTCTCCAAGTACGGGATCCTGATCGCCCGTACCGATCCGGACGTGCCCAAGCACAAGGGCGTCTCGTACTTCATCTGTCCGATGGACGCGCCGGGCATCGAGATCCGCCCGATCACCGAGATCACCGGTGGGCACACCTTCAACGAGGTGTTCTTCACCGACGTGCGGATCCCCGCCGAGAACCTCATCGGCGACCTCAACGACGGGTGGCGCCTCGCGAAGGTGACGCTCGGCAACGAGCGGGTCTCGCTGTCGACCGGGGGTGTGCTGTGGGGCAACGGGCCGACGGCACTCGAGATGCTCGAGGCGGCCCGCGAGCTCGGTCCGATCGGTGACCCGGTCCTGCGCCAGCGCCTCGCCGAGGTGTACACCGAGCACACCCTGCTCGACCTCATCCGGTTGCGCACGCTCACGGCCCGGCTGAAGGGGGCCCAGCCCGGGCCCGAGGCCAGCATCCGCAAGATCCTCGCCGACGAGCACGGCCAGCACGTGATGAGCCTGGCCCGCGACCTCATCGGCGCCGCCGGGATGCTGATGGGCGGTGACGGCGAGGACTTCGTCCCGGGCACCGACACCAAGGGGCTCGGCCCCGACAAGCCCGAGGGCGGGCTGTTCCACGCCGGCTGGTACGACGGCTTCATGTTCTCCCAGGCGCTCACGATCGGCGGCGGCACGGGCGACGTGCAGCGCAACATCGTCGCCGAGCGCGTGCTCGGGCTCCCGCACGACATCGACGTGACCACCGGCATGACCTGGGCCGAGGCCCAGAAGGCCGCGGCGAAGGCGTGACGAGCATGACGGGCGCGGCGTCGGTGGCCGCGGCACGGTCGGTGGGCGAGATCGTGCGGGCACAGGCCGATCTCGCCGAACGCGAGCGCCGCCTGTCGCCGGCGACGGTCGACGCGCTCGTCGAGGCCGGGCTGATGCGCCTCTGCGTGCCCGCCGCCTACGGCGGCCCCGAGGTCGATCCGATGGCCCTCGTCGAGGCGATCGCCGCGGTCGCACACGCCGACGGCGCCGCCGGGTGGTGCACGATGATCGCGTCGACCACCTCGTCGATGTCGGCGTTCCTGGAGCCCGAGACGGCTCGGGAGATCTTCGGCGATCCGACCACCGTGACGGGTGGGGTGTTCGCACCCAACGGCACCGGGGTCGGCGACGGCGACGGCGACGGCTTCCGCGTCTCGGGACGCTGGCAGTGGGGCAGCGGGACGCAGCACTGTCGGTGGATCCTGGGTGGTGCCCGCTGCGACGACGAGACGTTCCGGTTGTGCTTCGTTCCGGCCGCCGAGGTCGAGTTCCACGACACCTGGTACACGTCGGGGATGCGGGGCACCGGCTCGCTCGACTTCTCGATGCACGAGGCCCACGTGCCGGCACGGCGCACCGTGCAGCCCGGCCGGACCCGACCCGTCGTCGACGTCCCCCTGACGCGCTTCCCCAACTTCACGCTGCTGGGCGCCGGTGTCGCCGCCGTGGGTGTCGGCATCGCCCGGCGTGCCCTCGACGAACTGGTGGAGCTGGCCGGGGCCAAGACCCCGCAGTACTCCTCGAGGACCCTCGCGAAGTCGGCGTTCACGCAGATCGAGGTCGCCCGGGCCGAGGCCGCACTGCGCTCGGCGCGGGCCTTCCTGCTCGACGAGCTCGCCGCCGCGTGGTCGGCGGCGGTCGCCGGTGACCCGGTCACGGTCGAGGCGCGGGTCGGGATCCGCCTGGCCGCCAGCCACGCAGCGAGCACCTGCGCGTCGGTGGTCGACCAGGCGTTCACCCTGGCCGGTGGCACCGCGGTCTACGACACGAGCGTGCTCGGGCGCTGCCTGCGCGACGCGCACGTGGTCACCCAGCACGTGATGACCGCTCCCAAGCTCGCCGAGACGTTCGGCAAGTCGCTGCTGGGTCTCGAGATCGACGCCTCCGCGATCTGACCTGTGGACGCTGCCATCGACGTCCCCCGTCCCCTCGAACCCGACGCGTCGACCGTGTGGGAACGTGCCCGAGCCGAGCTGGACGGACTGCCAGCCGGGGGGCGCAACGTCGCCTACGAGGCGGTCCGCCGGCACGTGGTCCACGGCCACGGGGGGCGCGTTGCGATCCGCTTCGTGGACCGCGGCGGCGACGTCAGCACGATGACCTACGCCGAGCTCGACCGGGCGGTGTCGCGGTTCGCGAACCTCCTGCGCGACGAGGGCATCGGGCCCGGTGAGCGGGTGGTGGTGCTCGCGGGTCGCATCCCCGAGCTGTACGTGGCAGTGCTCGGCTCGCTCGCGGCGCGGTGTGTGGTCAGCCCGTTGTTCTCGGCCTTCGGCCCCGAACCGATCCTCCAGCGGATGCGGCTGGCCGACGCCCGCGTCCTGGTCACCACCGCCGCGCTCTATCGCCGCAAGGTGGCATCGATCCGCGACGAGCTGCCCGGGCTCGCCCTGGTGCTCGTCGCAGGCGATGACGCCGACGAGGTGCCCGACGGGACCCGCGCGCTCGGGCGGCTGCTCGCCGCGGCTGCCGACCGGTTCGTGTTCGAGACGAACGATCCGGCCACGCCGGCCCTACTGCACTTCACCTCGGGCACGACCGGGCTGCCGAAGGGCGCGGTGCACGTGCACGAGGCCGTCGTGGTGCACCACGCCACCGCGGGCTGGGTGTTCGACCTCGGACCCGAGGACGTCTCCTGGTGCACCGCCGATCCGGGATGGGTCACGGGCACGAGCTACGGCATCATCGCGCCCCTGACCCGCGGCGCGACGCTGGTGGTCGACGAGCGCGAGTTCGACGCGGAGCGGTGGTACGGCCTGCTCGCCGCCGAGCGCGTCACCGTCTGGTACACCGCACCGACCGCCATCCGCATGCTCGTGCGCTCCGGGGCCGACCTCGCGCACCGCTTCGACCTGTCGGCGCTCCGGATCGCGGCCAGCGTCGGGGAGCCGCTCGATCCCGGATCGGTCCGCTGGGGGGCCGACGCGATCGGGATGCCGTTCCGCGACACCTGGTGGCAGACCGAGACCGGCGGGATCATGATCGCCAACACCCCCGAGCTCGAGATCCGACCGGGCTCGATGGGACGACCGGTCCCGGGCATCGAGGTCGCGATCCTGGACTGCGACGACGAGGGCACGCTGCGGCGCGATCCGAGCGGAGCGGTCCGGATCGTGGACGATCCCGAGCAGAGCGGCATGCTCGCCCTGCGGGCGGGCTGGCCCTCGATGTTCAGCGAGTACCTCGCGGCCCCCGAGCGCTACGAGCGCTGCTTCACCGACGGCTGGTACCTCTCGGGCGACCTCGCCCGGCGGGACGCGGACGGGTACGTGTGGTTCGTCGGCCGCGCCGACGACGTCATCACGACCGCAGGCCACCTCATCGGTCCGTTCGAGGTCGAGCGCGTGCTGCTCGCACACCCCGCGGTCGCCCAGGCCGGGGTGTACGGCGTGCCCGACGAGGTGGCCGGCGCCCTCGTCCACGCCAGCATCGTGCTGCGGCCCGGTGTCGTGGACGAGATCGTCACCGACGTGATGGCCCATGCACGCCGTCACCTGGGCCCGGCGGTGGCGCCGCGCGAGATCCGGGTGCTCGACGAGCTCCCGGTGACGCGCAGCGGCAAGGTCATGCGTCGACTGCTGCGTGCCCGGGAGCTCGGGCTGCCCGAGGGCGATCTGTCGACCCTGGAGGAGGTCCCATGAACAGCATCCAGATCGTGCTCGCTGCCATCGCCAAGGTCGCCCCCGACGTCGACGTCGACGTGCTCGACCACCAGGCCGACCTGCGCGAGGAGGCCGAGCTCGACTCGATGGACTTCCTGCACGTGGTCACCGCGGTGCACGAGGCGACCGGGTTGGACATCCCCGAGCGCGACTACCCGCGGCTCTGGTCGGTGGCGAGCTTCGCTGACTACGTCGCCGCGTCCGGCGGCACCTGATCGGGCTCGAGCACCCGGCGCAGCTCGGCGGCCGCTTCGGCGCCGGTGAGGCCCGGCTCGAGCGCGACGACCCGGTGCGACCCGGCCTCGTGGGCGGCCTGGACCGCTCGGGTGCTCTCGAGGCCGAGCGGGAGCAGGACGACCACGGCGTCGGCCTCGTCGACGAGCGGGCAGTGGTCACCGGTCAGCAGCGGACACGGGTGCATGCGGCCGCGCTCGGGACCGGGGCACACGAGCACCTCCATCCCGGCCTCGTCGCCTGCGGCCGCCCCCGACCAGGACGAGCCCTCGACGAGCACCCGTGGGCGCCGTGCTGCCGCAGGCCACCTCGGCGTCGAGCCCTCGGTGCCGATCATGACGCGCACGGTGGTCATGTCGCGGTGCGGCTCGAACGCGCAGCCGCGGGCGCGCAGCATCGCGAGCATGGCGCAGTTCGTGGTGAGCACCTCGGCGACCAGATCGACGATCCCGCGACCGTGCGCATGGGTCACGAGCGCGTCCAGCAGGTACGGCCCCAGCCAGCCCCGCCAGGCGCGATCCACCGTGATCGCGAGCTCGGCCACGTCGGCCTTCGGATCGCGCAGCGGCGCATAGCCCGCTTCGCCGACCACGACCCGTTCGCCGTCGGGTTGCTCCGACTCGGCCACCAGGACGATCCCGCCGCGGTCGCGCACCGCGATCCAGTCCTCGACGAAGGCGAGGCGCGGGTGGAACGCCGAGAAGAACCGCCGGTGGACGTCGTCGGGATCGAGCCGCTCGTACAGGCCCAGGAGCCCCGCAGCATCGGCGGCGACGGCCTCGCGAACGACGAGGGTCGTACCGCGCACGGCGAGTCGGCGCGGATCGAACGGCGAAGCGCTCGACGCATCCGGCGCACTCGGATCGGGGGCCACGCCTCGATGCTGCACGGTCGGACCGGTGCTGTCACGGGTCGAAGGTCGTGGATGCCCGTGCCGGATGCCCCATGGCACCGGTGCCGGATCGACCGAGCGGGCCGGGCGGCTACCGTCGCCCACCGATGGAGACGATCCGACTCGACCGCTCCGACCCGCACGTGCTGGTGGCCACGATCGATCACCCCGATTCGCCCGTCAACGCCGTCGACGCCCGCCTGCACCACGACCTCGGCGCCCTGTTCCGCACCCTCAAGCAGGAGCGAACCGCACGCGTCGTGCTGCTGACCGGGCACGGCAAGGCGTTCTCGGCCGGTGGCGACGCCGGATGGTTCCCCGAGCTGCGAACCGTCGACGCGGTGCACGCGCTGCGCCGTGAGGCCAAGCAGCTCATCTGGGACCTGCTCGACGTGGAGATCCCGATCGTCGTCGGCCTCAACGGCTCGGCCGCCGGGCTCGCGGCCTCGATCGTGTTGATGTGCGATGTCATCGTCATGTCGGACGTGGCGAAGATCGTCGATCCGCACGTCCACATGGGCCTCGTCGCCGGCGACGGTGGCGCGGCGATCTGGCCGCTGCTGGTCGGGCCCCTGGCCGCCAAGCGGCACCTGCTCCTCGGCGAGCCGCTCGGGGCCGAGGAGGCGGCGCGGCTCGGGGTGGCCGCCGAGGTCTGCTCGCCGGCTGAGGTCCCCGCTCGGGCCCGCGCGTGGGCCGATCGTCTCGCGGCCGGCGCGCCCCTCGCCGTCCAAGGCACCAAGCTCGCCGTGAACGCGCAGCTCAAGCGGGCGCTGCTCGACAGCTTCGACCTGTCGACCGCGCTCGAGATCCCGTGCTTCTTCTCCGAGGACCACGTCGAGGCCGTGGCTGCCTTCACCGAACGACGCGCGCCGAACTTCGAGGGTCGCTGAGCGATGATGCCGACGTGACGACGCCCGACGTGGAGTTCCCCAACGAGACGATCGCCGCGATCATGACGACGCGTGCGATCCGCCGGTACACCGACGAGCCGATCGCCGATGACGACCTCGACTGGTGCCTGCGGGCCGCGCAGCAGGCGCCGAGCGGTGGCAACGTGCAACCCCAGCAGTACCTGGTGCTCACCGATCCGGCGGTGAAGGCCGAGGTCGGGGCGTGGTATCGCCGGGCCTACGACCGTTACGAGCGATCGCTCCCGGAGCCGACCGCGTTCCGCGACGAGGCCCAGGCCGAGTCGTGGCGGCGGACCCGCGACGCCAGCCGCCACCTCGCCGACCACCTCGCCGAGGCACCCGCCATCGTGCTGTTCCTGCAGCCCCTGATCCCCTGGACCCCGAGCGACGACGAGGGGGAGATGGACATCGGTCGGCTCGACGCCAGCGTCTACCCGGCGGTCCAGAACTTCTGCCTGGCCGCCCGCTCGCTCGGGCTCGGCACCGCGGTCACGACCGTCATCCGGATCCACGGCCCCGAGGTGCTGAGGGCGCTGGGGGTGCCCGAGGGGCGCTACGAGATCGCCGCCCTGGTCCCGGTCGGGCGTCCGGCAGGTCGGTTCGGGGTGGCGCCGCGCAAGCCCGCGGCAGCGGTCACCCATCGCGACCGCTGGGGCGCCAAGCGCTGACGCCCCGCCATGCCGCGCGACGTGTCGTTCGGCACGTCGACCGGTGCACCGGCCTGCGACGATGAGGCCCATGACCGCCACGGAACCCGTCACCGGCAGCGACCGCCTCGTCGTCGATCTCCTCGACCCCGAGCTCTACCGGCGCAACCCACACGAGGTCTGGGCCTGGATGCGGGCCAACGAGCCGGTCTACCGCGACGAGCGCAACGGGCTGTGGGGCATCACCCGCCACGCAGATCTGATGTACGTCGAGCGGACCTCGTCGATCTTCGTCTCCGGGCAGGGCTACCGGGCCCTGTGGTCGCCCGAGGAGATCAACATGATCGCCCAGGACGACCCGCGGCACCGCCAGCAGCGCATGCTCGTGCAGCACAAGTTCACCGGCAAGGCGGTCGGTGAGCGCCGTGACGAGATCGGTGCGCTGACCCAGGAGCTGATCGATGCCGCCACCGCGGACGGCGCCGAGTCGTTCGAGGTGGTCGCCGCGCTGTCGGGCCAGCTGCCGGCGCGCACCACCGCTCGGCTGCTCGGCTACCCCGAGGAGATGTGGCCACAGGTGATGAGCTGGAGCGAGCGGCTCATGCGTACCGACATGCGCGAGCGCTCGGGCGAGGTCTTCTGCGAGTTCATGGACGCCAACATGGAGTTCATGACCGCGATGGGTGCGGTCGCCGCGGAGCGGGCCGGCTGCCCGGCCGACGACCTGATCAGCACCTGGTTGCACGCGACGATCGACGGTGAGCCGATGCCGCCGTTCGCGATCGCGCACGAGGTCGGCTTGTTCATCGCCGGCGGCGCCGAGACCACCCGCACCGCGATCAGCCACGGGCTGCGCGCCTTCGTCGACCACCCCGACCAGTGGGAGGCGATGGCCGCCGACCCGTCGCTGGTGCCGGGCGCGGTCGAGGAGGTGCTGCGGTGGGTGACGCCGCTCAACAACATGTTCCGGCGCGCCGTTGTCGATGCCGAGGTGGGTGGTCGGGCGATCGGCCGTGGTGACCGGATCGTGATGCTCTACCCGTCGGCCAACCGCGACGAGGACGTCTTCGACGACCCGTTCCGCTTCGACATCCGCCGCGACCCCAACCCGCACCTGGCCTTCGGCTTCGGCACGCACCTGTGCCTGGGCACCCACCAGGCCCGGGCCACGTTGGCCGAGGTCTTCGGTCGGCTGAGCCGGCAGATCACGAACCTGCGCGCCGTCACCGAGCCCGACGTGGAGCCGAACATCTTCGCCCGCGCCGTGCGCAGCTTCGAGCTCGGGTTCGACCTGCGCTGAGGCCGGGGGAGTGACTACGGTCACGCTCCATGTCCGAGATCAACTCCGTTGCCGACATCATCCGCGTCCACGGCACCGAGCGTGCCGATCGCGAGTGCCTGGCGCTCGGTGAGCGTCGCCTCAGCTGGGCGGAGGTCTACGAGCGGTCGCAGCGCGTCGCCAACGGTTTCGCCGCTGCCGGGGTGGGCGTGCAGGACCGGGTGGCGTTCCTCGACAAGAACGGCATCGAGCACTTCGACGTCTTCTTCGGGGCGTCGCTGCTCAACGCGGTGTGCGTCGACGTCAACTGGCGGCTGGCGGCCCCCGAGGTGGAGTACATCGTCAACGATGCCGAGGCGAAGGTGCTCGTGGTCGGGCCCGACTTCGTGGGGATCCTCGACGCCATCGCGCCGTCGTTGCGGCACACCACGCTGATCCTGGTGGTCGGCGGCCACGAGGACTACCAGGACTACGAGGAGTGGCTCACCGGACAGGCGCTCGGCGATCCGGGCGCCACGAGCGCGCGCGACGACGTGGCGTTCCAGCTCTACTCCTCGGGCACGACCGGTCGGCCCAAGGGCGTGATGCTGAGCAACGACAACTTCTTCGCCCTGCTTCCCGCGGCCAAGGACATCTGGGGCATGACCGCCGATGCGGTGAACCTGGTGGCCATGCCGCTGTTCCACATCGGTGGCGGCGGCTGGGCGATCGCCGGCATGTACGAGGGAGCGCGCAGCGTGATCCTGCGCGAGCTCGACCCGGCACACCTGATCACCCTGATCCCCGCCGAGAAGATCACGCACGGGTTCCTCGTGCCGGTCGCGCTGCAGTTCATGTTGATGGTGCCCGGGGTCGACCAGGCCGACTTCTCGGCCCTCGACACCATCGTCTACGGCGCCTCGCCGATCAGCGCCGAGGTCCTCGCCAAGGCCGTGACCACGTTCAAGTGCAAGTTCTGGCAGGCCTACGGGCTCACCGAGACGACCGGGGCGATCGTCAACCTCCCGCCCGAGGATCACGACGTGGGCGGGCCCAACCAGCACCGTCTGCGGTCGTGCGGCGTGGCCGGCCCCAGGGTCGAGCTCCGCATCGTCGGTGTCGACGGTGAGGACGCACCGACGGGTGAGGTCGGCGAGATCTGGATCCGGTCGCCACAGGTGATGAAGGGCTACTGGAACATGCCCGAGGCCACCGCCGATGCGATCACGGCCGACGGCTGGTTCAAGACGGGCGACGCCGGCTACGTCGACGAGGACGGCTACCTCTACATCCACGACCGGGTGAAGGACATGATCGTGTCGGGCGGCGAGAACGTCTACCCGGCCGAGGTCGAGAACGTGCTGATGGGTCACCCCGCCGTCGCCGACTGTGCTGTGATCGGCGTGCCGCACGAGCGGTGGGGCGAGACCGCGAAGGCGATCGTGGTGAAGGTGCCCGGGGCCGAGGTCACCGAGGACGAGATCATCGAGTTCTGCCGGGAGCGCCTGGCCAAGTTCAAGTGCCCGACCAGCGTCGACTGGGCCGACGCCCTGCCGCGCAACCCCAGCGGCAAGATCCTCAAGAAGGATTTACGGGAGCCGTACTGGGAAGGCATGGACCGCCGCGTCGGGTAGCCGGCACCAGGGTTTCTCATACGGTGTAACGAGTTGCGCGATTTCAGCGTTGCTGCATCGTGCTACGAATGTTGCCACTGTTCGGGGTCTGGTGTGTCATCAGAGTGTCATCGGAGGGGCAAGAGAGCGCGTCTCAATCGGTCGCCGTTGACTGGCACTGCGTCAGGTCGCGACGAAGATGATAGATCGGCTGAGTGACGCCATTGTCGAAGGTAATCGAAACGGTCTGGAGGTGAGTCGCAACGACCGTCCGACGAAGCGACGAGAACCTTCCGAGCTGAATCTTGCGTGGGTTACCCGAGACGCTTCGAACGAGAGCAACGGAGTGTGCTCTGCTTCCGGAGAAATCGCCTCTGAAGCCGACTGTATGTATGCCCCCGATCGGCACATAGTGGCGAGGCCCACGGGCTCAGTCCGACGTCGTTATGTGACAATCGCCGGCTGATCGTGGCCGACACACTTGGCCGGGTCCTGGCGGCACCGCGCTTTCACAACCCGTAGATCACGAAGGGCCACCGTGGACTGCCCGAACTCCTCGTGGGTTCGCCTGTCACGGGAGGATCTATCTTCTGCCGTGCACGGGAACTTCATCGGCCGTGGCCGGGTGTGGGCCGGAGGTTCACCCAGATTGGCTGGTGTCACGCCGCAAGTAGAGGGTGAACTCGGCTCCGGTCTCGCGATCAGTTTCGACGATGATTGCTCCACCGGCCTTGGTGATCACGTCGTGCACGGTCGACAGGCCGAGGCCGGTGCCCTTACCGATCGGTTTGGTCGTGAAGTGCCGCTTGAAAAGGTGATCGATGACGTCGGCCTCGATACCGACGCCGTCATCGGTCACTGTCACGACCACGTACGGGCCAGCCTCCACGCCCAAGGCCTCGGCGTTTTCCTGATCAAGGTGCTGGTCGGTGACGCTGAAGGTGAGGGTGCCACCATCAGGCATGGCGTCGCGTGAGTTGAACGCGAGATTGATGAAGATCTGGTCGAGCCGGCACCGGTCGAACTGCACGAGGTCGTGGTTGGTGGCCGTGACGACCTCGATGGTGATGGAAGTCCGGAATGTCGGGCGCATCAGTGCTGCGAGATCACCAAGCGCATCGGACACCGAGATCGCGGCCGGCTCGGTCACGGCGTGGCGACCGAACGCCAAGAGCTGAGTTACGAGCTCGGTTGCGCGTTGTACCGCCACGTCGATCTGGTCGAGGTGCGGTTGGGCACCTCCCGACCAGGTGGGCGCGGATCGGGCCAGATGCGCATGGCCGCCGATCACCGTGAGGAAGTTGTTGAAGTCGTGGGCGATGCCTCCGGCGAGCCGGCCCACGTTCTCCCTCCGGATCCTCTCTGTGAGCTGTGCATCTTCGGACTCGAGCTCGGTGATGTCCTCGCCCACCGAAGTGAGGCCACTGATCCGGCCATGGTCGTCGCGGATGAACGTGCTGGTCCATCGCACCGTGACCTTCGTGTCGCCGGTCAGTGGGACCTCGGTGACCCACTCGGCTGCCAGTTGACCTGACGAAATCGCTGCGACGATCGAACTCTTCAACTCGTCGTGCACCGAGGTGATGTCGGCGAAACCGGGTCCGACCACCTCGTCGAGCGTGCGTCCGAGTCGGTCGAGCATCGCGGTGTTCATGTACGTGACGTCACCGTTCACGTCGGTCACCAAAGCGAACAGCTCCAGCGTGTCCAGCATCTCGTGCAGGCGTTCGTCATCGGCGATCTGTGCCATGAACGCGGCCCGCTCGAACAGGACCTGGTAGCACGCGAGCGCCGAACGCACATCGTCCAAAGGAGGAGAAACAGCGGCGCCGACTCCTCCTTCACCGCCGTTGCGGTAGTCGTGGGACTTCATGAGAGCCGCTTCCTATCCGTGAACGAGCCGGGAGTCGCAGCGTAGCCCGTGGACTGAACCGCCCTGGCTTCGTTGGAGGCTCTCGTGTGCCCCGGGTTCCGCGCGGTCAGCTTGCTTGATCGCGGGCGGTGGTGTCGGCGTGACGGAGCTCGTACTCGATCGGGCTGAGCATCCCGAGTGACGAGTGTCGTCGTTGCCGGTTGTGGAAGATCTCAAGGTACTCGAAGATGGCGTTGGCCAGCTCGAGGCGGGTGTTCCAGCGTTTCCGGTTCAGCAGTTCGACCTGCATTCGCGCCCAGAACGATTCCATCTGGCCGTTGTCGTAGCAGTCCCCGATCGATCCCATCGACGGAACGAGTCCCGAGTCGAGCGCCCGTCGGGTGAAGGCCCATGACGTGTATTGGGTGCCGTGGTCGCTGTGAATCACGACGCCTTCGGCCTGGCGGTTCTCGATCGCCATGCCGAGCGCGTTCACGACCAGGTTCGACGTCTGCGAGG
Source organism: uncultured Ilumatobacteraceae bacterium (assembly GCA_964428115.1). GTDB lineage: Bacteria > Actinomycetota > Acidimicrobiia > Acidimicrobiales > Ilumatobacteraceae > CAYRXQ01. The sequence continues at coordinate 28,354 of CAYRXQ010000007.1, forward strand.
AGTCGATCGACCAGCCGACCACCCGCCGGGAGAACGCGTCGAGCACGACCGCGCAGTAGACCTTGCCTTCACGGGTGCGGTGCTCAGTGATGTCGGTGAGCCAGAGACGGTTCGGTTCTGTCCGCGCGAAGTCACGGTTCACGAGATCCTCGGCCGTCGGTGTGTTCGGGATCTTGCGATACCTCGGTCGACCCGGCAGGCCGGCGAGTCCGAGCCGTCGCATCACCAACTCGACGGTGCAGCGGGCCACGGTCATCTGGCGTCCGAGGACGAGCTCGGCGTGCACGCGGCGCGCCCCGTAGGTCTGGTGGGACTCGGCGTGCACGACACGGATGACGTCAGCGATCATCGCGTGTCGCACCGATCGAGCTGACGGCTTGCGGTTGCGCCACGCGTAGAACCCCGACACCGAGACACCGATGACGCGGCAGGCAACCTCGACGGGGAGGTCCTCGCTCACGATCTGGGCGATGACCTCCCATCGCCTTTTGGGTCGGTCTGCGCCTTCAACAGCTCGTTCGCCCGCTTCGTCACCGCGAGCTCGGTCTCGAGGTCGCGGATGCGCTTTCGGGCCGCCGTCAGCTCCGCGGACTCGGCTGTCGTGATGCCAGCTGCCAGGCCGCGATCGATGCGGTCCTGCTTTCGCCAGTTGTAGATCGTCTGGTCCGACACCCCGAGCTGCGCGGCGATCTCGACGACCGGCTTGCCGGCCTCGATCAGATCGAGCACCTTTCGGCGGAACTCGACTGGATACCTCCTTGGCACGATGACCTCCTCATCATCAGTGCCCGAGATTCAAGTTCCCCGACCGCGCGATCCCCAGGGCAGACCA
>CAYRXQ010000008.1:0-28403 GCA_964428115.1 uncultured Ilumatobacteraceae bacterium
TGTTCTCGGACAGCTCCTACACCGACCTGCTGGCCCGGGCCGGTGGACTGAGCTCGCCGCTCGAGCACTACTGGTCGCTGGCGATCGAGGAGCAGTTCTACTGGGCCTGGCCCGCCGTCATGACCCTGCTGCTGCGTCGCCGGTCGCGTCTGGTCGCCCGGCTGGGGCTCGTCACCGTCGCCGCCATGGTCGCCGCACCCGTGATCGCCTGGCGGTGGGGGCCCGACGCCGCGTACTGGGCCACGCCGGCTCGGGCCGCCGAGATCCTCGTCGGTGCCTGGCTCGCGGCACAGCTCGCCGCCCGCGGCGCGCCGCCCGCTCCCGGATGGTCCCGGGCCGCTCCCGCTGCCGGCCTCGCCCTCGCCGTGGCCGTGGTCGTGTTCCCGTCCTCGAGCGGGCCGGCCTATGTCGGCGCCCTGCCGCTCGTCGCCGCGGTCACGGCGCTGCTGATCCTGGGCCTGCAGGTCGACGGTCGGGCGACCCGGGCGCTGTCGTGGCGGCCGCTCGTCGGGCTCGGTCGCATCTCCTACGGCGTCTACCTCGTCCACTGGCCCGTGTTCGTCGCGCTCGCGCCGGGGCGTGTCGACCTCGACGGCTGGCGATTGCTGGCGCTGCGCCTGGCCGTCACACTCGCGATCGCGCTCGTCTCGTTCTGGTTGGTGGAGCAGCCCGTGCGGGCCTGGCGCGGGCGTCCGGGCCCGACGCTGCTGGCCGGGGGCACCGCACTGGCCGCGGTGGCCGTCGCTGCGATCCTGTTCGTCCCCCCGCCCGCCGCCCCGTACTGGCAGGTCGAGGCCGGTGTGGTGGTGTCGGACGGGTCGGTCCCGGCGACGGTGCCCCCGGTGGCCACCGATCCCGAGCGGACCGCCGGTGACGCGGACGAGCCCGGCCCGGCGCCGGCGACCACGGCGGCGGTCGACGACGTCGTGCCCGGCGTCGGCCAGCCCGGCGGCGACGACGTCCCGGACGGCCCCGTCGGCATCGTGATCCTCGGCGACTCCACGGCCCAGGCGCTCGGCAACGGTGTGGTCGCGTGGTCGCAGGCCGACCCGACGCGGTCCCGCTCGGTGCTGGCCGCCGCGCCCGGCTGCGGGTTCCTCCGCAGCGGTGAGGTGGCGACCGACGGTGACGTCGACTTCGTCGGCCCCTGCACCGATCTGCTCGACCGGTACCTGTCCGAGCTCCTCGCGCAGGATCCGCCCGACGTCGCCGTGCTCCTCGCGACCGTGCGCGACATCGAGCCGCGGCGCTGGGACGACGGCCCGTTCCTGGATCCCACCGACGCGGCCTTCGAGGAGCGACTGCTCGCCGACTACACGGCGATCTCCGATCGGCTCCGGGCGGCCGGCGTGACCGTGGCCTGGCTCCGTCCGCCGACCGCGGATCCCTACTGGGTGGGCCGACCGGGTCTACTCGGTCCCGGCCCGTCCCGCGACGTCCTCGAGCGGGTGCTGACCGAGGTGACCGCACCCCCCGGCGACGGCATCCACCTCCTCGACCTGCGCGGCTGGGTGGAGGAGGATCCCGAGGCGTCCTCGCAGGCTGCCCGGCCCGACGGCCTGCACTTCACCCCCGAGGCCGCCCTCGACGTCACCGAGCGCTGGCTCGGTCCCGAGCTGCTCCGCCTGGTCACGCTCGACGACCCGGCCTCGACCACGACCACGACCACGACCGCCGGAGGATCCACGTGACCGCGCCCAGGCCGGCGGACGACGCCAACGAGCACCACGAGGACAGGGATCAGCACGAGGCCCACGAGGGTGCCGCCCCGACCGAGGCCGAGCAGCTCGACCGACAGGTGGCCGAACTGCTCGGGCACGGGATCCGTCGCATCCACGTGGTCGCCTGGCGCGATCTCGACGATCCCGACGCCGGTGGCTCCGAGGTCCACGCCGACCACCTGATGCGACGGTGGGCGGCGGCCGGGCTGGAGGTGCTCCATCGCACCTCGGCCGGCGTCGGCATCCCGGCCGAGGCCACCCGTCACGGCTACCGGGTCGTCCGGCGCGGCAGCCGGTACTCGGTGTTCCCGCGCACGGTCGCGGCGGAGCTGACCCACCGGATGGGACCGTTCGACGCGTTCGTCGAGATCTGGAACGGCGTGCCGTGGTTCTCCCCGCTGTGGTGCCGACGGCCGCGGATCACCATCGTCCACCACGTACACGGGCCGATGTGGGGCCAGATCATGCCGCCGCCGTTCGCCGGGCTGGGCCGGGCCCTCGAGACCCGCCTTGCGCCGCCGTTCTACCGTCGGACGGCCGTCGTGACCCCGTCGTCGTCGACCCGCGAGGAGCTGCTCGAGCTCGGGTTCCGCCCCGATCGGGTCACCGCCGTCGACAACGGGGTCGATCCCTTCTTCGTGCGCACGCTGCCGGTCGACCCGGTGCCCACCGTGGTGGCCGCCGCCCGACTGGCACCGGTGAAGCGGTTCGACCTGCTCGTCTCGGCGGCGCTCGTCGCCCGGGCGCGCGTCCCCGGGCTCCAGCTCCGCATCGTCGGCGACGGTCCCGAGCGCGGCCGGCTCGAGGGGCTCGTCCGCGAGCACGATGCCGCCGACTGGATCCACCTCGTCGGCCACGTCCCCCGCGAGCAGCTGCGCGACGAGTACAGCCGTGCCTGGGTCGTCGCGAGCGCCTCGCTCGCCGAGGGATGGGGCCTCGCGCTCACCGAGGCGGCCGGCTGCGGCACACCGGCCGTGGCGACCGACATCCGCGGTCACCGCTCCTCGGTGCTCGACGGGACCACCGGCCTGCTCGCACCGCCCGAGCACCTGGGGGAGCGGCTCGCCGAGGTGCTCACCGACGACGCCCTGCGCCAGCGGCTCGCCATGGCCGCCCACGCCCGTGCCCGGACCCTCACCTGGGACCGCAGTGCTCGGGGCATCACCGAGGTGCTGCTCGCCGAGGTGCGCAGCGCCGCGGCGCGACGACGCGGGTGAACTACCGTTCCTCCCTCGTGCGACGCCCCCGCAACTCGAGCCCCTCGACGGCGTGGACCTTCGGCGGTGCGGTCGTCGCTGCGACGATCGTCGTGCTGCTGTGGTGGGTCTGGCCGTCGATCGCCGGGCACGACGAGCAGCTCGACGTCCTGGTGGTCGCCGAGGGCGAGCTGCTCGAGGCGCGGCGCTCGATGGACCTGCGCGTCCGACAGACCGGGCAGTCACTCGAGTGGCTCGATCTGCAGCCCGGGTGGTGCGACGATCCCGAGGCACTCGACGGGCTGGTCGCCGACATCGAGGACCGGTCACCGGGGCGGGTCGTGCTGTCGGCCGCGGGCATCTGCCTCGGGGAGCTCGTCGACCGGCTCCCCGACGCCGATCCGGTCCTCGTGCCGATCCCGGGCACGACGAGCACGCCCGAGCTGCTCGCCGAGCTGGGCGACACCGTCGTGGATCCGGTCCGTCTGATCGGCACCCCGGGACCGGGTGTGGTGTTCCCCTGCGAGTGGTGGGAGCGCTGCACCGAGGGCGTCGCCGTGGTCCGCGACGACCAGGGCTCGCTGACCCCCGACGGCGGCGAACGGCTCGCCCGGCTCGTCGTCGCCAACCTGTGAGCGTCGCCACCCCATGAGCGTCGCCGAGACGTGAGCGCGGTCCCGGTACGCTCCCCGGCCGTGCGGACGGTCGTGGTGATCCCCACCTACAACGAGCGGGAGAACGTCGACCGCATGCTCGAGGCGGTCCGCCTGGCCGTGCCCGAGGCCGACGTGCTGGTCGTCGACGACAACAGCCCCGACGGCACCGCCGATCTCGCCGACGAGGTCGGTGCACGGCTCGGGCACATCGAGGTGCTGCGCCGCCCGAGCAAGGACGGGCTCGGCAGCGCCTACCGACACGGGTTCACGACGGTGCTCGACCGGGGCTACGACCGGGTCGTCTCGATGGACGTCGACTTCTCGCACGACCCGGCCGTGATCCCCGAGATGCTGCGACTGCTCGATGCCGGCGCCGACGCCGTGATCGGCTCGCGCTACGTCCCGGGTGGCGACACGGTCGACTGGCCGGTCCACCGGCGCCTGCTGTCGCGCTGGGGCAACCGCTACACCTCGTTCGTGCTGCAGCTCCAGATCCGCGACTGCACCTCGGGCTTCCGGGCCTACCGTGCCGATGCGCTGCGCGAGATCGATCCGGGGAGCACCGCGGCCGAGGGCTACGCGTTCCTCACCGAGCTGGTGCGCCGACTCGTGCGCTCGGGCAAGCGCGTGATGGAGACCCCGATCGTGTTCGTCGACCGCGAGGCAGGGACCTCGAAGATGTCGGGCCGCATCATCGCCGAGTCGATGCTGCTGGTCACCGGGTGGGGCGTGCGCGATCTGGTGCAACGCGCTCGACGGCACTGAGCGCGTCGGGCCCCCTGGCGCTCAGAGCGGCGCACAGGCACCGACCGGCTCGTCGAAACGAGGGTCGGAGGTCCACGGACCCGCCGCCCACGACGCGGGCGGCGCCGGGATGATGCCGTCGAAGCGGTCGGCGAGCTGAGCGGTGAGCCAGGACGCGAACCTCGCAGCTCCCGACGGGCAGACGTGGACGTTGTCGACCTTGCGCTCCGGCACGCCGTCGTCGTCGAGGTCGACGTCACCGATCGGTCCCCAGACCTCGGCGGCGTCGAGGACCGTCACCCCAAGTGCCGATGCCGAGGTGGCCGCCATGGACACGACCCGTGTGAGGCCTGCGTCGTACTCGGTGATGCCGGTCGACGGTGGGGTGACGAGGAGGAGCTGTGCGCCGAGGTCGGCGAGCGCCTGGTCGAGGATGGTGAGCACGTCGGTGATCCGTGCGGGATCGGCCTCGCGGTCCCAGCCGGTGAGCTGCACCACGACCAGGTCGGCGCCCGTGGCCGTGACCCGAGCCAGGATGCGTTCGATCATCGAGAGCTCGCCCAGGCCCGTGAGTCGCAGCGCCGGAAAGGCGGCGTCGGTGTCGACGGCGAGCCCGGCCGCCGTGAGCGCTGCGTCCACTGCGGGGGCCTGGTCGAAGGCCACGGAGTCACCGGCCCAGACCACACCCGAGATCGCGACTCGTGGCTGCGTCGTGGCGGTGGTGGAGGGTGTGGCGGTGGTGGAGGTCGTGGTCGCGGTCGCTGCGGGGTCGGCCGTCGTGGTGACGATGGCATCCGTGGTGGTCGGAACTGGGGCGGTGTCGCCCGTCGTCGGCTCGGTCGTCGGCATGGCAGGCGCCGCAGAGCTCGGCGCGAAGTCGACCACGGTGCTCGGATCGAACGTGGCGATCTCGCCCTGTGGACGCGGGACGAGGAGCAGCAGACCCAGGACCAGCGCGACGGCGGTCCCCAGCGCCAGGACCCCGGCGCGACCGCGGGCCCACACGGCGCGGTAGCGGACCGGGTCCTCGAGGAGGTGGAGCGAGAGCAAGGCGGCAGCCGCACTGGCCGCGATACGCAGGATGGTGAGAGCAGCTCCCGACCAGCCGACGCGCTCGGGTGAGAGCCAGGCGTAGATCGGCCAGTGCCACAGGTACAGCCCGTACGAGAGCCGGCCCACGAACGCCAGCGGCGCCCACCCCAGCACCTGCCCGATCCGACTCGCCGGTGCGGAGGCCACCAGGAGCACGATGACGGCGGCCGCGCTCGAGTGGGCGAGCAGCCCGCCCCGGTACAGCACCGAGGAGCTGGCGCCGTCGACCGTCACCCACGACCACAGCAGACCGATGCACAGCGCCGCGATCAGCAGGTCGACTCGGACGGCGCCGAGCGTCCGCCGGACGCGCACCCCGGCCGACCGCGCGACCGCCGTGGCGGCGAGCGCACCCACCAGGACCGAGGCCGCCCGGGTGTCGGTCCCCATGTACACCCGGGTCGGGTCGCCGCCGTCGAACAGGAGCACCATCGCCGCCACCGACGCGACGATCCCGACCGTGGTGACCTGGGCCAGGGTCCGTGCGGGTCGGGTCGATCGGCGCCACACCAGGAGCACGACGATCGGCCAGAGCACGTAGAACTGCTCCTCGATCGCGAGGCTCCACAGGTGGTCGAACATGCCGGGATCCTCGAACGACTCCCAGTAGCCGCCCGCCTGGGCGATCGAGTGCCAGTTCGCCAGGTAGAGCACGGCCCAGGGTCCATCGGTGAGCACGCCGTCGAGGGTCGCGGCCGACCCGAACGCCCACGCGAGGAGGGTGACGATGAGGATCATGGCGAACACCGCGGGCAGCAGGCGTCGGAACCGACGGCCCCAGAAGGCACGCAGGTCGAGCTGGCCACGATCGGCATCGCGCAGCAGCAACGAGGTGATGAGGAAGCCCGAGAGGGCGAAGAACAGGTCGACCCCCAGGAACCCGCCGTCGAGGTGGCCGGCGTGGAAGAGCAGGACGGCGATCACCGCCAGGGCGCGCAGCCCGTCGAGGGCGGGCAGGTGCGTCCATCCCGCAGGCGCGCCGCCCTGGACGACGCGATCGGTCACGATCGTGCGGACCGGAACCGGACCCCGAGGTCGGAGTACCGCACGATGCACACCAGCGCCCGGATGCCGTCGCGCCAGCCGATCTTCTTGCCCTCGGCATAGGTGCGACCGGAGTACGAGATGCCGACCTCGTAGATGCGCCACGGCCCACGAGCGAGCTTGGCGGTGATCTCGGGTTCGAACCCGAACCGGTCCTCCTCGATCTCGATCGACTGGATGACCTCGCGGCGGAAGGTCTTGTAGCAGGTCTCCATGTCGGTCAGGTTCAGGTCGGTGAACATGTTCGACAGCAGGGTCAGCCCGCGGTTGCCCAGTGAGTGCCAGAAGTAGAGCACCCGGTGGGGGCGGCCCGACATGAACCGCGAGCCATACACCACGTCGGCTCGACCGGCCTCGAGGGGCGCGAGCAGCTCGCCGTACTCGGCCGGGTCGTACTCGAGATCGGCGTCCTGGACCACCACGTAGTCGGCCGTGGCATGGGCGAACCCGGTCCGCAACGCCGCGCCCTTGCCCCGGTTGCGCTCGTGCAGGACGACGCGGACGCGAGGGTCGTCGACCCCGGCGAGCAGCTCACGGGTGCCGTCGGTCGAGCCGTCGTCGACGATCACGACCTCGGCGACCCACGGGGAGGCCAACACCTGCTCGAGCAGCGTCAGCACGGTGCCCTGCTCGTTGTAGCACGGCACGACGACCGACAGACAGCTCCGAGGCACGGCACCCACGAGGACGAGATGCTACTGCCCGGGCGGATCCGCACGGTGGCGCCGCACGCGCGGCTCTGCCACCAGGGAGCCGGCGAGCAGGGCCAGGACGAACAGCGCCGGGCGGTGCAGGTCCTCGAAGCGGCCAGGCCACGACGCATCGGGGAACGGACGGAACCGGATCACCCGGGTGACCAGCACGAGGCCGGTGGCCGTCCACAGTGCCGCCGCCGCGAGGGCCAGGAGTCGTGGCCGGCCGAGCATGCCCGCGATCGCGCCGAGGACGAGCCCGAGCACCCCCCAGACCGGTGCGACCACCAGGGCCGCCACGACGCCGGTCACCAGCGCAGTGCGCACGGCGAGTGACCGCGTCGGCACCCCGCGGACCGGTGCCGCACCCCAGCCGACCAGCGTCGGAGCGGGGGTCGAGCGCAGGCCGGTCCCACGACGCCGATCGAGCAGCGCGAGTGCCAGGCACCCGAGCACCGCGACCGCGGTCGCGGCGAGGGCGCCGGTGACCACTCGTTGCGGGGTCCAGGTGAGTCGAATCTCCCGCGCCGCCTCGGATGGGGGCAGCCACCACCCGTGGAAGCCGCCGTCGACGAGGGTCGCCTCGCCGAGGGTCGAGCCGTCGAGGTCGGCCTCCCAGCCGGGGTTGATGCCCTCGCCGAACACGAACCAGCAGCCGGTCGGGCAGGCGGTCAGCTCGATGGTGCGATGGGTGCGACCGCTCGAGGTGACGGTGGCGACGACGCCACGGTCGGCGTCGTCGTCGGTCGTCGACGTGTGGGCCTCGGGCGGGCCGAGGATCACCCGATCGACGCTGAGCCCCGTCCGGTCACCCGACGAGGAGGCGAGGTCGACCGTGGCAGCGGGCGCCGGATCGGCGGCCGCCGGTGACCCGTCACAGGTCGTGGCCTCGATCGCCGCGCCGGCCAGCAGCGCGTCGACCTCGACGGTGCCGAGCTCGAGCGCCACCGATCGACCGTCCATGGTGAGCAGGTCGGTACGGCAGCCGAGCTCGACCCGCTCGGGCAGTGCCCGGGTGGCCACGGCCGCCCCCTCGATCTCGGCGATCGCCACCGGGAGCGCGACGAGCTCGGCGGAGCGTCGGTCACGGGTGGTCACGACCTCGGCCTCGTGCACGGCCAGGCCGAACACATCGGTCGGGACGGCACCGTCGAGCGTGATCGTGCTCCAGCCCTCGGCATCGGGTGCGCCGACGGGGACGATCTGGGTCGCGGTGGACTCGCCGTCGAGTCCCGCGGCGCCCTCGGCGCCCTCGGCGCCGCCGATGGTCACCGTGAGGCTCGTGATGAGCGAGGAGGACCCGACGGGCTGGCGGATCCGCAGGGTGTCGAGCGGTGCGCCGGTCGCCGCCACCTGCAGGCCGACGCCCGAGGTCCGGCCGAACGAGGAGTACCAGGCGGTCTCGGGATCGCCGTCGGTGGCCGCCCACCCGCCGGCGGTCGCGGTGCCCGTGAGGCGGTCGTCGGCCACGGTGCCGGTCCAGCCGAGCACCTCGGCGAGGACGGCGTCCGCGGCCCGTCGGTCGAGGCGCACGGTCACCTGGTCGACCCCCAGGCCGAGCGTCGCTGCGCCAGCGGTGGACGTGGGGAGCTCGACGCGTCGTTCGAGGGTCGGTTCGGGGTCGCGCCGCCACCGATCGGTGGGATCGCTGCGCCACCGGGTGAGCACCGCGGTCACCGGGACCTCGCCCGAAGCGATGCCGTGCCAGTCGACGGGCGGTCGCACGACCTCCCGCGTCGGGACGAGCTCGCGGCCGTCGGAGGTGCGGGCGACGATCTCGGCGAACCCGACGGCGTCGGGCCGCGTCTCGGGTGCGAGCTGCTCCTCGGTGGCCACGATGGTGAGGCGCACCCGGGTCGCGGGGGAGGGCAGGGCGACCGGTTGTCCGCTGCCGTCGCGGGATCGTGCGTCGAGCGCCACCCGCACCGGTACCGCCTCGTCGACCGCGACATCGACCGCTGCGATCCAGCGGTTGGCCTCCAGCCCGGTGGACCCGGTCGAGGGCTGGTGCAGGCGAAGCTCGGTGATCGGTTCCTCGGCCGTCAGCTCCACGAACTCGCCGCGCGCGTCGAAGCGGTCGGCGACGCGCCAGGCCGTCGCCGGATCGCCGTCGATGGCCATCACGGCCCGGTCCTCGGGGCGGTAGGCGAACGGCTCGCCGTAGGCACTCGCCCGGGCCTCCAGCGGACCATCCTGCAGCGCCACGGTCTGGGTGGCGGCCTCGGCCCCGTCGGGGCCGAGCGCGAACACGTCGAGCCGCTGGTCGGCGCTGTCGAAGCGCAGCACCCCCGAGCCCGGGCCGCCCTCCTCGGTGAAGCCGCGGGTGTCCTGGCTGCCCCGCCAGTGCCGCGCCTGATCGCGGTGCGAGTCGGTCACGATCAGCCCCAGCGGCGTCCCGATCCGATCGAGGAGCGCAGGGTCCTGCGCGAGCGTCGCGGTGTACACCACGGCGGCATGGCCGTCGAGCAGCCCGGCGGCCGCTGCGTCGACCACGCCGTCGCCGCTGCCGGCGAGTAGCACCGTCTCGGTCCGCACCCGGACGACGGGCACGGGGTCGGCCACCTCCACGAGCCAGACCGGCTCGAGCGGGGCGCCGATCCGAGGGTCACCCAGCGACTGCTCGTCGACCTGCTCGAGCACCGGCGCCGCCACCGTCGGTGGCCCGAACCGGAGCGGCCGACCGAGCTCGGCCGACCCGTCGGCGAACAGCGAGGCCACGGTCTCGGGTCGCGGGGTGCGGAACCGGTCGAACCAGGCGTCGTTGGTGACCCAGATGCGGTCGACCCCCAACAGACGGGCGACGGGCGCGAGCGAGGCCGTCTCGGCGGTGCCGTCCTGGAAGCGGTCGTCGAGGGCATAGACCAGGTCCATCGCCGGCGGGCTGCCCAGCGGCAGGAGATCACGGGTGACGAGGGGCCGATCGGTGAGACCGGGCAGCGGTGGGTCGACCGTGTAGCCCCAGGCGAACGCGCCGAACTCGGCCCCGGGCACCTGCAGCACCCGAGACCCCTCCGGTGCCCGGTCGAGCTCGGCCGCGGCCTCGAGCCAGGCCGCCGGCGGGTCCTGGTCGCGCTCGAGGATCGGATCGACGAAGCCACCGTTGGTCGCCGCCGGCAGGTTCGCCACGGCGAGCACCACCACGAGCGCGGCCGGGATCGCGGCGATCGCCCGCGGGTCGATGCGCGCTCCTCGGGTCGACCCAGTGTCTGCGGTGCTGCGGCGGAGGGCGGCACTCGCCGCCCATCGCCGGCCGACGGCCGTGGCCAGGGCACCGGTGGCCAGCGCCATGCCGAGCACCGACATCGGCAGGGCACGCGTGCTGCTGCGCAGCGCCAGGACGAACGAGGATCGCGACGAGGAGGCGAAGGGCGCCATCAGCGGTGACGGATCCTCGATCGGGTGGACACCGACCGCGAGCACGGTGCCGACGACGACGAGCAGCACCGCGTACCGACGTGCGCCGAAGTGCACCAGCGCGAGGCCGACCAGGGCCAGCGCGGTGAGCACGACGCCCACGAGGATCACCCGCCCGGACACCATGTAGGCCTCGGCAGCCGAGGTGGTGAACCCCACCGGGTCACGGACGTAGAACAACCAGTAGCCCAGGCCACGCAGCGTCTCCACGCCCGTCGAGGTGAGCGAGACGGCCTCGAGGGTCTCGGAGTAGGCGAGCACATCGGCGCCGTAGCGGCCCTGGACCGTCAGCATCGCCAGCCACCACAGCGACACCAGCGTGCCGAGGGCGGCGACCTTGGCGGCGACCGACGTGGCCCGACGCCAGGTGATCTCGGCACCGACGGCTGCGTGGACGAGCCACAGCACGGGTGCCGGCGCCACCATCAGGATCGCCGTGGCATTCGGGGCCGCGACCGTCGCGAGGACCAGTGCGAGCAGGGCCGGATGCCGCCAGGAGCCGGTGCGGGCGGCCCGCACGGTGAGACCCACGATCCAGCCGAGCCCGGCGAAGGGCAGCAGCATCAGCGAGGTGCGCGACAGGTAGGGCAGCACGAACGGCGACAGCAGGTAGACCGCGCCGGCGGCGACCGCGCCGGCCCGACCGATGCCGAGCTCCCGGGCGACCCACCGCGCCCCCAGCCCCGCGACCGCGAGGATCGTACCGATCCACAGGCGATGGGCGAGCCAGTCGGGCACCCCGACCTGTTCCCACCACCAGAACCACGGTCCCGAGGGCCACAGGTAGCTGAGCGTCTGGTGGGGGACCCAGCCGGCGAACTGCCGTGGGTCGAAGCTGAACGGTGCGTCGCCGACCAGGCGGCCCGGGTCGAGGTACAGGTAGAGCTTGGTGTCGGCCACCATGCGCCCGCGCCCGGCGCTGATCGCCGGGAGGTAGGCGAGTGCGAGCAGGACGGCCACGTCGAGACGTCGCCCGATGCGAGCCGTCCACGAGCGGCGACGCAGCTGGCCGGTGGCCGGTGTGCTCACCGTGGCCGCCGGGGTGCCGTCACGGGATGGCCCCGAACACGCCGTACAGCGCGGTGAGGGTGGCGAGCCCTGCGCCGCAGGCGACCAGGGTGAGCTCCCAGCCGAAGCGGTCGCGTTCGGGCCACCAGGCCGCGACCGGGATGACGAGGGGGAACGCGGTGAAGACGAACCGCGGACGCGCGGTGACGGTGGCAGGGATGAGCATCAGCGCCACGACCACGGCCACGTAGGCCACGATCGGCCACGGGAGTCGCCGCTTCCAGGCGGCGTACACGCCGGCGAGGAGCGCGAGCAGGCTCGCGGCGGTGAGCGCATCGGTGGGCGAGGCCAGCGGGTGGGTGAGGAAGCTGAGGGTGTTGGAGATCGCCGTCCCACCGAAGCTCGTGCCCTCGGCCCAGGCCTCGCGCTGGACCCGGAACCAGGGGAGTCGCTCCCCGGCGTGCAGCCCCAGCCACCACTGGAACCCGATGAACCCGAGTGGCGCGAGGATCGGCGCCGCGAGCGACCGCCAGTCGCGTCGGGCACGGATCGCGAGGAACGAGGCCACCGCGCAGGCGGCGACCAGCGCGAGCCCGTTGGGTCGGGTGGCGGTGGCGAGCGCCGCCACGAGACCGGCCGTGATCCACTGCTCGCGCACCAGCAGCAGGAGGCAGCCGGCGGCCAACACGATGAGCATCGCCTCGGAATAGGCGAAGGAGAGCACGAACGACCCGGGGAACACGGCGAACAGGACCATGGCCCGAGCCGCGACCTCGTTGTCGGTGAGCTCGCGGGCCAGCAGCCCGACCAGCACCACCGCGATCAGGCCGAGCACCAGGTTGGTGACCAGCGAGGCCATCGTGTCGCCGCCGGGGAGCACGACGTCGACGCCCCGGACGACCAGCGGGTACACCGGGAAGAAGGCGGCACGGGCCTCCTCCTGGAAGTAGGTGATGCCCGCGGGGATCTCGCGCGGGTAGCCGTTGCGGACGATCTCCAGGTACCACTTGCCGTCCCAGGAGGTCAGGACCTGGCTGATCAGCCCCGAGGCGCTCGCGGGCCGCGGCTCACCGTCGGCCGAGGCGTCGACCACCAGCTGCGCGGCGCGCACGCCGGCACCCGCCAGGACGCACAGCCGTGACACCACGTAGGCGGCGATGCCATAGGTGACCGCACGCGGCCAGGACATGGGCGACGTTGCAGGCACGAACGACCCGGTCGACGAGCTACGGCTCGCGCGGCGCTGGGCGGTGCGACCTCGGGTGGCGATGGCGGACGGCACGACGGTCCTCGGCATGGTGGGAGCGGTGGGGCGGGCGGAACCTGACGGCCCCGGTCACCAACGGTGCATCGGGAGGATCCGGTGTCGCGGGCCGAACTTCGGCGCACCGCCGTTCGACATCGCCACGATCCGGATCACCCGTCCGCGTTGGCCCCGATAGGGCTCGAGCAGCGCCAGCATACGTTCGTCGGTGGCGCGGGCTTCACCCGCCAGGGCCCATGCGATCGTGTTGGGGAGGTGGTAGTCGCCGACGGCCACCGCGTCGGCGTCGCCCAGGGCCGGCCCGCAGGCGGCGCCGACCGTCCAGGCGCCGATGCCGGGCAGGGCCTGGAGCCGATCGGCGGCCACCGCAGGCGGGAGCGCCGCCCAGTCCCACAGCCGTTCGGCGACCCGGGCCAGCTCCACCAGGGGCCGAGCTCGCTTGGCCTCGATCCCGAGCGGGTGGAACCACCAGGCCGGTCGACGGTGGAGCGCGGCGGGTGCCGGGGGCAGGACGAGACCGGGGAACGGTCCGGGCGCCGGGCCGCCGAGCTCGAGGCAGAGACGTCGCCACTGCCGTGTGGCCTCGAGCGAGGTGATCCGCTGCTCGAGGATCGTGGGCAGCAGCTCGTGGTACAGCGATCCGCTGGCACCGGTGCGCAGGTCGTCCAGATCGCGAGCCGCCCGGTCGACGACGGGATGCCCCGGCGGGACGGGGTCGGGTACCCGGTGGTCGGCTCCGTACTCGCCGGCACGGCCGAGGAGCCATGCGGCACCGGGACCCCAGGCATCGACCTGGGGCTGCGGGACGTGGTCGCCCGCCCACCGCAGCAGCAGCGTGCCGGGGCCGTCGGGCGTGTGGGTGGCGCGCAGGAACCGCCCGGGGGCGAGGTGCGTGGTCGGATCGTGCCGACCGTGACGAAACCACGAGAGCGTCCGGGGGAGCGACCGGAGGGCACCGGTGGTGGGGGCGCTGATGGTTGCCGACATCCACGCGGACGGTACCAGTGGGGTGCGCGCCCGGTCCGGGACCCGCCGGGGACACGACGCATCGGGGCACACGCGGCGCGCCGGCTCCGCCTCGGCCGTGGGACACCGTCGCGGCAACGATGCTCGACATGTCCGTGATCGAACGCTCCGAACCGCGTCCTGGCGTGGCCCAGCTCACCCTCAACCGGCCCGAGGTGCTCAATGCGATGACCACCGAGCTCGTCGAGTCGCTGCACCAGCACCTCGACGCCATCGCCATCGATCCGACGGTCCGAGTCGTGATCCTCACCGGTGCCGGGCGGGGCTTCTGCGCCGGGCTCGACCTGGGCGGATACGGCGCGGCGCCGCACACCGAGCACCTCGGCCCGACGCAGCGCGGGTTCGCCGTGCAGAAGCACATCGCGTCGCTGATCCCGCACCTGCGGTCGCTCCCGCAGCCGGTGATCGCGGCCGTCAACGGTGCGGCCGCGGGCGGCGGCTTCGCGCTCGTGCTGGGCAGTGACGTCCGGATCGCATCGACCACCTCGAAGTTCAACGCCGCGTTTATCCGGATCGGCCTGTCGGCCTGCGACATCGGCACCTCGTGGCTGCTGCCACGCCTGGTGGGTGCGGCTCGGGCGCAGGAGCTGATGGTTACGGGCCGGGTGTTCCAGGCCGACGAGGCCTACCGGATCGGCCTGGTGGTCGAGCTCCACGAGCCCGAGGCCCTGCTGGACGCGGCGCTGGCCAAGGCCGACCAGATCATGGCCAACAGCCCCTTCGGCGTGGCGCTGACCAAGGAGGGGATGTGGACCGCGCTCGAGATCCCGGGCATGCAGGCCGCGATCGACCTCGAGAACCGCCAGCAGATCATGGCCTCGGCCACCGCGGACCACCGCGAGGCGATGGCGGCGTTCCTCGAGAAGCGGCCGCCGAACTACGTCAACGGCTGACGCCGGAGACGGTCCGTCTCCGAACGCGGACCGGCCCGGCACGTCAACAGCGTGTCGGGCCGGTCCGGAGGATCCGGAACGGTCAGTGCGAGGTGCTGACCGAGACCGGGGTCTCGAGCGGGTGGTGGCAGGCCACGAAGTGCCCGCCGCCGATGTCGCGCAGGATCGGCTCCTCGGTGCGACAGCGGTCGTCGGCCGCCGGGCACCGGGTGTTGAACCGGCAGCCCGGAGGCGGCAGCACCGGCGAGGGCGGCTCGCCCACGATGGTGGTGTGCTGGAGCGACACGTCGGGATCCGGCACCGGGATCGAGTCGAGCAGCACCTTGGTGTAGTGGTGCGAGGGTCGGGCGTACAGGTCGTCGCTCGAGGCCACCTCGCACATCTTGCCGAGGTACATCACCGCGACGCGGTCGCTGATGTTCTTCACCACCGCGAGGTCGTGCGCGATGAAGATCATCGTCAACCCGTAGCGCTCCTTGAGGTCCTCGAGCAGGTTGAGGACCTGGGCCTGGACGCTCACGTCGAGCGCCGACACGGGCTCGTCGCAGATGATCAGGGTCGGGTCGAGCACCAGACCGCGGGCGATCGAGATGCGCTGGCACTGACCGCCCGAGAACTGGTGGGCCTGGCTCTCGGCCGCCCGCTCGGGGTCGATGCCGACGTCCTCGAGGACCTTGTCGACGACCGTGTCGCGATCCGACGACGAGCCCCGCTTCCAGATGTTGAGCGGCTCCATCACGATGTCGCGGACCTTGCGCCGCGGGTTGAGCGACGAGATCGGGTCCTGGAAGATCATCTGCATCTTCGTGCGGGCCTCGCGCATCTCACCGCCCTTGAGCGCGGTCAGCTCCTGGCCTTCGAAGAGCACGGCGCCCGAGGTGGGCCGGGGGAGCTGCATGATGGCGCGGCCGGTGGTGCTCTTGCCGCAGCCCGACTCGCCGACCAGGCCGAGGGTCTCGCCGCGCAGCACGTCGAAGCTGATGCCCGACACCGCGTTGACCTTCAGCCCCGTGCGGCCCACGGGGAACTCCATCACCAGGTCTTCGACGCGCAGGACGATGTCGCCCTCGCGCAGGTGGGCCTTGCCGGTCCCCGCCATCAGATCACCTCGCCGAGGCTCGACCCCGCAGCGACGGGCGCGAGCTGCGCCTTGCGCTCGAGGTACTCCGGGGAACCCACCGGATACCAGCAGGCGAAGGTGTGGTCGGGACGCTCCGCGCTCACCAGCGGTGGCTCCTCTTCGAGACAGCGTTCACGGGCGTAGGCGCACCGGGGTGCGAACCGACAGCCGCGAGGGGGGTTGACGAGATCGGGTGGGCGGCCCGAGATGGTGGTGAGCCGGGTGTGGCTGGGGTCCTCCATCTTGGGGATGCTCTCGAGGAGGGCCTCGGTGTAGGGCATCTTCATGTTGGCGAACAGCTCGCGGGTCGGGGCCTTCTCGACGAGCTTGCCGCCGTACATCACGGCGATCACGTCGGTGTGGCCGGCGACCACGCCGAGGTCGTGGGTCACCAGGATGACCGACATGTTGCGGTCGCGTCGCTGCTCGCCGATCAGGTCGAGGATCTGCTCATGGACGGTGACGTCGAGCGCCGTGGACGGCTCGTCGGCGAAGAGCATGGTCGGGCCGCAGGCGAGCGAGATGGCGATCATCACGCGCTGGCGCATGCCGCCCGAGAGCTCGTGCGGGTACTGCTCGAGGCGCCGCTCGGCCTCGGGGATGCGGACGTCCTTGAGGAGCCGGATCGCGGTGGCCTCGGCCTCGCCTGCGGGCATGTCGAGGTGGATCTTGAGCGGCTCGGTGATCTGCTTGCCGATCTTCATCAGCGGGTTCAGCGAGCTCATCGGATCCTGGAAGATCATCGCCATCTCGCGGCCCCACAGGTGACGCCGCTGGCGCGCCGACAGGCCGAGGATCTCCTGGCCGGCGAAGCGGACCGAGCCCGAGTGCACCGTGGTGCGCGAGGGCAGCAGGCCCATGATCGACCGCGACAGCACGGTCTTGCCCGAGCCCGACTCGCCCACGATGCCGAGCGAGATGCCACGGTCGACGGTGAACGTGACACCGTCGACGGCGCGGACCAGGCCGCGGTCGGTGCGGAAGTGCGTGGTCAGGTCGGTGACCTCGAGGAGGGTGCCCTCGCTCAGTCGTCCTTCGGTCTGCAACCCGCTCACAGCGCGGCCTCCCGGATGTCGAATCGCTTGGCGAACCAGTCGCCGACGAGGTTGAACGCGAGCACCGTGGCGAACAGCATGAACGCCGGGAACATGGTGGCCCACCACGCGGTGTCGATGCGGTTGCGGGCCTCGGCGATCATCAGCCCCCACGAGGCGTCGGGCGGCTTGATGCTGTAGCCGATGAAGGCCAGGCCGCCCTCGGCGGCGAGCAGGATCGCGATGCCGGTGAAGACCACCGACACCATCGCCGGGATCAGGTTCGGGAGGATCTCGCGCGCCAGGATGCGCGGCGTGCGAGCACCCAGACTGCGGGCTGCGAGCACGTACTCGCGCTCGGACAGCGACAGCGTCTGGGCCCGGACGATCCGGGAGACGGGCGCCACCGAGAGCAGGGAGAAGATGATCGTGATCGACCAGCGCCGGTTGAGCCACGAGAAACCGACCCCGAAGAACTCGATGTCGCTCGCGGCCAGCACGTCGAAGCGGCCGATGACCAGTGCCGAGATGACGATGGCCGGGAAGGCCAGCAACGAGTCGGCGAGGATCGAGATGACCCGGTCGGTCTTGCCCTTGAAGTAGCCGGCCAGCATCCCGAGGGTGCCGCCGATGGCGAGGCCGACGAGGATCGACACGATGCCGACCGTCAGCGCGAGCCGAGCGCCGTAGACGCAGCGGGCGAAGACGTCCTTGCCGAGCTGGTCGCTGCCGAACCAGAAGTCGGCGCCGGGACCGACGGCGAAGTTGCTGGCCCCGTTGACCCGCTGGTTCTCACCGCGGACCCAGGGCAAGAACGTCGCGAAGGCGGCATGGAAGGCCAGGACCGCGAGCCAGGTGGCTCCGAGGTACATGCCGTACGGCCGTTTCCTGCGGGGCCGGCCCGAGTCGGGCTTGGGTTCGGGTGGGGGAGCGGCCGCCACGATCTCGGGGCGGTCGTCGACGATGTTGCTCATCCGAGCTTCCTCGCGTGGCGGATCCGGGGGTCGACGACTGCGTAGAGCAGGTCGACGACCAGGTTGAAGAACACGACGGCGGCCACGAGCACGGCCGTGATCGCCTGGATGATGAGGATGTCGTTCTGCTGGATGGCGAACACGAGCCGGTCACCGATGCCGCGAGGCCCGAAGAACTGCTCGGCCACGACCGCGCCGCCCACGAGGGCGGCGAGCTGCAGCGCGACGCTCGTGATGAGCGACAGGATCGAGGCCCGCAGCGCGTGGACCCACAGCACCCGGCCGGGCGGCACGCCCTTGGCCTTGGCCAGCATGATGAAGTCGCTCTGCAGCGTCAGGCTCATGTCGGCACGCAGGAAGCGACTCCAGATGCCGGCCAGACCGAGCCCCAGCGTGAGCGAGGGGATGAAGAAGTTCTTGAAGTGCTTGATCGGGTTGTCCCAGGGCGCGACGTAGGTCGAGGCGCCCACCGTGGGGAAGAAGTCGATCCGTGCCACCACGAAGAACAGCAGGCCGACCGCCACCACCAGCGGTGGCATCGAGATCACGGCGAAGGCCGAGACGCTCGAGACCCGGTCGAAGGCACCGTCGCGCTTGTAGGCGGCGTAGACGCCGACCGGCACGGCGATGACCAGGCCGACGAAGATCGACCAGAAGCCGATGAAGATCGTGGGTGGCATCCGCTGCTGGAACATCTCGAGCCCGGACTGGCTCTGTAGGTAGGAGTAGCCGAGGTCGCCCGAGAGGAGGTCGGCCAGCCAGAAGAAGTACTGGATGACCAGGGGCTTGTCGAGGTACGGGTAGTCGTTGAGCACCCGTTGGATCTGCTCTTCGCCGACCGTGCCGCCGGCGAGGTCGCGGATGGGATCGGTGCTGCCGATCCGCGTCGCGACCATCACCGTGAACGTGACGACGACGAAGACGATCACGAACTGACCGAGTCGTTGGAGGAAGTAGCGCATCGTGGCCTTGTGAGAGCGGGCGGTGGGGACAGCGAGGGGGTGGGGATCGGTCATCCGATCCCCACCCCCTCAACGGAACGTCACTGTGCGACGAAGACCGCCGTCAGCCAGACCTGGCCGGGGAAGCCCGCACCGTCACGCATGAACCCGTCGCCGGTGGCGAGGGGCGAGCGCCCGATGTTCTGCACGGCCGCGTCGTGGATGACACCCCACTGCGTGGCCGAGGTCGGGATCGTGAAGCACTGCTCCGCGAACCGGCGGTTGATGTCCTCGGCGTTGACCCGACGGACCTCGGGATCGGCCTCGCTCCGGGACTCCTCGAGCAGGCGGTCGATCTCGGGGTCACGGAGACGTCCGAAGTTGAGCGCCAGCCCGGGGCCGCCCTCCTCGGTGGCCGAAGGAAGGGCCGCCGAGCTGTGCCACCAGAAGTACTGCTGGTCGACGAAGATGCCGGCGTGGTTGCGCCACCCGAAGGCGTCGAAGGCCGGGTCGCCGAACAGGGCGTTGTTGATCAGCTTCGACTGCTCGATCTGGTCGATCGTGACGTCGACGCCGATCGTGCCCCACGCGTCGGCCAGGTACTGCGCCGTCGTGAGGCTGGTCGCGGTCGGGGTGGTCGAGTAGTTGACCGTCAACGGACCGTTGGCCGCCTCGTACGCCTCGATCGCCGCGGTCGCTGCCGCCACGTCGAAGCCGAGGCCACCGTTCTGACCCTCGGGCAGGAAGCCCTCCTGGCCGACGGTGAACATCTGCGTGCTGGGCTCGGCGAAGCCGCTGGCCACCACGTTGATGAGGTCGACCCGGTCGATGGCCTGCCACAGAGCGCAGCGCACGCTCTGATCGGCGAGGTACGGCTTGGTGAGGTTGAACAGGATGTAGTTCGTCTCGCTGAACTGGTCCTGGCGCACGATGCCGTAGGCGTCGTTGTCGAACTGCGGATCGTTGACGACCAGCGCATCGGAGGTCGACATCAGGTCGATGTCGCCCGAGGCGAGGGCCTGACCACGGACCTGCGAGTCGGGGATCACCCGGAACTCGATCTCGTCGAGGTACGGCAGGGTGTCGCCGTTCTCGTCGGTCTGCCAGTAGTTCGGGTTCCGCTTGACCACGAGACGGTCGCCCGGCGCGTAGCTGTCGAGGAGGAACGGGCCGGTGCCGACGGCATCGGTCGGGTCCGCGGTGCCGGCATCGACGGCCGCCATCCACTCCGAGGAGGCCATGAGGCCGCCCTGACCACCGAGGTAGTACGGGAACAGGGGCCACGACAGCGGCTCGTCGGGGTTGCCGTTGAAGCCGGTGAACATCTTGAACGTGTAGTCGTCGATCTTCTCCATGAGGATCCCGCCCTCGGGCGTGCGGGCCACGTCCTTCACGGCGGCGCCGATGAGCAGGCTGGTGAACGACCGGTTGATGTTGTCCATCGCGACGTCGGCGTTGAACTCGCTGCCGTCGTGGAACGTGATGCCCTGGCGGAGCGTGATCGTGAACTCGGTGGCGTCCTCGTTGGGCTCGACCGACTCGGCGAGGAAGCCCGACACGTTGAGCTCGTCGTCGACCACGACCAGCGGGTCGTAGAAGGTCCGGGCCCGCATCTGGCAGAACGAGTCGCACTGCATGACGCCGGGCAGCCACGGGTTGGCGGTCTCGGCCTCACCGGCCACGACCAGCCGACCGCCGAACACGGGAGCGAACTCCGATGCCGGGGGCTCGGTGACCACGGGCGCGGTGGGCTCGGGCGCCGTGGTGCCCTCGCCATCGGTCGCGGTGTCGTCGGTCTCGGTGTCGTCGGTCGCCGCCTGGGTGGTGGTGGTGTCGCCACCGGCCACGGTGTCCTCGTCCTTCTTGTCGCCGCACGCAGCGGCGACGAGTGAGAACGTGACCAACGCAGCGGCGGCCATCCGGCCCACCTTGCGTCGCTCATTCACTGGATGTACGCGCATCCGTTGCTCCCCCTTGCATGTTGTGGAAATCCCCGGTGCCGCCCCGGTCGGTGACCGGCGTCACGGCACGGTGCGCACCATAGCGAGCGTTCAGGTGCCAGACAGAACACGGAGCACCAACAAACCCGGTGCCAGGACGTCCGCGTACGACGGTGGGGCTGCAGTCGAGCGTCGGATGCCGTTCCGCGGCAGACTGCGCCGGTGGCTCCGCCGCTGCGACCCGACCACCTGCACGAGCCGCACCCGACCCGCCTGCGCGCCTCGCACCCCCGTCGCGACGAGATCCTGCGACGCCATGCCGAGGCGGTCGCACGCGGCGTGCCCACCTACGGCGACCCCACCACCGGCTTCCGGGTCTTCACGGCGGGCTTCCTCGCAGCCCGCAGCTACTGCTGCGACAGCGGGTGCCGCCACTGCCCGTTCGTGGGCGCGCCCGCCGAGCCGAGCGGTACGGTCGGGCCATGACCTCACCTGCCGCTGAACCCCCCGGCGCCGTCGGCCCGGGCTCGGCTGACGACCTCCGCCACGTCATCGACCGGTGCCGGGCCGGCGCCGAGGTCGACCTGGTCGATCACCACCCGCGCGACACGCTCGGTTGGGAGAAGTCGTACGGCAAGGCCGCGCTGCCGGCCGAGCGCGCCGTGCTCTACGACCTCCACCAACGACTGCACGCCGAGCGCGACGCCGCGCTGCTCGTGGTGCTGCAGGGCGTCGACGCGGGTGGCAAGGGCGGCACGGTCCGCAACGTCCTCACCGGCCTGAACCCGACCTACGTACGGGTCTGGGCCTTCGGTGTCCCCTCCGAGGAGGAGCAGCGCCACGACTTCCTGTGGCGGATCCACGACCACTGCCCGGCGCGCGGCGAGATCGTCGTGTTCGACCGCAGCCACTACGAGGACGTGCTGGTGGTCCGCGTCCGCGAGATCGATCCCGAGCCGCAGTGGCGGGCGCGCTACCGACACATCCGCGACTTCGAGCGGATGCTGCGCGACGAGGGCACCCACGTCATGAAGATCTTCTTGAACGTGTCGCCCGAGCGGCAGCAGGAGCGCCTGCAGGACCGGATCGACAGCCCCGACGAGCGCTGGAAGTTCCGGCTCGGCGACCTCGAGGACCGGGCGCTGTGGCACGAGTACCAGCGGGCGTTCCGCGATGCGATGCGCGAGACCGACACCGACGAGGCCCCCTGGTACGTGGTGCCCGGCGACCGCAAGTGGGTGCGCGACCTCGCGGTGGCACGTCTGCTGCGGGCGCACCTCGAGCAGATCGGCCCCGTCTTCCCCGAGGGTGACCCCGAGCTCGACGGGCTCGTGGTGCCCGGCGTTCCGGAGCCCTGAGCCGGGTGGCGGGGTTTTGTACAGTTCCCAGGCCATGAGCGTCCTCGTCCCGTTCACCCTCGCCGAGGCGGTCTCGGCGTTGGCAGCCAACCCCGGGGCGCTCGTGCTCGCCGGTGGCACCGATGCGATGGTCGGCGTCAACGAGGGACACCTCCGGCTCGGGCACCTCGGCGCACCGTCGGTCGTGGTGGCCGTCGACCGGGTCGCCGACCTGCGCTCGTGGACGATCGACGCGGCGGCCGGACGCGTCACGATCGGCGCCGGGGTCACCTGGACCGAACTGATCGACGAGCCACTCGCCGGGCACCTCCCCGCGCTCGCCGAGGCCGCCCGCACGGTCGGGAGCCCGCAGATCCGCAACACCGGCACGCTCGGCGGCAACCTCGTCACGTGCTCACCGGCC
The DNA here is from genome assembly GCA_964428115.1 of uncultured Ilumatobacteraceae bacterium. Classification (GTDB taxonomy): domain Bacteria; phylum Actinomycetota; class Acidimicrobiia; order Acidimicrobiales; family Ilumatobacteraceae; genus CAYRXQ01. Next base: position 22,521 of record CAYRXQ010000008.1, read on the forward strand.
GGCGACGGTCTGCCCGTGCTGGCCGCGCTCGATGCGATGGTGCACCTGGTGTCCGAGCATGGCGACCGCACGTTGCCCGTGCGCGACTTCATGGTCGGTGTCAAGCGCACGGCTCTGGCCCCCGGGGAGCTCGTGCGTGCGATCTCGCTGCCGCTGCTCGAGGGATGGCAGGGCTACGCCAAGGTCGGTGTCCGCAACGCCATGGTGATCGCGACCGCGAGCGTCTGCGTCGTGGTCGACGTCCCGACCCGGTCGGTGCGGATCGCGCTCGGATCCGTCGGCCCCACGGTGCTGCGCTGTGCGGAGGCCGAGGCACTCGCAGCCACCGAGGTCGACTGGTCGGGCGGCGCGATCGACCCCGAGGCGGCCCGTCGGGTGGGAGCACTCGCGGCGGCTGCGAGCCGACCGATCGACGACCACCGCTCGAGTGCCGCCTACCGACGGCACGCCGTGGGCGTGTTGACCACCCGACTGCTGCACCGGGCCTTCCCCGGGGGAGGGCCCCGATGAACGAGCACTACACGCTCATCGTCAACGGCGAGCCGTGCGAGGTGCACGACGCCTGGCTCGGCGAGAGCCTGCTGTACGTGCTGCGCGAGCGCCTCGGCCTGCTCGCCGCCAAGGGCGCGTGCGAGCAGGGGGAGTGCGGCTCGTGCAGCGTCCTGGTCGACGATCGTCTGGTGTGCTCCTGCCTGTTGCTCGGGGCCGCGGCCGTCGGCCGGACCGTCACCACCGTCGAGGCGCTCGCCGAGCCCGGAGCGCCCTCCGAGGTCCAGCAGGCGTTCCTCGACGCCGGCGCCGTCCAGTGCGGGTTCTGCACCCCCGGCCTGATCATGGCGACCCATGCCCTGCTCGACCAGACGCCCGAGCCGACCGAGATGCAGATCCGCGAGGAGCTGTCGGGCAACGTCTGCCGGTGCACCGGCTACGGGCGCATCATCGAGGCTGTGCAACGCGTCGCCGTGGCCCGCCGCGAGCGGTCGGAGCGCCCGGCATGACCGCGATCGACACCACCACCACCACCATCGCCCGGGGCGGCACCCGCGAGGGTGCGATCGGGACCTCGCCCGTTCGACCCGACGGCCTCGCGAAGGTGCAGGGGACCTTCGAATTCTCCTCCGACCGCGGCGCCGAGGGCGCCCGGTGGGGGGCGACCCTGCGCTCACCGCACCCGTCGGCCCGGATCGTGCGCATCGACGTGACCCCGGCCTGGAAGATCGACGGCGTCGAGGCGATCATCACCGCCGCCGACGTCCCCGGGGTGATGACCTACGGGCTCATCTCGCACGACCAGCCGGTCTTCGCGTCCGACGTCGTGCGGTACGTCGGCGAGCCCATCGCCGCGGTGGCCGCCGATCACCCCGAGACCTGCCGGCGAGCCCTCGAGGCCATCGTGGTCGAGTACGAGGTGCTCGAACCGCTGCTCGACCCCGAGGCCGCCGTGGACGGGTCGCACCCACCGATCCACCCCGACGGCAACGTCGTGCGCCACCAGCGCATCGTGCGCGGCGACGTCGACGCCACCGGGCCGATCGTGGTCGAGGGCACCTACGAGCTCGGCATGCAGGACCAGGCCTTCCTGGGGCTCGAGGCCGCCCTCGCGGTGCCGGACCCGGGTGGCGCCGGCGTCGAGCTGCACGTGGCCACGCAGTGGCTCCACGAGGACCGGGCGCAGATCGCGGCCTGCCTCGGCCTGCCCGCCGAGCGGGTGCGGTTGGTGCTGGGTGGGGTCGGCGGGGCCTTCGGCGCCCGCGAGGACATCTCGCTCCAGGTCCACACCTGCCTGCTGGCCCTGCGCCTCGGTGCCCCGGTGCGCATGGCGTACTCGCGCGCCGAGAGCTTCCTGGGGCACGTGCACCGGCACCCGGCACGGGTCTGGATGCGGCACCACGCCACCGCCGACGGCGAGATCGTCAAGATCGAGGCCCGCTTCGTGCTCGACGGCGGCGCCTACGCGTCGACCTCCTCGGCCGTGCTGATCAACGCCGTCACCCACACCCAGGGGCCCTACCGGTGCCCGAACGCGGTCGTCGACGGCTGGGCGGTCCGGACCAACCACCTGCCCTGCGGGGCGATGCGCGGCTTCGGGGTCGTGCAGGCCTGCTTCGCCCACGAGGGCCAGATGGACCGGCTCGCCGAGGCCTGCGGGCTGGATCCGGTCGAGATCCGCCTACGCAACGCGATGCGCACCGGTGACCGGCTGATCACCGGCCAGGTGGTCGAGAGCGTCGCGCCGGTCGAACGCTGCATCCGTGAGACCGCGGCCCTGCCGCTCCCCGACGAGCCGGTCGGGGGACACGACGGCGACGTCATGCGGCTCCCCGGCGGCGCCGGCCGGACCGCGGATGCCCCCCACGTCCGGCGCGGCATCGGGTGGGGCGTGGCCATCAAGAACCTCATGTACTCGGAGTCGTTCGACGACTACGCCACGGCCCGATGCCGCCTGGCCGACGGACGCGTCACGCTCAAGTTCGCCACCGCCGAGGTGGGACAGGGCTTCGTCACCATTGCTGGCCAGATCGCCCGCACCGTGCTCGGGGTCGACGAGGTCGAGTTGGATCGCATCGACACCGGCATCGGCTCGGCGGGGTCCACTTCGGCCTCGCGCCAGACGTGGATGAGCGGCGGTGCGGTCGACGCGGCCTGCCGACAGGTGCGCGAGCGGCTGTTCGAGCACGTCGGCGAGCGACACGGCATCGACCCGCTGCGACTCGTGATCGAGGGCACGGAGGTGGTCGACCCCGACGGCGAACTGCGCCTCTCGGTGGCCGAGGCCTCCGCCGGGATCGTGTTCGACGAGACCATCGAGTTCCGTCACCGACCGACCGAGGAGCTCGACGAACAGGGCCAGGGCAACTGCCACGTGGCCTTCGCGTTCGTCGCGCACCGCGCCGTGGTCGACGTCGACCCCGAGCTCGGGTTGGTCAAGGTGGTCCAGATCGCGACCGCGCAGGACGTCGGGCGCGCCCTCAACCCGCTCTCGGTGATCGGGCAGATCGAGGGCGGCATCGCCCAGGGCCTCGGACTCGCCGTGATGGAGGAGATCATCCAGGTCGACGGCCGCATCCGCAACGCGAGCTTCACCGACTACCTCCTGCCCACCATGCTCGACATGCCGGCCGTGGTCGTCTCGCTCATCGAGGAACCCGATCCCCAGGCACCGCTCGGCGCCAAGGGGGTCGGGGAGCCGCCGTGCATCTCGAGCACCCCGGCGGTGGTCGCGGCCATCCGCGACGCGCTCAAGCAGGTCGACGGCGTCGGGCGTCCCCTCGACCGAGTGCCGGTGCGCCCCTTCGACATCGCCCTGTGATCCCTGTCGCCCGAGCCGTTGTCGCGCCGGTCGGGGCGGCCGGTTAGCCTCGCCCGCCATGGCCGACGAGCGCGAGATCATGACCTGGGAAGTCTTCGGAACGGCATCGCGGGAGCTCGCCCAGCAGATCGCCGACGACGGCTACGAGCCCGACATGATCCTGTCGATCGCCCGCGGCGGACTGCTCATCGGTGGGGCCCTCGGCTACGCGATGTCGGTGAAGAACACCTACACGATGAACGTCGAGTTCTACACCGGCGTCGACGAGCGCCTCGAGGTCCCCCGGATCCTCCCGCCCGCCCCCGACTTCGTCGACCTGCAGCACGCCAAGATCCTGATCGCCGACGACGTGGCCGACACCGGCCACACGCTCAAGAGCGTGCAGCTGTTCTCCGAGGGCAAGGTCGGCGAGGTCCGCACGGCGGTCCTCTACGAGAAGTCCCACTCGGTGGTCAAGTGCGACTACGTGTGGAAGCGCACCGACCTGTGGATCAACTTCCCGTGGAGCGAGCAGCCACCGGTCGCCCGCCGCGACTGGTCGGTGCGCGACGCCTGACGGGCTCGCAGCCCGCCGGGCGTCGCCGGGTCGTCAGTGGGCGGCGGCCTGCAGGCGCTCGCGGAGCCGGGCGGGCGGCACGATCCCCAGCAGCCGGCCGTCGCGCCACACGGTGACCACCGGATTGCGGGGGTCGACGCGTGGGAGCACCGAGGAGAGGTCGTCGTCGGGGTCGGCGCGGGTCACCCGGGCCATCGGCACCATCAGCTGGGTCAGCAGCACCATCGGCCGCTCCTCGGCCGGCACTGCCCAGATCTGGTCCTCGAGCACGACGCCGTCGGGGGAGCCGTCGAGGCCCTGCACGATCACGGCACCGGCCTGGCCGAGGCGTTGGCGCTGCCACAGCATCGAGTCGGCGTCCATGTCGGTACCGGCCGACGCGAGCCCGAACCAGGTCAGGTCGCGGACCTTGACCCCGTCGAGCCGCTCGGCCACGTGCGAGGCCATGATCTCGGCCTTCGCGTTCATGGCGATGAAGACCCCGGTGACCAGGATCCAGATCCCCGACCGGCCGTCGATGACCAGGCCGAGCCCGAGCGCTGCGAGGGCCCAGCCGAGCACCTGACCCGCCGCGCCGGCGTCACGCATCGCCCGGTAGCGGTTGCCGTGCATCCGCCAGCGGATCGCCTTGACGATCCGACCGCCGTCGAGCGGAGCACCCGGCAGCAGGTTGAACACCGCGAGCACCACGTTGACCACACCGGCCCAGGCGAAGACCGCCGCCAGGGTCGGGGCCGTGGTGGCACGGTCGAGGATCACCCAGGTGCCGAGGCTCGCGATGGCGAACGCGAAGCTGGCGAGCGGGCCGGCGGCGGCGATCCATCCCTCGGCCTTGGGGGTGGGGGCCTCGCGGTCGAGGCGGGCCATGCCGCCGAGTGCCCACAGCTCGATCGAGGTCGTGCCCACACCGAATCGGCGTGCAACCAGCGCGTGGGAGAACTCGTGCGCCAGGATCGAGGCCAGGAACAGCACGACGGCGAACGCGGCTGCCGGCCAGCCGAGGTTGCGGGCGAGCGCGGAGCTGAGCAGCAGGGCGATGACTAGGACGCTCCAGTGCAGGCCGACGGCGACGCCGGCCAGTCGTCCGAGCTTCAGCGATCCGGAGAGCATGGGTGGGATGGTCCTTTCGACGCGAACGGGCGGTGCCGTCGCCATCGATCTCTCCCAACCCGTCGAGCGGGCCGTCTGTTCCCGGGGCGGGTGCCCGTGCTGACGAGAACGGACCGTGGGGATACTCCTCGCGGCTTGGACCGAGCGTACCGGGCCGCGTCTCAGCCGTCCTGTCGGGCGAGGACGACCGTCGCGCAGTTCCGGCCGCTGGCGCCCCACACGCCGGCGCCGGGGAAGGTGGCGGCGCCGGTGAGGTACAGCCCGCGCACCGCGGTCTCGTACTTGGTGAGCTCGGGGTTCGGGTTGCGGAACGCGGCCAGCGGTCCGCCGGCGAAGCTCGTCGCATGCCCCGCCGGGAGGTGGAAGTCCGACTCGTAGAGGTCGGGGGTCACGGCCCGCCACTCGACGATCGAGTCGAGGAAGCCCGGTTCGCACAGCTCGGCGAAGCGCTCGAGCCACCGCCGGGGCTCGCCCGAGCCCGGCCAGCCGCCGCGCAGCGAGTAGGGCGTGTAGAGCGCCTCGAGGCTGAAGACGTGGCGGCCCTCGGGTGCCAGGGTCGGATCCAGCATCGAGGGCACGTTGACCAGCATCGCGGGATGCTCGAGGACCTCGCCGGACGCGATCAGGCCATGGCCGCGGTGCATGTCGGCGAGCGAGGGGGCGATCACCGCCGTGGCGCCCGGGGTGCCGCCGATGGCCCGCAGCACCGGGGGAGCACTGAGCACGGCGTCGATCTTCGACTCGTAGCCCTCGGCGTGGGGGACGTCGCGCCAGCGTCGCACCAGGTCATGCGCCGAGGCCGGCGGATCCTTGAGCCACTGCAGGAAGGTCCGGTGCGGGTCGCAGGCCGACACCACCACCGGGGCGGTGATCACGGTCCCGTCGACCAGCGCTACCCCGCGCACCG
>CAYRXQ010000009.1:0-15169 GCA_964428115.1 uncultured Ilumatobacteraceae bacterium
CAAGGTCAAGGCCGCCCAGTACGTGCGCACGCACCCGGGCGAGGTCTGCCCCGCCAAGTGGGAAGAGGGCGAGGCCACCCTGGCACCGTCGCTCGACCTCGTCGGCAAGATCTGATCCGCCTCCGACCGCAACGACCTCCGGAAGGAACGACGCCATGTTGACCGCCGACCTGAAGCAGCAACTGCAGGGCTACCTGCAGCGCCTCACGATGCCCGTCGAGCTCGTCTCGAGCCTCGACGACTCCCCCAAGTCGCGCGAGCTCGCCGAGCTCCTCGACGAGATCGCCGAGCTCTCCGACCTCATCACCGTCGTCCGCCGCGACGACGATGCCCGTCGGCCCTCGTTCGCGATCGTGCGCGCCGGTACCGAGATCTCGGTGCGGTTCGCCGGCATCCCGCTCGGGCACGAGTTCACCTCCCTCGTGCTCGCGCTGCTCCAGGTCGGCGGCCATCCGTCGACGGCCGCGCAGGAGCTGATCGAGCAGATCCAGGCCCTCGACGTCGACCTGACCTTCGAGACCTACTTCTCGCTCTCGTGCCAGAACTGCCCCGACGTGGTGCAGGCCCTCAACCTGATGAGCGTGCTCAACCCCCGCATCCGCCACATCGCCATCGACGGTGCGCTCTACCAGGACGAGGTCGAGTCCCGTCACGTGATGGCGGTCCCCACCGTGTTCGTGAACGGCGAGGTGTTCGGACAGGGCCGCATGAGCCTCGAGCAAATCGTCGCCCAGCTCGACACCGGCGCCGCCGAGCGGGCCGCGGAACAGATCGCCGCCAAGGACGAGTTCGACGTGCTGGTGGTCGGCGGTGGCCCGGCTGGTGCGGCCGCCGCGATCTATGCCGCCCGCAAGGGCATCCGCACCGGGCTCGCCGCCCAGCGCTTCGGTGGTCAGGTGCTCGACACCATGGCCATCGAGAACTTCGTCTCGGTGTCCCACACCGAGGGTCCGCAGCTGGCCGCCGCACTCGAGCGGCACGTCCAGGACTACGACGTCGACCTCAGGCCCCGCCAGACGGCCCCCTCGCTGACCCCGGCCACCGAGCCAGGCGGCCTCATCGAGGTGGGTCTCGAGAACGGGGCCACCCTGCGAGCCCGCAGCGTGGTCCTGTCCACCGGTGCCCGCTGGCGCCGCATGGACGTCCCCGGTGAGACCGAGCACCTCAACAAGGGCGTCACCTTCTGCCCGCACTGCGACGGGCCGCTGTTCGCCGGCAAGCGCGTCGCCGTGATCGGCGGCGGGAACTCCGGCGTCGAGGCCGCCATCGACCTCGCCGGCCTGGTCGCACACGTGACCCTGCTCGAGTTCGACTCGGTGCTGCGGGCCGACGAGGTCCTGCAGCGCAAGCTGCGCAGCCTCCCCAACGTCGAGGTGATCACCAGCGCGCTGACCACCGAGGTGGTCGGCGACGGCACCAAGGTGCAGGGGCTCGTGTACACCGACCGCACCACCGATGCCTCGCACCGGATCGATCTCGACGGCATCTTCGTCCAGATCGGGCTGCTGCCCAACACCGACTTCCTGCGCGGCACCGTGGAGCTCTCGCCCCGCGGCGAGGTGGTCATCGACGACCACGGCCGCACCTCGGTGCCGGGCGTGTTCGCCGCCGGCGACTGCACCACGGTGCCCTACAAGCAGATCGTGATCGCACTCGGCGCCGGTGCCACCGCAGCGCTCGGCGCCTTCGACCACCTCATCCGCACCTCGGCCCCCGCAGCAGACGTAACGTCGTCGTCGGCGTCGAGCGAACCGCTCGTCGGGGTCTGACCCCCGGCGAGCGCCCGGGGGAGGAGAGCCGATGAACCTCAACGATCTCCGCTACCTCGTGGCCGTCGCCGACCACCGCCACTTCGGACGGGCCGCCGCGGCCTGCTTCGTCAGCCAGCCGACGCTGTCGACGCAGCTCAAGAAGCTCGAGCAGGAGCTGGGTGTGCCGCTCGTGGAGCGCTCCCCGCGTCACGTCATGCTCACCCCGGTCGGTGAGCGGATCGTGGAGCACGCCCGCACCGTGGTCACCGAGGCCGACGGGATCCGCGAGATCGCCCGCCGAGCCATCGACCCCGAGACCGGTCGACTGACGATCGGCATCTTCCCGACCCTCGGCCCCTACCTGCTGCCCCACGTCGTCCCCGCGATCCGAGCCCGCTTCCCACGACTCGAGCTGCTGCTCGTGGAGGAGAAGACCGAGGTGGTCCTCCACCGCCTGCAGGAGGGGACCCTCGACGTGGGCATCCTGGCCCAGCCCGTCCACGGGCGGAACCTGCACGAGGAGCCGCTGTTCGAGGAGGAGTTCGTGCTCGCCGTCCCGGCGGATCACCCCCTCGCCGCCGAGCAGGAACCGGTCGACACCTCGGTGCTCGCCGGGCACCGGCTCCTGCTGCTCGACGACGGCCACTGCCTGCGCGACCAGGCACTCGAGGTCTGCCACCTGTCGGGGGCGGCCGAGCGCGACGACTTCCGTGCCACGAGCCTCGAGACCCTCCGCCAGATGGTCAACGCCGGGGTCGGGATCACCCTGCTCCCCGAGCTGTCGGTGCGGCCGCCCGTGGCCACCCCCGCCGACGTGCGCCTCCTGCGCTTCGCCGACCCGGCGCCGTCGCGGCGCATCGCGATGTACTGGCGGACGTCCAGCCCGCTCGGCGAGCTCCTCGGCGAGCTCGCGACCATCCTGCGCGCGGCACCGCGCTGAACGGACACGCGGCGCGGTCCCGCGGATCCGGTGCGTGGTCGCCTACCATCGCTCGATCGAGGTGACCATCGACCCCGCTCCGTCGCTCCGGTCCGCCGCTCGCGCCGACTACGCCGAGGCGGGGTTCGGTCGGCGCATCGCGCTCGTCGCGGTACTGCTCTGGCTCGCGTACGAGTGGGGCATCGGCAACGAGACCGTCACCCCCCTGCTGCTCGTGAACGTCATCGGCGAGACCGACGGGGTGGTGGCCATCGTCGCCACGGCCGCCGTCGGGTTCGGGTTCACCCTCGCCCAGCAGCTCGCGTCGGGGTTCACCGCGCTCTACGGCTTCTCGATCTTCACGCGCACCGGCGACGCGGCGTGGCGGCGGCTCCGGTCCCAGTTCGGCAAGACGCCTGGTGAGTGGTCCACCCTCGGCCTGCCGGCCCGGTCCGCGCTCGTGTTCGGCCTCGGCACCACGGCGGTCGCTCTCCTCCAGATCGCCGCAACGGGTGACGTCGGGGTCCGCCGCCATCGACGCGCCGTGGTCGAGAGCTCCCTGCTCGTCTCGGTGCTCGTCGGCAGCTTCGGGGCGCTCGTGGCCGCCATCGCCGTCGTCGGTCGCCGCATCGAGCCGCTCGCCGGACCGACCGAGTGGGCGATCCGGATCCTCGGCAACCCGGCCTTCTGGCTGGCGCTGCTGCTCGTGACGGCCATCGTCTCGCGCCTGCGCCGCGGGACCGCCGACACCGACGAGTGACCGACCGGGCCACGGAGGAATTTCCCGAGACGCGCTCAAGATCTCGTCAGGTCGGGACGATGACTGATTCGTGCACGCGGCCACCGGGGTGACCCTCACGACCCAGGACGGGTCGTTCGTGTCCCGAGGTCGTCGCGCCGCCGAGACGCTCCCGGCCCCGACCGACGGCCCGCACCGGCTCCATCCAGCCGTGTCCTGGATCGTCTTCGCCGTGCTGAGCGCACTGATCTTCCTGCACGCAACCGGTCTGCCCGGCGACACGACGTACCCGATCATCATCCTGGCGGGGGTCATCGGGACCTTCATCGGCGTCCGGATCAATCGACCGGCGATCCGGTGGCCCTGGTACGCCATCGCCGGCAGCGGCCTGTTCTGGGCCGCGGCTGGCACCATCGCCGACTCGGTGGGCTCCACCGGCGATCTCACCGCCAGCCGGTCCCTCCTGCCCGACGTGTTCGCCCTCCCCGGCTACGTGCTCTACGGCCTCGGCCTCGTCGGCCTCGCCCGCGCCCGGCGGACCGGAGCCGAGCACGGAGCGCTCCTCGACGGCCTGATGTTGGCCGCGGGGGCGTCGCTGCTGGTCCACGAGACCTTGATCGCACCGACCCTCGACAACGCCGACATCTGGATCATGGCCCGCGTTGTGATCGCCGCCTATCCGATCGCCTCGATGATCCTGCTCGTGCTCGCCGCACGCCTCGCGTTCGGCGACGGCGAGCAGTCGGTGGCGTTCCGGCTCCTGCTGGTCGGCAACCTCGCCCTCTTCGTCGGCGAGATCGTCTTCGCCTTCGGCGAGATCGGCAGCCTGACCCCGCCACAATCCGTCCTCGAAGCGCCGTACCTCTTCATCCCCGCTTCGATCTGCGCTGCCGCCCTGCACCCCTCGATCCGTCGAGTCACCCACGCTCCGGTCGAGCGCACGCATCGCCTCGGCGCAGGCCGACTCCTCGCCGTCGCCGCCGCACTGCTCGCCCCGATCGTGATCATCGCCTCCGGCACCGAGCAGACCAACCGGTTCGTCACGGTGCTGCTCGCAGCAGTGCTCGTCGGTACCGCCGTCATCCGGATCGCCGGGGCCATGCGAGAGCAGGCCCAGGCCGAAGCCGCGCTCTACCACCAGGCGACCCACGACGAGCTCACCGGGCTGCCCGCCCGCAACCTGCTGGTCGAGAAGACCGACGACCTCCTGCACACCGAGGGTCGCGGCGTCGCCCTGATGTTCATCGACATCGACCAGTTCAAGTTCGTCAACGACTCGATGGGCCACACCGCGGGCGACGAGCTCCTGGTCCAGGTGGCCAAGCGTCTCACCCGGATCGTGCGCGACGAGGACATCGTCGGGCGCATCTCGGGCGACGAGTTCGTGATCGTCGCCGCCGGGCTCGACTCCATCGGCGCCCATGCGTTGGCCGACCGGGTCCGCAACATCCTGCGCGATCCCTTCGAGCTCAGCGAGGGCGAGGTGTTCGTCTCGGCCTCGGTCGGGGTGACACTCGCCGATGCCGGCCCGCAGTCCGATGCCACCACGCTGTTGCAGGAAGCCGACACGGCCATGTACCGGTCGAAGGAGGCCGGCCGCAACACCACCACCCTGTTCGACACCTCGATGCGCGAGCAGGTCTCCCGCCGAGTCGATCTCGAACGCCTACTGCGCCACGCCCTCGACCGTCGCGAGATCACCCTCGCCTTCCAGCCCATCGTCCGGGCTCCCGCGGTCGACCTCGACGGGTTCGAGGCGTTGGTCCGGTGGCGGTTGGGTGACGAGCAGGTCTCGCCCGCCGAGTTCATCCCGATCGCCGAGGAGTCGGGGCTCATCGTCCCGTTGGGCGCCTACGTGCTCGACGAGGCGTGCCGGCACCTGGCCTGGTGGCGGGCGCACTTCCCCGCGGCCCGCAACGCAGAGATCGCGGTCAACCTCTCACCCCGGCAGATGCGTGCCGGCGACGTGGTCGACATGGTGGCCGAGGCCCTCGAGCGCCACGGCCTGCCCGGCGAGGCGCTCTGGCTGGAGATCACCGAGAGCGTGATGCTCGAGGAGTCGGTGGCCACCACGGCCGTCCTCTCGGGGATCCGGGCCCTCGGCGTGCGCCTGGCCGTCGACGACTTCGGCACAGGCTTCTCGTCGCTGTCCTACCTCAAGCGGTTCCCGGTCTCGAAGGTCAAGATCGACCGGTCCTTCGTCTCGGGCCTCGGCAGCCACGAGTCCGACAGCTCACTGGTGTCGGCCATCGTCGCCATGGCCGCAGCCCTCGGGCTCGACCTGGTCGCCGAGGGTGTCGAGACCGAGGAACAGGCCCGTCGACTGCTCGAGCTGGGTTGCGCCCAGATGCAGGGCTACCACTTCGCCCGCCCGATGGACGCCGACGACGTGACGACGATGCTGCACGAACGTGGCCAGGGCAGGCGCGAGGTGCGCTCCCGCCGGTGCCAGGGCGCGACGCCCCGCCACTGACCAGCGCGTCAGCGAACCCGGGGGTCGGGGATCGGCGCTGGCAGCTCGGCGACGTACCAGGTCTGCTGGTCGAGGACCGTGGCCGTCGACCGCGGGAAGTTGGCGGCGATCGTCTGGTGCAGCGTGTCGGTGTCGAGCACCTTGCGGTTGTAGTCGCACACGTCGTAGACGATGACGCCGTTGTTCCGCGCCGGCACCTGCCACAGCTCGGTGTAGATCCGACTGACGAGCGTCCTGCTGCGGGCCGAGGGATCGACCAGCACGTACATGCCGATGTAGATCGCATTGCGCGACGCGTGCTCCGGGTACCGCAGCCGCAGGAACTCCGGGGCGATCTCGGGCACCACCTCGAGGTTGTTCGTGATCATGCCGAGCCCGACGGGCACGCCGGCCTGCCAGGCCACGATCTTGAGGATCCGCGGATCGGCGAACTGGGCGAGCATCTCGTCGTGGTCGTCGAACTGCTTGAACACCGAGACCTGCGAGAGCGGCTCGAAGTTGGCCCGGTAGGCCGCGTAGAGCCGCTCGGCGTTGTCGCCCTCGACGACGCTCTCGTGCGTGATGACGATCGACGGCGCCGGTCGGTACTGCTCGAGGATCGAGCGATCCGAGGTGGGCGGCGGAACCGACTTGACCGGTGCCACACCGCTCGCCGGCGGCGGGAAGGACGGCGCCACCGGGCGCAGCGGTCCGCGGGTCGACGGGCGCATCGTGGGATGTGCCGCTGTGTTCGAGCGTTCACCGTGAGCGACCATCTCACGCACGGTAGCCATGGAAGCGCTCGTTGTACAGATCCCGGGCGAAAATCTTTCTGGACGTCGTCAAGCAACCACTCGACGTGATATTTCGCCGTCGATCCTGACGGTTGCGTCACTCACGGCGGCGCGTCCGTCCGGGGTCAGCTGGCCAGTCGCTCCTCGACGCGGCCGTCGAGATAGCGGGCGAACCGCCCTGCCGCAGCGGGGTGGACCGGATCGTCACGGTCCCACGGCCACCCGCCGAAGCCCGTGCGCCGGTAGTCCTCGAAGGCCTGGCGGATGCCGGCCTCGTCGTTCATCACGAACGGTCCGTACTGCGCCACCGGCTCACCGATCGGACGCCCCTGGAGCACCAGCAACTGCACGCCGCCTGCGTCGGCCACCAGGTCGAGGTCGCGCTCTGCCTCGAGCACCGCGCCCTGGCCGCCCGCAACCCGGCTGCCCTGGTCACCGCCGAGGTGGACCCCGTCGCCGTCGAACACGTAGGCCACGCGAACGGTCCCCGGACGAGCCGCCGGCATCGTCCAGGTCGCCCCGGCCTCCATCGACACGTGCCACACCGCGACGTCGCTGTCGTCGCGCGACGCCCACGACGCGGGCGGGGGCGGCGGCGGGACCCGGCCCGCGAGTGCGCCGGCGACGACGACGATCTCGGTCCGGTGACCGTCGGCATCGACGTGCTCCACCACGGGGGTGTCCTCGGCCCACAGCATCGAGAAGTGGGGATCGGCGAACTTGCGGTCGCTCGGGAGGTTGATCCAGATCTGGAACAGCTCGAGCGGATTGGGCGCGTCCTGGCGCAGCAACGGGAACATCTCGGCGTGCACCATGCCGCCGCCGGCGGTGAGCCACTGGGTGTCGCCGTCGCCGTAGCGGGCCGTGGCGCCCATCGAATCGGCGTGGTCGACGAGGCCGGTCCGTACGTAGGTGATGGTCTCGAAGCCGCGGTGCGGGTGCTGCGGGAACCCGGGCACCACCGAGCCGTGATACATGTTCCACCCGTCGCGACCGGCGAAGTCGCTGCCGATCTCCCGGCCGGCCAGTGAGGCATCCGGACCGAGTCGGTTCGTCCCGGCCGGGTACGCGTCACGGTGGTGGGCCACGAACAGGAACGGGTCGACCGTGGGCCAGTGCATCCCGATGGGGAACGTCTGCAGGATCGGCGAGGACATGGCCCCAGGATATCGGCGCCGATCGATTTTCTTGCAGACGCAAGCATCTTGGCGCGTCGAGGCGCCTCCGGTCAGAGCCCACCCAGCTCGGCACGGGCGGCGGCGAGCGCGAGCACGTCGACACGGACCCGATCCAGTTCGGACGCCAGCGACCGACCGTCGTCCCCCGCCGCCATCGAGGACGCGACCGCAGATGCGGCCAACGACTCGAGGTCGACCACGGTGCGAGCGATGGCCTCGCACAGGACCTCGCGGCGGTTGGCGAGCGCCTGCAGCGAGTCGTGCCGTCGACGAAGCGTGGCGATCCGCTCGGCCGCCTCGGGCGTGGGCCCCTCCCCACCGGCCCGCAGTGCCGCCTTGAGCTCCTGGGTCGACCGGTCGAGATCGAGCGTGGCCAACGCGGCGTCGAGCCGCACCCGATCGGCCTCGGCTGCCTCGAGCGCGAGCACCACGTCGTCGATCGACGACGCAGCCGGCCCGGGCGCCGCGGCGAGCAACGCCACGATCTCGTCGACCCGAGGGCGCCAGGTCGGCACCGGGGTGGAGCCCACCGCTGCCTCCGGGACGGAGGCGGCGCCCACCGGCGCGGAGCGGCGACGTCGGAACATGGCCACAGTCTGCCCGGCCGCGCGCCGGGCCTGTCACACTGGCCGGGATGTCCACCGCGCCGTTCCTCCTGCCCGGTGGCACCGATCCGAGCTCCGGTCCCAGCACCGATCCGAGCGACGTGCTCGACGCGTTCACCGCCTGGGCCGAGGCCGGCGGGCGCCCGCTGTACGCGCATCAGGAGGATGCCGCCCTGGCACTCGCGTCGGGCGATCACGTGATCCTCGCGACGCCCACCGGATCGGGCAAGAGCCTGGTCGCGATCGCCGGGGTGCTGCTCGCGCTCCAGCGCGGCCAGCGCGCCGTGTGGACCGCCCCCATCAAGGCGCTCGTCGCCGAGAAGTTCTTCGACCTGGTCGCCGTGCTCGGCGCCGAGCGCGTCGGCCTCGCCACCGGCGACGCGTCGATCAACGCGGACGCACCGGTGCTGGTCTGCACGGCCGAGGTGTACGCCAACCACGTCCTGGCCACCGGCGAGCGCAGCGAGTTCGGCTTCGCCTGCCTCGACGAGTTCCACTACTACGCAGAGCGCGACCGCGGCTGGGCCTGGCAGATCCCCCTGCTCGAGGCGACGGGCACCCAGTTCCTGCTGGCCTCGGCCACCCTCGGCGACATGACCGCGATCGCCGGCGACCTCGAGCGGCGCTCGGGACGGCCGGTCACCGAGATCACCTCGGTGCACCGCCCGACGCCACTCCACCACCAGTGGCGCACCACCCCGGTGGCCGAGTCGGTGCTCGAGGCCGTGCGCGACGGGCTCAGCCCGGTGTACGTGGTCCACGCCACCCAGGCCAGCGCGATCGAGCGAGCGCAGTCGCTCACCAGCCTGCCGCTCACCGACCGGTCGCAGCGCGAGCGCATCGCCGCAGTGCTGCGGGCCGAGCGCTTCCCCAAGGGCTTCGGGCAGACCCTGTCGCGACTGCTCGGCTTCGGTGTCGGCGTCCACCACGCCGGGATGCTCCCCCGCTACCGCCGGCTCGTCGAACGGCTCGCCGGCGAGGGCCTCCTGCCCGTGATCTGCGGTACCGACACCCTCGGCGTGGGCGTCAACATCCCGATCCGCACGGTGCTCCTCACGGCGCTCACCAAGTTCGACGGGACACGGGTCCGGGTGTTCACCGCCCGCGAGTTCCACCAGCTCGCCGGACGCGCCGGGCGTCCCGGGTTCGATCCCGACGGCCACGTCTGGGCTCAGGCACCCGAGCACGTGATCGAGAACCAGCGCGCCGCGTCCCGGGTCGGTGACGATGCCAAGGCCAAGCGCAAGCTCGTCAAGGCCAAGCCGCCCGACGGCTTCGTCCACTTCGACGAGGCCACGATGGACCGACTGATCGCCGCGCGACCCGAGCCGCTCACCTCCCGCTTCCGCGTCACCACCGACCTGGTGGCCACCGTGCTGCGCCGGCCCGACGGGCCCGACGCGCTCAAGCGTCTGCTCGCCGACAACCACGATCCGGTGGCTCGTCGGCGCGACCACCGCCGTCGGGCGATCGCGGTCTACCGCAGCCTCGAGGCCGCCGGGGTCGCCGAGCGCCGACGCGACGAACAGGGTCGGTGCACCGGGGTGCGGGTCGGGTCGCTCGACGACGACGGCGACGACACCGCGCTGCGCTTCTCCTCCCCGCTGGTCCCGTTCGCGATCGAGGTCGTCGGCGCGCTCGAGGTCGACGACCCGAACCACACCCTCGACGTCGTGAGCATCGTCGAGTCCGTGCTCGACGACCCGCGCCAGGTACTCATGGCCCAGACCGACGCGGCGCGGTCAGCCGCGATCGCACAGATGAAGGCCGACGGGGTCCCCTACGAGGAGCGCATCGAGCGGCTCGACGGGATCACCGCGCCACGGCCGCTCGCCGAGCTCCTCGACGCGTGCTTCGAGACCTACCGCGACCGGCACCCGTGGATCGACGCCCGCCCGTCGCCCAAGTCGGTGGTCCGCGAGATGCTCGAGGGCGGCGACACGTTCGGCACGATCGTCGGGCGATACCGGCTGGAGCGCAGCGAGGGCCTCGTGCTGCGCTACCTCACCGACGCCTGGCGGACACTCGGTCGCTCGCTCCCCGAGGATCTGCTCACCGACCCCGTCCGCGACGTGGTCGAGTGGCTCGGCGCGCTGGTCCGCGCGACCGACGCGACCCTCATGGACGAATGGGAGCGGCTCGCCGGCGGCGAGGTCGTGGACCGCGACGCCCCGGTGGCCCCGAGCGTCGCACCCGCCGGGCCGCCCGCCGCCTGGCGGACCGCCGTGCGGACCGCGGCCTTCGGTTGGGTCGACCTGCTCGCCCGACGCGACCACCGACGGCTGGCCGAGCGCTGCGGCTGGTCGAGCGAGGAGCTGTGGGCTGCGATGGCGCCGTACTGGTCACAGCACGCCGCCATCGACGTCGATGCCGACGCGCGCAGCGCCGCCTGGTTCCAGCTGCGCGAGGAGCCCGGACGCTGGGTGGTGACCCAGCAGCTCGTGGACCCCGCCGGCGACGGCGACTGGCGGTTCGAGGCCGAGGTCGACCTGGAGACCGCGCTCGCCGACGGCGCACCGACGCTGCGGCTGGTCGCGTTGGGTCCCTTCGCGGGCTGACTCAGGCGGCGCCGCCGAACCGCGACCGCTCCACCACGAGGGTCGGCTCGATCTCGTCGCTGTCGTCGTCGGGGCGGCGGAGCAGGCCCGGGAGCACACCCACGAAGCACGTCCGGACGATCGCCCGGTGTGCGTCCTGCGACATCGACTCGACCCGCAGACCCAGGTGCACGATCCCGCGATCGTCCACCGCCGAGCGCACGACGCGCACACCGACCTCGACCGCTCCGGACGGCGAGAGGTCGATCACGGCCCGAGCGCTCGACCCGACCGACAACGGGCGGTCCACCGTGACCGCCAGCCCGGTGGCCGACAGGTCGCTGGTGGTGCCGACGAGCTCGATCCGATCGGGCGTCACCATCTGCACGGGCACCTCGAGGGGGAACCGGGTGTGCAAGCGCACCTGCTCGCGCCGACCGACGTAGCGCAGGGTCCGCAGCACCCGGCGCAGCTCGACCGCCGTCAGGACGGGGACCAGCCACGCGGCGACGCCGGGGAGCGCCGGCATCGGCAGCCAGCCGAACGCCGCGAGGACCCGTGCCACCAGACCGAGTCCGAGCGTGGCGGCGAGGGCCACGATCAGGGGCAGCATCCGGATGCGCGACCACCCGCCGGTGTCGACGCCCTCCTTGGGCGTCACCGCGAAGGCCGCCCTCGACGGCCGGACGAGGCACGACAGCGCACGGAGGTGGATCTGGGCCGTGAGCAGCTCGAAGTGCGTCGCCTCCTTGATCCGCATGTAGCCACGCGTCAGGGCGGATCCGGCGACGAGGAGGAGCAGCGTGGCCGGTGCCCACAGCAGCCCCAGGGTCAACGGGGTGGCCCGCAGGGGCAGCTCGCCGGTCCACACCACGACGGCGAGCACGGTCAACAGCAGAGCGCGAACCGGTCCGGCGGTGTAGGCGAACAGGCTGACGGCGTACGAGAGGCGTTGGCGTGCGCTCAGCTCCCGTGCCCGCAGCGGGCTCTCGGGCGTGTGGACCACCGAGAGGTTGCCCCGCGCCCAGCGATCCCGTTGGAGCAGGTACGCAGCGAGGTCGTGCGGCGCCAAGCCCTGCACCAGGTGCTCGTGATGGTACGCCGTGGTCCAACCCTCACGTTGGAGCTTGATCGTCGTGTGGAAGTCCTCGGCGATCGTCTCGGTGGCCACCCCACCGACCCGCACGAGCGCCGCCCGACGGATCACGGCGGCCGATCCACACCAGAACGCGGCACCCTGCAGGTCCTTGCCCGGCAGGATCACCTCGAAGAAGACCGACTGCTCGTGGCGACCGGTGTCGTAGTGCTGGAAGGAGTCGTCGTTGTAGAAGCCGTGCGGCGTCTGGACCACGGCCAGATCGGGATCCTCGAAGTACCCGACCACCGCGTCGAGCGCGTCGGGGAGTGGGACGTGGTCGGCATCGAGCACGAACACGAGGTCCCCGTCGGTCAGTGTGAGGGCGTGGTTGATGTTGCCGGCCTTGGCGTGGCGGTTGTCGGGGCGCGTCAGGTAGCGAGCACCGCTCTGACGCGCGAGCTCCGCCATCTCCGGGCGGCGACCGTCGTCGAGGAGGTACGTGGTGTGCGGGTAGCGCACGGCGGCGCAGCCCTCCAGGGTCGGGAGCAGCACCTCGATCGGCTCGTCGTAGGTGCACACGTAGATGTCCACCGACGGCATCGAGAGCACCGGCGGGCGCCTCCGAAGCGGGGCCCGCCATCCGAACCACGCCAGGCCGAGCAGCGAGAGCCAGCCCGCCACCTCGGCGGCCAGCAGCAGGACCCAGAGCACCGGGTTGACGCCGTCCCAGCTCCACCCGATCCGCCACACCAGGTACACGGTCGTCCACACCACGGCGACGACGACCACCGCGTGCAGTGCCCGTTCGTGCGTCGACCACCAGCGACCCCACGGCGTCCGAACGTCCCGCGCGACGAGCCGACCCTCGGGTGATCCGATCTCGGCCGAGGCCGGCGGTGGCGACGACGCGACTGGACTCGATCTCACATCTCCACATCGGCCGCAGCGGCCGCCCCTTGAGCCGTCGCCCTGTGACCCGCGCCCCTGCTCAGGGACGGTCGCGCAACCGCCGCAGCAGCACCTGCTGGGCCATGGTCGCCACCTGGACACCGCCGACCGAGATCACGTCCCCGGTCACCACGCCGCGGGCGTTGTAGAGGCCGTGCGACTCGGTGGCGAACCAGTGCCACTGCTCGACCCGCACCGGGCGATGGAACCACAACGTGTGGTCGAGGCTCGCGCCCTGGAAGCGGCCGCGATCCGACGCATCCCCGACGAGCTCGGGATGCGGCAACCGCGCGGCGCGCGACGGTGCGGCATCCGACATGAACGCCAGGCCGCAGGCCTGGAGCACCGGATCGTCACCCACGTCGGCCAGCAGCCGGATCCAGTAGCCGGCGGGGCCGTCCGCACCCGTGGCCCGACGATCGATCAGCCGGCCCCATCCCTGATCGACCAACGACGGGTCGTCGGGCCCGGGCAGCCCGTCGGGGAGCCCGGTGAGCTGGACGTCGGCCTCCTCCTCGGGATCCTGGAACGACAGCGACAGGGTGAGGATCGCACCGCTCGACTGACGGGCCACCACCTGGCGGGTGCTGAACGACCGTCCGTCGCGGAGTCGCTCGACCTCGTAGCGCACCGGTTCGGCATGGGTGCCGGGCCGGATGAAGTAGGCGTGCAGCGAGTGCACCGGCCGACCGGGCTCGACGGTGTCGGCCGCGGCCCGGAGCCCCTGCGCGACCACCTGCCCACCGAACAGCCGCTGCCCCCACGGGTACTGCGCCGACCGCCCCACGTAGGTGTCGGGACCGTGCGCCTCGAGGGTCAGCAGCTCGGTGAACGGGACGTCCTGGATGCGCACCGGGGCAGTCTGCCAGCGACCCCGCCGGTCACTCGCCGCGGGCCGCGGCGATCGTCGCGTCGATGTCCTCCTGCGGGATGCCGCAGTCGAGCCCGGCCTCGATGACCGGCACCAACGACTCGTCGGAGAAGGTCGCGATCCCCGATGCCAGCAGCGCGTCCTCGGTGGTCCGCGTCAGCAGCGTCTCGGCGGTGCACACCGCCTGGTTCGCCGGGATGCCCTGACCGGTGAGCAGATCGAACAGCGTCCCCGCGATCAGACCCGCGGGGCGGTCGGTCCCGAAGTCGTTCGGATCGATGCCCGGTTCCTCGACCACGGGCTCGTCGGGATCGGGCGGCAGGGTCGTGGTCGTGGTGGTCGTGGTGGTCGTGGTGGTGGGGAGCGCCACCGCGGCGAACACCGACTCGTCGGCCTCGACCTCGTCGCTCTGGGCGCTCGCCAGGAGCACGCCGGCGCCGACGGCGAGCAGCACCGCTGCCACGATCGATGCCACGAACGGACGCCCACGCGCCGGCGCGGCCAACCGCACGCCGTGGCGTCCGCCGGTGGCAGCATGCTGCCCGATGGCCAGCCAGCCGCGCTCGTCGGCGAAGACCAGCAGCGGGGGCATCGCGACGAGCGCCGCGAGGAGGGCGATCGAGACGTTCAGCGAGACGATCAACCCGAAGTCGCGCAGCAACGGCAGCGGCGAGATGACCAGGGTGGCGAACCCACCGATCGTCGTGAGCGCCGAGGTGAAGAACGCCCGACCGGTGCGGGCCGACGCCGTGTCGGTGGCCTCCCGCGGCGTCAGACCACGTTCGCGCTCCTCGAGATAGCGGGCCGTGATGAGCACGGCGAACTCCACGCACGACGCGATCACCAGCGGCCCGCACACGGTGGTGAGCGGGCTGAGGGTGAACCCGAGCCCGCTGACGATGGCCGACGAGGCCCCCACGGCGAGGACCACCGGCACGAGCGTCAGCCCGGCCCGGGTCACGCTACGGAACCGCAGCACCAGGAACAGTGCCGCTGCGGCGAGCGCCAGATAGGTGAGCACGGCCCGGTTGGCCCGCAGATTCTCGAGCAGGCCGACACCGACCACGGCGAGACCGGAGGGCACGGCGCGGATCGACGGATCGGCCTCGTCGAGACCGACGCGCAGGATGCTGTCCTCGGTGAGCACGACCTCGCCGAAGAGTGCCTCGAGGTCGGCCTCGAGATCGGCCACGATGATCGCTCGTTCCTCGAGGCTCGCCGGCCCGAGGCGCAGGTTGACCTGCGTCGCGACACCGTCGGCCCGGACCAGCGACCGGGAGATCGCGGGCGGGGCCAC
>CAYRXQ010000009.1:15269-28330 GCA_964428115.1 uncultured Ilumatobacteraceae bacterium
AGGGTGTTGACGTCCTGCACCACCTGGGAGCCCTGGTCGATCCACCGCACCGGATCCGACTGGATCTTGGTCCGGTTCTCGAGGCTCAGCCCGAGCACCACCAGGATCAGCGAGACCACGGCGATCACGGGCACGGCGCGGGTCGGCAGCGACCCGAGCCAGACGACGAGCCGTTCACTGATCGAGGACTCGCGCTTGGTCGTGCGGTGCCGCCACTCGCGCGCCCCGAGCACGGCGGCCGGCACGATGAGACCGACCGCGAGCAGGACGGCGATGCCGACCGCGAGGAGCACCCCGAAGTCACGGATCATCGGGACCCGTGACACGCGCAGGGCCAGGAAGGCCAGGATGGCGGCGACCACGGCCGCCACGAGCGCCGGGACGAGGTTGGCCATGGTCTCCGAGATCGGATGGTCCTCGCGATCGAGCACCACCTCCTCCTCGACGCGGTTGTGGATCTGGATGGCGAAGTCGATCCCCATCCCGATGAGGATCGGCAGACCCGAGATGGTGACCAGCGAGAGTGGGATGCCCAGGTAGCCGATCAGCCCGAACGCCCAGACCACGCCGATGAACACGGCCAGCAACGGGAGCAGGCGCCAGCGGACCTTGAACAGCAGGAGGAGCACCACGGTCATGACCGCGAAGGCCAGGAGACCGAGCTGCAGCATGCCCTCCTGCAGGTAGTCGTTGATCTCCTTCAGGTAGACCGGAGAGCCGGTCGTGAGCGCCGAGGCGCCCTCGATCTCGAACGCCTCGGTCACCGCGAGGATCGCATCGGTACCGGCCGACAGGTCGTCGAGGCTGAGGTTGCCGCCGAGCACCACGCCGCCCACGGCGGTCGTTCGGTTGGGGAACGTCGACAGCAGCGAGGCCCGGATCACGGGCTCATCGGCGGGCGGCGTGACCACGCCGTCGGCGAGCGTGTACCCCTCGTTCGCGTAGAGCAGGAACTCGATCCAGGTCGGATCGGCCAGATCGCGCTCGCCCACACCGCCCAGGCGCGCCAGGCTGAGCGCGATGTCGGCCTCACGCAGTGCCTTGGCCGCCGGATCGGTCTCCCGCCCGGCGGCCGAGATCAGCGCGGCGGTGCCCGGGCCGGCCGCGATGGCCTCGCTCCAGATGATCGAGGTGAACGGCGTGAGGACCGCCGCCACCTGGGGGATCGCAGCGAGGTCGGCCTCGAGCTGTTCGAACCGCTCGACGTTGGCCGGGGTGAACAGGTCGTCGATGGTGCGACCCTCGTCCATCGTGAACAGCAGGACTGCTGCCTCACCGCCGAAGGCGTCCTGATAGCGGACGTTGTCGACCGCCACCTGGGAGCCGGCGTTCAGGTAGCTGTCCTGGCCGGTGGCGAACTCCAGTCGTGCCAGACCCGGCACCACCGCACCCGTGACGGCCGCGACCGCGACCGCCACCAGGTACCACCGCTTGCCGAGCGAACGCCCGAGCCACCGCCACCGTCGATCCACGACTGCCCCCTTTGACGGGGCGAAACCTATACCGGCCGCACCGCCGCGGACGACGATCCGCGACAGATGCCGCTCGGTCAGCCGTCGAGCAGGCTGCGCAACATCCAGGCGGTCTTCTCGTGCACCTGGAGGCGCTGCGTCAGCAGATCGGCAGTCGGCTCGTCACTCGCACGCTCGACCGTGGGGTACAGCGAGCGGGCGGTACGGGCGACGGCCTCCTGGCCCTTGACGAGCCGGCGGATCATCTCCTTCGCGTCGGGCGCGTCGAGGGCCCCGTCCTCGTCGATCGAGCTCAGCTCGCCGAACTCGCGGTACGTGCCGGGCGCGGGGGCGCCGAGCGAGCGGATGCGCTCGGCGATCTCGTCGACGGCCAGTGCGAGCTCGTTGTACTGCGTCTCGAACATCAGGTGGAGGGTCTGGAACATCGGTCCCGTGACGTTCCAGTGGTAATTGTGCGTCTTCAGGTAGAGCGTGTACGTGTCGGCCAGCAGCCGGGACAGTCCGGCGGCGATCTCGAGCCGATCGGCCTCGTCGATGCCGATGTCGATGGTCATGTCGCTCATGGGGATTCCTCTCTCTGGCACCCGACGGGTACCGCATCGTCGCGGAGGGCAGCCCGGGCCGCGGGATCCTGACCGTAGAAGGCCGCCAACTCCCGGTACAACGCCGGCTCCCCCATCGCGAATTCCCCCGGCCGCAGGAAGAACGCCTCGGTCGCGACGGCGAAGAACTCACCGGCGTTGGTGCCGCCGTACGACCGCAGCACCGTCGGTCGGTCCGGATCGCCGCTCGGGGGTCGCTCGCCGCGCAGCCGCTCGTAGGCGTCGGTGCACACCTCGACCCAGCGGGCCAGGGCCAGCTCGTCCTCGATGGGCGGCGTCCCGTCGACGACGCCGTCGATCATGTCGAGCTGGTGGGCGAACTCGTGGAGGATCACGTCGCGGCCGCGGGCGGGCATGCGCAGGTCGGCCCGGACCGCCGACCACGACAGCACGACCGGGCCGCGGTGGTGGGCCTGGCCGTCGAGGGTCTGCGCCGCGGTCGTCTCCACCCGCCCCGCCCCGACGGTGCGTCGACCCCGCAGCACGACGGTGGACCGGTGGACGATCACCGACCGCACCCACGGGAACTCGTCGAGGTCGAGACCCAGCAGCAACCGGCAGGCCTGACCGGCGATGACGGCACGGTGCCGGTCGTGCAGCTCGAAGCCCCGCGCCGCCTCGAAGCGCACCCGGTCGACGAAGTGCTCCACCAGGGCGACCAGGCGCTCCTGCTCGTCGGGGAGCAGCGTCGGCCACGCGGGGAGCGAGGTGGCGAGGAGCTCGGGCCAGTCGACCGCCGCCTGTGGTCGGCGTCCGGTCACTCGGCGCCACACGCCTCGTCGTCCCATCGCCCCAGTCTGGCGGGCAGGCCGCCGACCGCGGCATCGCCTCAGAGCTCGGTGCCGCCCTCGAGCACCGCCTCGCGGACCCACCCGTCGAGCTCGACACGTGCGCTGTTCAGGAACATCGCCACCAGGTGGTAGTTGCCGACGGTCGCGATGAGGTCGAGGATCTGCTCCGGCGAGCGCTCCGCCGCGAGCGCGAGCCAGGTCTCCTCCGACAGCGACTGCTCGGCGTGCAGCTGATCGGCGGCCACCAGCAGCAGTCGATCGGCCGGTGACCACCCGGGCTCGTCGGGTCCGAGCCGCACGCGGGCGATCTCGTCGTTGCTGATCCCGCACTCGCGAGCGATCAGCACGTGCTGCGCGAACTCGTAGCGACTCCGGCAGTTCCACCCGGTCCGCAGGATCAGCAGCTCACGGTCGCGCGGGGTGAGCGTGCTCTTGACCAGCACGTGCGTGGCGAACACGAGCCAGCGCCGGAGCAGGTCGGGATGGTTGCCGAGGGTCCCGAAGATGTTCAGCACGCTGCCGTCGGGCCCGCGCAGCGCCTTGCCGAACAGTTCCTCCAGGCGGGGATCGTCGGCGGCATCCAGGACGGGGAGGCGAGGAGAGTCCGGCATGGGGTGCATCATCGCGCCCGGCCCGCGGCTGGGCCACGATGTGATGGTGACCCGTGGAGCAGCGACGTGAACGGCCTCGGCATCGCGATCCCGCTCGTCGTGTTGGCGGCGATGCTGACCGGCGGCATCGCGCTGGCCCGACGCCTCCGGCAGCCCGCCGCACCGAAGGTCGGGGTCGACCCCGCGATCCCCACCGCCGCCGCCGCGGCGCGCCTGACGAGCACCGCCCTCGTGCGCTTCCTGCCCGAGGGCTGGCGGCTGGTCCCCGAGCTCGTCCCCGGCACCCTCGGCGAGGTCGAACACGTCGCCATCGGCCCGGCCGGCGTGTTTGCGTTCGTCTCCTCGATGGACCCCCTGGACCCCCTCCCCGACGCCAGCGAGGCGGTCGACGGGGTCGGCGATCCCCTGGTGGTGGCCCGCTCGGCGATCCGGCGGGCCGAGCTCGACGATGCCCTCCGTGCCGCCGCCGTCCGGATCGGCTCCGAGGCGCTCGTGACCGTGCACTGGGGCCGATCCGAGACCGCCCCGGATGCCGAGCCGACCACCACCCCGCCCCCGTGGCGTCCGCTCGCGCACGGCACCATCGCCGCTGCGGGCCGCGAGCTCGACCGGTGGTTCGCAGCGTTGCCGGTCGACCGGTTGTCCCCGACCGAGGTCGACCTGGCCTGGCACGCCGTCCTGCGGGGCGCCGGCCGACCGGTCCCCGACTGACGTCACCAGTTCAGCGGAACAGGTCGCGCGAGGAGTCGCGCAGCACGGGCGCCATCGTGGCGTCCTCCACCGGCTCGTACTCGACCCCGCGGATCACGGCCACGGGCACCCGGCTGGTGTTGCCCTTCACGAGCTCGGCCGCCGCGGCCAGCTCGTCGACCACGCACAGCTCCTGCACCCGGAACTCGTGGCCGTGCGGATCCACCTGGCCGATGTAGCTCCGCAGCGGCGCGATCCCCGCGACCCCGATGGCCACGTCGGTCTGCCCCTCGCGCCACGGACGTCCGAAGGTGTCGCTGACGATCACAGCCACCCGCACCCCGAGCTCGGCGAACCGGTCGCGCAGCTCGCGTGCCGACCGGTCGGGGTCGACGGGCAGCACCACCACGCGACCGTGGGCCCCGCTCGACGACTGGTCGACCCCCGAGTTCGCGCAGACGAAGCCGTGGTGGGTCTCGGTGATGAGCACCGGCCCGATCTGGCGGACCACCCGCTTCGACTGGCGCAGCACCACCTCCACGACGCGCGGGTCCTTGTCCCACGCCACCGCCCAGGTCTGCGCGAACTCGCTGGGCACGACCTCGTCGAGCTCGAGCACCGCGCCCTCGGCCTTCGACACGATCTTGGAGGTGACCACGACGACGTCGCCGTCGGCCAGTTCGCCGTGCTCGAGGATCATCGCCGCGAGATCGGCGTCGCGCAGGATCTCGGGCAGGCCGGCCACGCCGGTGATGCTGATCATCGTCGTCAGGCGGGCAGCGACGCGAGGAAGGCCAGGATCGCCTCGTTGACCGGGCCCGGATGCGTGAGGTTGGCCGCATGCGCGCCCGGGACGGCGACCACCGGCCCGGCGCCCGACAACCCGGCGGCGAGCGTCTCGGCCCGCTCCATGGGGATCGCCGTGTCACTGGTGCCGTGGACCACGAGCGCAGGACAGGTGATCTCGCCGAGACGATCGGTGATGTCGTCGCGGTGCAACAGACAGTCCCCCGCCTGCCGCATCGGTGCGGTCGGGAGCGTCTTCCACTTCGCGATCCACGCGGCGTTGGTCTCGGGCTCGGCGATGATGATCTCGGCCACGATCGCGGTCAGCTCGTCGATCGGCCCGGCCGCGAGCCAGGTGTCGATCATCTGGCCGTACGCCTCGACGTTGCCCGGCTCCTCCCCGCCGGCCTGGGTGTCGAGGAGGATCAGCGCTCGCACCCGCTCGGGTGCGAGGAGCGCGGCCCGCAGCGAGAGGAACCCGCCCTGGCTCATGCCGCCCAGCACCGCACGGTCGATGCCGAGGTGATCCAGCAGCCCGAGCACGTCGGAGGCCGAGTCCCAGTAGGTGAACGGCTGCCCGTCGAACTCGGTGCGCCCGAAGGCCCGCTCGTCCCAGGTGATCACGCGGTACCGGTCGCGCAGCACCTCGACCTGCGGGGCGAACATCTCGTGGTCCATGAGGAACCCGTGCGAGAGCACCACGGGCGGACCATCGCCACCCGAATCCTCGAAGTGGAGTCGTTGCCCGTTGACCTCGGCGTACGGCATGGCCGCACGGTAGCCCAGCCGATCGATGCCGGAGCCGCCCGCCGCATGCACCAACATGAGCGCCATGACGCGCACCGTCTCGGAGCTCTTCGACCCCACGGCCTGGCGATCGGTCCCCGGGTTCGACTTCACCGACATCACCTACCACCGGGCCGTCGACACCGGCGCGGTCCGCATCGCGTTCGACCGCCCGGAGATCCGCAACGCGTTCCGGCCGCACACCGTCGACGAGCTGTACCGCGCCCTCGACCACGCCCGGATGTCGACCGACGTCGGCTGCGTGCTCCTCACCGGCAACGGCCCCTCGGCCAAGGACGGCGGCTGGGCGTTCTGCTCGGGCGGCGACCAGCGGATCCGCGGCCGCGAGGGCTACAAGTACGCCGAGGGCGAGACCGCCGACAGCATCGACCCGGGGCGGGCGGGCCGGCTGCACATCCTCGAGGTGCAGCGGCTCATCCGCTTCATGCCCAAGGTCGTGATCTGCGTGGTGCCCGGCTGGGCTGCCGGTGGTGGCCACAGCCTGCACGTCGTGGCCGACCTGACGCTCGCGAGCCGCGAGCACGCCCGCTTCAAGCAGACCGATGCCGACGTCGCCAGCTTCGACGGCGGGTTCGGCTCCGCGTACCTGGCACGCCAGGTCGGGCAGAAGTTCGCACGCGAGATCTTCTTCCTCGGTCGCGAGTACTCGGCCGAGGACGCGCAGCGGATGGGCATGGTCAACGCGGTCGTGGACCACGCCGAGCTCGAGGCGACCGCCCTGCAGTGGGCGCGGGAGATCAACGCCAAGAGCCCCACCGCGCAGCGCATGCTGAAGTACTCGTTCAACCTCATCGACGACGGCCTGGTCGGCCAGCAGGTGTTCGCCGGCGAGGCGACCCGGCTCGCCTACATGACCGACGAGGCGACCGAGGGCCGCGATGCGTTCCTCGAGAAGCGATCGCCCGACTGGTCGCCGTTCCCCTACTTCTACTGAGCCGAGAGGCGACGACCACCGTGGCGCTCCGGTTCATCCAGGTCGACCACGCCGACGACCCCCGGCTCGACCCGTTCCGCCTCGGCGACCGAGGGCTGGCGAGCCGGATCGAACGCCGGATCGACGCCGGTGCCGGGCTGTTCCTCGCCGAGGGCGACCTCGTGGTCGAGCGGGCCCTCGACGCCGGTTGTGAGCCCGTCGCCGCCCTCGCCGACGTCGACCGGATCCCTGCGGTCGCCGATCGGCTCCCGATCGACGTCCACCTCGGGGGCGAGGAGATCCGGGCGATGGTCACCCGCCTCGGTGTGCCCCACACGATCGTGGCGATCTTCCGCCGGCCGCCCCGGCCCTCCGCCGAGGCGCTGCTGGCCACGGCGAGCCGCGTCGTGGTCGTCGAGGGCGTCGACAACCCGGCGAACGTCGGCGCGATCGTGCGCAACGCGGCGGCACTCGGCTGGGACGGCCTGGTCCTCGACCACACCAGCGCCGATCCGCTCGCACGCCGGTCGCTGCGGGTCGCGATGGGCACGGCGTTCGTCCTCCCCCACGCCCGCACCACCGACCTCGCCGCTGCCCTGCGGGCCGCCGCGCCCGACCTCACGACCGTCGCGCTGACGCCCGGCGGAGCGATCGACCTCGCCGTGCTCGCGCCGAGCGTGCAGGGCCGACGGGCGATCCTCGTCGGGGCCGAGCGCGCCGGTCTCTCCCCGGCCCTGCTCGAGCTCGCCGACCACCGAGCGACCATCCCGATGGCCGCAGGCGTCGACTCGCTGAACGCCGCGGCGGCCACCGCGATCGCGTGCTGGGCGCTGCGCTGACCGGTCGCGTCGCGGCGGCGATAGACACCTGCGGATGACCGGTACGGCCGTGCTCCTGCTGTCCTGCCCCGACCAGCGCGGCGTGGTGGCCGCGACGGCTGAGTTCATCGCGCGCCACGAGGGCAACATCGTCCACGCCGAGCAGCATGTCGATCCGGTCGAAGGGGTCTTCTTCCAGCGCGTCGAGTTCGAGCTCGACGGGTTCGGCCTCGGTCGCGACGAGATCGCACCGGCCTTCGCGCCGATCGCCGACCGGTTCGGGATCCACGTCGACCTGCGCTTCAGCGACACCCCCATGCGGGTGGCGCTGATGGCCTCCAAGCAGCCGCACTGCCTGTACGACCTGCTCACCCGATGGCGCACCGGAGAGCTGGCCGCGGACGTCCGGGTGGTCATCGACAACCACCCCGACCAC
Source organism: uncultured Ilumatobacteraceae bacterium (assembly GCA_964428115.1). Taxonomy (GTDB): domain Bacteria; phylum Actinomycetota; class Acidimicrobiia; order Acidimicrobiales; family Ilumatobacteraceae; genus CAYRXQ01. Next base: position 23,196 of record CAYRXQ010000009.1, read on the forward strand.
GCCGAGCTGTGCGCGCACCTCGGCGTCCCCTACGTCCACCTGCCGGTCACCCAGGCCACCAAGGCCGACCAGGAGCGCCAGGTGCTCGCGACCCTGCGCGAGCACGAGGTGGAGCTGGTGGTGCTGGCCCGCTACATGCAGATCCTCTCGCCCACGCTGATCGGCGCCTTCCCGCACCGGATCATCAACATCCACCACTCGTTCCTGCCGGCGTTCGTCGGTGCCAACCCGTACCGCCAGGCGCACGACCGCGGCGTGAAGCTGATCGGCGCCACGGCGCACTACGCCACCGAGGATCTCGACGAGGGCCCGATCATCGACCAGGAGACCAACCGGGTCTCGCACCGCGACGACGTCGCGAGCCTGACCCGCAAGGGCCGCGATCTCGAGACCATCGTGCTCGCGCGGGCCGTGCGCTCCCACCTCGAGCACCGCGTGCTGGTGTACGGCCGCAAGACCGTCGTGTTCGAGGGCTGAGACGCCCGACCGGTGCTCAGTCGCCGGCCGCGACCTGCCGAGCGGCGCGTCGACGGCGCGTCGAGCCACCGGGCGAGGGCTCCCACCGGAACCACCGCACGGCGCCGATCGCGCCCGCCACACCCCACAGAGCGATGAACGCGAGGTTGCCCCAGTCGAACGCCGGCGCCTCGACCATGGGGTTGAAGGCGTCCTGGAAGGCGTCGACGAAGGGCTTCAGCGGGAAGATGTCGCCGACCAGCCCGAGCCAGCGGGGCGGATCCTCCACGACGATGAAGACGTTCGACACGAACGCGAGCGGCAGGATCGTGGCGTTGGCCACCGCCGACGCTGCGCTCGCGGTCGGCACCAGCCCGGCCACCGCCATGCCGAGTGCAGCGAACGACGACACGCCCACGACGAAGGTGAGCAGCGCGGCCGGCAGCTTGGCGGCGTAGATCTCGAGGTCGTAGGCCACCACGCCGAGCGTGAGCATGATCACGACGCCGACGAACGCGATGACCACCGCGGCGCCGACCGCCCCGGCCACGTAGATCGAGGTGGGCATCGGCGTGCCGCGCCACCGCTTGAGCACGCCCTCGTCGCGGCGGATGGGGATCATGTTGGCGAGGTTGGTGTACGTGGCCGACACGGCCGTGAACACCGCCAACCCCCCGGTGTAGAACTGGCGGACCGGCCACTCCCCCGACCCGGTGTCGACCGTCGTGCCCCCGAACAGGGCGTTGAACAGCACCAGCATGATCAGCGGCAGGAGCAGCGTGAAGAACAGCCCGACCGGCACCCGCCAGAAGAGCAGGAGCTGGTAGCGGATCTGTCGCAGCACCAGCGTCGCCGTGCTCGGCCAGGCCGCCATCAGTGGTCCTCCCCGAGCCCCAGGAACACGTCCTCGAGGCTCGGCCGGGTGACCGCCAGCTCCTCGAGCTCCACACCTCGATCGCGGGCCCAGGCCGTGAGCGCCGCCAGCTCCGCGGTCGGGCGGACGGTCACGAAGCGGATCCGCCGGCCGGCCACCGATGCCTCCGCGGGCAGGACCGACTCCAGCCCGTCGAGCGCGACCGACTCGGGGACCGCGCAGGTCACCACGCTCCCGCCCGCCCCGGCGACCAGCTCGGCGGGCGTGCCCTCGGCGACGAGTCGACCGTCGACCAGGACGCCCACCCGGTCGGCGAGGTGCTGGGCCTCGTCGAGGTAGTGGGTGGTGAGCAGCACGGTGGCTCCCTCGGCGCACAGCCCCTCCACGAGGGCCCACGACCGACGGCGCGCGGCGGGGTCGAACCCGGTCGTCGGCTCGTCGAGGAAGAGCAGGTCGGGGCGACCGACGATGCCGAGCGCGAGGTCGACACGTCGACGCTGCCCGCCCGACAACGAGCCGATCCGGCTGTCGACCTTCTCCTCGAGACCGATCAGCCCCACCAGCTCCTCCACCGAGCGACGCCGGCGGTACACCGATCCGTACAGCTCGATCGCTTCGCGCACCGACAGCTCCGGTTCGATCCCCGAGGACTGGAGCACGATGCCGATCCGGTCGCGCAGTTCGCGTCCGCCCGTGGCCGGGTCGAGCCCGAGCACCGACACCTCGCCGCCGGTCCGGGTGCGGTGCCCCTCGAGGATCTCGACCGTGGTCGACTTGCCGGCGCCGTTGTGCCCGAGCAGTGCGTACACCTCGCCCTCGCGGACGTCGAACGACACCCCGTCGACCGCGGCGACGTCGCCGTACCGCTTGCGCAGCCCCCGGACCTCGATGACCGACATCAGCGCTGGGGCGTCCTGGCAGCGGGCCCCGAGATGGGCAGGCCCGTGTCGTTGCGGAGGTGCTCGGCGGCCGGCACGAAGTAGCCCATCAGCTCGTCGCGGACCTCAGCGGGTTCACCGCGCTCGGCGCACACCGCGTCGACGGCACCGGCCATGTGCACGAGCCAGCGGTCGCGCTCGAGCGGTCCGACGTGGAACGGGAGGTGCCGCATCCGCAGCCGCGGGTGGCCGCGCTCTTCGAGGTAGGTCTGCGGGCCGCCCCAGTACTGGGCGAGGAACAGCGTGAGCCGATGGCGAGCACCCGTCAGATCGGGCGCCTCGGGGTACAGCGGGAGCAGGACCTGATCGGTCGCCACCCCCTGGTAGAACCGGTCGACGAGCTGCTCGAAGAAGTCGAGCCCACCGACCCGGGAGAACAGCGAGGGCGCCGTGGGATCCACGGCGCCCAGGCTAGGGGGAGAACTCGGATGGGACCCGATGGGCCCCGTGGTCGGATCAGCCGACCGGCTGGAACTTGCGGTACGACACCAGCTGCTCGCGCTTGAGCACGAACGGCGTCGACCCGTCGCAGGCGTCGAGGATCACGGCCTCGTCGGCCGCGAGCAGGACGAGCGCGGTGATCGTCTCGCCGTCGCGCTCCAGTTCGATCACGTCACCCGTGTCGATCACTTCCTGCGTCATGGTGGTCATCTTCGTTCCTCTGTCGTCCTGGTCCGTGTGGGGGGTTGCGATTCCATCGGATGCAACCCGTGGTCACTTGAGAGATTCCCGAATCGTTCCGGAACCATTCGTGACCCTCGCCACGCCGAGCCGTCGAGCACGGGAGCCAACAGCGCCACGATCGCCCTCTCGTATTCCTGGCCGGTCCAGCCGCGATCGACCACCAGCGAGGTGTACACGTGGGCCGAGCTGAGCACCGCGACGAGGTCGACGATCCGCCCGACGTCCTCGCTCGACGTTGCGAGCATGTCGTCGGCGATCGCCTCCAGATCGGAGCGACGGCGCCGCTCGTTCTCCTCGACCACCTCGACGAGCGCCGGGTCGGCATCGGCCGCGGCGCGCAGCACGCGCAGCGGGGCCGCGACCCGCTCGTTGATCGTGCGCAGCACCGCGACCTGGTCGCGGATGGCTGCGTCGACCTGCTCGGGCGACATCTCCGACATCGGACCGACCGAGGGCCTCCGATCGCGGAACGCGAGCTCGAGGTCGTCGCCGACCACCGATCGATCGATCCACGCCTGGAGGATCGCCCGCTTGGTCCCGAAGGTGCCGTACACCGTCTCGGGCGAGACGTCGGCCCGCTCGGCGATCCGGGCGATCGTCGTCGCGCCGTAGCCCTGCTCCTCGAAGCAGGCGGCCGCGGCCGCCAGCACGCGATCGCGCGTCACCCGCGCTGCGGCCCGGCGCTTCGAACCGTCGTAGTGCCGGCGGGAACCCGCCGAATCCGCCTTATTGACCACAGTGCTACTGTATCGAATATGTCCAGCGATACCGCCACCCCCAGCCAGACCTCGATCCCCGACCGCGATCGGCCCTGGCTCGTGGAACGACGGGTGAGCACCGACGTCGCCGCGGACCCGGGGCATGTCTACGACCTGGTGAGCGACGTCACGCGCATCGGTGAGTGGAGCCCCGAGTGCCACGCTGCGGCGTGGCTCGACGAGCGCCGATCGGTCGGCGCGCGCTTTCGCGGTCAGAACCGTTGGGGTGCGAACCGGTGGGCACGCATCTGCGAGGTCACCGCCGACGAGCCGGGCAGACGGTTCGCCTACCGGACGGTGCCGGGGCGCCGCCACGGGCCGTCGAGCGACTCGTCGGTCTGGGGCTTCGAGATCGAGCCCACGCCGTCGGGGTGCCGCCTCACCCAGTTCGTCCTCCCGACGCACCCCCCGGCCCGGTGGTTCCGCCCGTTCATCAGGCGGTTCATGGGCCACCACCTCGACATGCGCGATCACATGACGGCCACCATCGCGGCGATCCGGTCCACCGCCGAGGCGCAGACCGCCTGAGCACCGGTCAGTGGAACTCGGGTGCCGTCCAGTCGGGGAAGATCTCCGGCAGGCCGGCGCTGACCCGATCGGTGTATGCCGCCGGGCGCTTCTCGAGGAAGCTCATGACGCCCTCGCGGGAGTCGGCGCTGGCGCCGCGCTGCTGGATGCCGCGGCTGTCGACCCGGTGTGCCTCCATCGGGTGCGACGCACCGAGCATGCGCCACAGCATCTGCCGGGTGAGCGCGACCGACACCGGCGCGGCGTTCTCGGCGATGTCGGCGGCGATCGCCCGGGCGGCGGGCAGCAGGTCGTCGGGCTCGTGGAGGCTGCGGACCAGGCCGCCCTCGAGCGCCTCGGTGGCCGGGAAGACCCGCCCCGAGTAGCACCACTCCGCGGCCTGGCTGATGCCCACGACGCGGGGCAGGAACCAGCTCGAGCAGGCCTCGGGCACGATCCCGCGCCGGGCGAAGACGAACCCGAACTTGGCCGCCGTGCTGGCGAGCCGGATGTCCATCGGCAGTGTCATCGTGACCCCGACGCCGACGGCAGCGCCGTTGATCGCGCCGATCACCGGCTTGGTGCACTCGAAGATCCGCAGGGTGAGCAGCCCGCCGCCGTCACGGGGCACGCCGACCGCGCTCTGCACGTCGCTGCCGCCCTTGGCGAAGGTCTCCCCGCCGCCCGACAGGTCGGCCCCGGCGCAGAACCCACGGCCCGAACCGGTCACGATCACCGCGCGCACGTCGTCGTCGGCGTCGATCAGGTCGAAGGCCGCGATCATCTCGTGCATCATCGTGCCGGTGAACGCGTTGAGCTGATCGGGACGGTCCATCGTGATGGTGGCCACGCCGTCAGCGACGTCGAGGGCGATCTGTTCGTAGTTGGTCACGCAGGGAAGTATCAGCCGACTCGGTC